>DASYBO010000163.1:0-15761 GCA_036500685.1 Pseudonocardiaceae bacterium | reverse complement strand
ACAACGTCCGATGGTCGGCTAGAACGCGCCGGTGCCGTTCGGTGTTCCCAGTCCGGTCGGTCCGTCGTAGCCGGGGCCCGCGGTGCACAGGTAGCTGCCGCTACAGCTGCCGTTGGAGCCGGAGGTCACGTCGTTGAGGGCCGAGGCGTGGCCGTACGGGTAGGAACCGGCGACGACCGACGTCGCGTTGCCGGCCTGCGCGTACACGCTGGCCACGATCGGCGAGGACGCGCTGGTCCCACCGACCTGCACCCAGCCGTCCGCACCCGTGACCAGGCCCAGCTCGATCAGCAGGTCGCAGAAGGAGCTGCTGCCGCAGGTGTTGTAGGTGTCGTAGACGGCGACCCCTGTGTTCGGGTCGGCCACCGCGGACACGTCCGCGACGGTGCGCTTGGCGCAGCCGCTGTCGGTCTGCCAGGCCGGCTTGGCCTCGTAGGCGGAGCAGCCGGAACCAGCGCTGGACCAGGCGGTCTCGCTCCAGCCACGGCTGTTGCTTGCCTTGCTCAGCGAGGTGCCGCCGACCGCGGTCACATAAGGCGACGCGGCGGGCCACTCCACCCCGTAACCGGAGTCACCCGACGAGGCGGTGATCGCAACACCTGGATGGTGGAACGCGCTGTCCTCGGCGGTCTCGCCGCTGTTGTCGGCCTCACCGAAGCTGTTGGAGATGGCCACGACGCCCGGCGTGGCGGCGGCGGAGTTCTCCGCCGTCATCAGGTCGGCGTCATTGGCCGAAGCGCCTTCGACGAGCATGATGTGGCAGTCCGGGCAGATCGCCGAGACCATGTCGACGTCGAGGCTCTCCTCCTCGGCCCAACCCGCGTCCGCCGCTGGCAGGGGCGAGGCCTGACCGCTGCCGTTGACCTTCTTGAAGCAGCCGTTGGCGCTCGTGCACGCGGGCAGGTTGTACTGCTTGCGATACACGCCCAGATCGGCCTCGGCGTTCGGATTGTCCATCGCGTCCACGATGGCGACGGTCTTGGCGCCCGACGACGCGCTGTTCAGGTTGTAGGCCGAGCGCAGATCCGGCGCGCCGAAACCACTCGGGCTGGTCATCAGCTTCGGGCCAATCTTGCCATCGCTGCCGCGAACGCCGCGCACCTCACCGAGACAGTGCGCCTTGCCCGCTTTGACCGTGGCACAACCGAAACCGGTGATCAGCCCGGCGGTCGGAATGCCGGCATGCCCCGCCACCTTGACCGAAGCGGGCGCCGCGGTCGTTGTCGTCGCGGCCGATGCGGGGGCGGCCACAAGGGACAGCACGGTCGCCGCGGTCGCGGCAACGGCGAGCGCGGCGCTCACCCGGCCACCGACCCGCCCGGCTAAGCGCCGACGGGTATCGCCTCGCGATCCAAAGCCTGTCATTGAATTCAACCTCTTTCCGCAGCAGCGGGTCCGGCAACCAGGGTCGACCCTGGCACCGCCTGATGTTGCGGTGCCGCGCTGACGCGGGCAATGGTTCTACAGGCTTGTTTCGTTGACAGATAACATTTACCGCCCTGACGGTAACGTCGCAGGTAGGAAGGGCGATACGTGACCTTGGGCCATCTGTGGCGGTATCGAGAAAGCACGCCGACAACGAGGATAATCCAGATTGGTAATGCCTGACGGGCAATCGTTATCGATACGCGACGTGGCGCGCGTTAATTCCTTGTTTCAGTGTTGACAGACAGGGCGATCATCCGTCCACGACGAGGTGATAGACCCAGCGGCCCTCGTCGGTGCGGTTGAGCCGGTACCGGGTCTCGATCTTCGGGCCACCGTGCAGGAACACGTGCGTGACGATGGTGCCGACCACGGTTTTGGCGGCAGGCAACGGTTCCCGCCTACCGTCCAGCGGGCCACCGACGTATTCCGCTGTGTGCCGCATACTCCACCCTCTTCCTCCGCCTCGGTTCCGTTGGTTCGGCTGCACCGGCTCGGCCAAGGGCCGTCCGCTCTCACGATCCATTGTCCACGCACCACCGACTTGCCCGCAGCGCCGACGATGTGGACGCATACAGCACGCGGCTGTTCAGTATCCAACACCCGGGCCGATGTATGCCAGTCGATCAATCGGAACCCTCAGATGATCACCGTCACCCGTCGGGTTCCGGTGATACCGGGCAGCCACCAGATCACGCGGCCGTGTTCACTCGTTCGGCGTAAAGTTGGCCAAACCTTGCCCTGACGGGCGCCTCCCGGATATGCGCGCAGTGGGTTGATCTCTACACTCAGCAGGTCCAGTCAGCCTCGAAGGGGACAGTGGTGCAGGACCGCCCGTGCTGGGCATCAGCCGTCGTCGGTGACATACCGACCACTTTGGCGTTGGCACCCCACGTTGCTTTCGACACCGCGTCGGTTTCCGGCGCCCGCACTGTGCCCGGTTCGGGCAGGAACGGTCGAGCAGGTGACCGTGACTGACCACACCCGGACCAGGCCGGGCCTTGCCGCGTTCGCGCAACGCTGGACCGTCGAGGTCATCCGGACCAGCCATATCGGTCTACAGGCCCGCGACGTCGTCGAGTTCCTGCTGGGGCTGAGCGACGAGCTCGCCGAACTGTTGACCGCCACGCGGTTCACCGCCGCGCCCGCCAGGTCGATCGGCGCCCGGCTGGTCGGCGAGAACGTCACCGGCGCCGACGCGCTGGATCACACGATCCGGGTCATCGGCAAGGAACTGCCGGAAGCGCTCGGCCTCGGCGCGGACCCCGCAGTGCACGCCCGACTGACCGAACTGATCGGCGCGCTCAGCGGCGGCTATGTGGAAGCGCTGCGGGATCGACTCTTCGACGAGCAGGAAATGATCAAACGCGCGGTCTTCCGCGCCCGCGACATCTCCGAGCGGGAGCGCAAGACCAGCGAGGCCCGGTTCCGCGCGGTGTTCAACTCCTCAGCGGTCGGCATTGCCATCATTGACTTCTCCGGCCAGTTGCAGTTGGTCAACCCGGTACTGGGCGAAATCCTGGGCTACCCGCCCGAGGACATGTTGCGGCACAACATTTCCGAGCTGCTTGCCGAGAAGGAGACGGCGCGGGTCATTGCCGCGTTCGAGGCCATCACCAAGGGCGAGCAGAACCGCTTCGTCGGCAATGTGCTGTTCACCGGCCAGGACGACGAGCCGCGCTGGACGCTGCTGTCCCTGTCCCTGGTCCGGGAGGGGTCCGGCGGGCCGGACTACGCGGTGGCCGTTGTCGAGGACATCTCCGACCTGGTCCTGTTGCGGGAGAACCAGCTCGCGCACGCGCTGACCGACAAGCTGACCGGCCTTCCCAACCACACCCAGTTCATGTCCCGGCTGGAGTCGACCCTGGCCAACGCGCAACCGGGCGAGCGCGCCGCCGTGTGCTACGTCGACCTCGACGGGTTCAAGATCGTCAACGACGGCGTCGGGCGGGCCACCGGCGACGAGGTGCTCAGGCGGGTCGGCGGGATCCTGCAGACGGTCTTCGCCGACCAGGACGCGGTGGTGGCGCGATTGGGCGGCGACGGTTTCGGGGTGCTGGTCACCGGCACCAAGCGCAGCCTGGAAGTCAGCCAGCTGATCACCGAGGCGCTGGACGAGCTGTCCGAGCCGGTCTACTACGACCCGTCGGCCGGCATCGCGGTGTCCGCCAGCGTCGGCATCGTCGAACGCGAGATCGAGGGCGTCGACGCCGAGGACCTGCTGCGCGCGGCCGAACTGACCGTGCACAGGGCCAAAGCGGCCGGCAAGGCGCAGTGGGTGCTGTTCGACCGCGAGGCGCACGACGCGGACTGGGCCAGTTTCCAGTTGGGCGCGGCCATTCCCGGCGCGTTGGAGAACGGCGAGTTCGTGGTCACCTACCAGCCGGTGGTGCGGCTGCCCGGCCGGTCGCTGGCAGGCCTGCGCGCGGTCATGCACTGGGAACACCCTCGGCTGGGTGCCCTGCAACTGCCCGAATTCCTTGCCATGGCGGAGGAAACCGGCTTCATCGTCCCACTGGGCCGGTGGATGTTCGAGGAGGTCTGCCGGCAGATCGCGGCCTGGGAGGAGCGTTTCGGCGCGGCCGTGCCCACCGTCGCGGTCGGTGTCACGAACCGGTTCGCCCGCGAGGAGGACCTTGTCAAGATCGTCAAGGACGTCGTCGCCAAGACCGGCGTCTCCCCCGGCAAGGTGCGCGTCGGTATCCCGTCCAGCGTGGCCGTCGACGAGCACGGCGAGCCGCTGGAGAACCTGGAAGCATTGGCCGCCATCGACATCAAGACCCTGGTAGAGGGGTTCGGCACGAGCAACACCGGCCTCGTCGACCTGCGCACGCTGGCGGTCAGCGGTGTCGCCATCGCGCCCAGCGTGATCCGCGCCTACGCCGAGACCGACGAGCTGGACTCGCCCTTCGGACAGATCCTCGGCCAGATCGTCCGGTTGAGCCGGCAACGCGAACTGCGGATCATCGCCGACGGCGTGGATACCGTCGAGGTGGCCGACCGGCTGGCCGCGATCGGCATCCAGTTGGCCGCGGGCGCCGCGTTCGGCGGTCCGGTCCCGCCCGATCAGGTCGAAGGCTCCTTCAAGACTTCCTGACCCCCGCGCCCGGCCAGGGCGGCAATGCCCGCAACGCCGATACCGAGCAGGGCAAGTAGCCCGAAGGCCAAGCGCGCGCCCTCGCTCAACCCGGCCGCGTTGAGCACGCAGGTCATCACGGCGACACCGAGCGCCGTGCCGATCCCCCGCGCCATGTTGACCAGTCCCCCACCCAGGCCGGACTTCGCCGCCGGGATCGCGCCCATCACCATGGCGTTGTTCGGGGGGGTGAACAGACCGAGACCGACGCCGAGCAACCCGAGCAGCGCGACGAACGCGACCCCGCCGAAGGGCACCAACGCCAACGGCGCCAACGCGACCACGCACAACAGCGCGCCGAAAACGCACCGCAGGGCATTGCTCCACGACCCGGGCACCAGCCGGGTGCCGATGGTCGCGGCCAGCCCGAACCCGGCCGGCAACGCGGTGCACACCAGCCCGGCCCGCAGCGCGGACGCGCCACCGGCGGTCAGCACCACCGGCACCACCACGAGTGGCCCGAACAGCACCAGGTATCCGCCCAGCGCGGCGGCAAGGCCACCGGAGACCGCGCGCGGGCGCAGCAGGCTCAGGTCGATGACGCCGTCGCGCACCCGCCGGCCGCGCAGCACGAAGGCGACGGCCGCGCCGAGCCCGACCACCAGCAGCGCCGCGACCGACCACACCGGCAGCGCGAGGCCGGAGACCGAGGACACCGCGAGCAGCAACGCGGTGGTGGCCACGACGAGCAGCCCGAGCCCGAGGAAGTCGAACCCGGTGACCGGCGTGCGCTGTCGCGTCCTGGGCAGCAGGTAGCGACCCGCGATCAGGCCGAGCACGCCGACCGGCACGTTCACCCCGAACACCCACTGCCAGCCGAGCGCGTCGACCAGGATGCCGCCGAGCGTGGGCCCGAGCGCCAACCCGAGTGCCTGCGCGGCGGCCTGAATGCCCAGGGCGGTGCGCATCCGGTTGGCCGGCACGCTGGTGGTCACCAGCGCGACGCTGTTGGCCTGCAACAGGGCCGCGCCGACGCCTTGCAGCACCCGGAAGCCGATCAGTGCGGTCAGCGTCGGTGCGAGCCCGCAGGCGGCCGAGCCGAGCGTGAACAGGGCGAAGCCGTAAAGGTAGAGCTGCTTGCGGCCGAGCGCGTCGGCCAGCCGACCGGCCGGGGCCAGCAGCGCGACCACGGTGAGCAGGTAGCTCAGCGACACCCACTGCACGCCGGCCAGCGAGGCGTGGAAGGAGGCGCGCAGCGCCGGGAAGGTCAGGGTGACGATGCTCGCGTCGAGTTGGCCCATGAACGCGCCGAAGCACACGGTGCCCACGGCGAGCCAGCCGGCGCTCGGCCAGTTCGCGATCGACCGTGGTCGGGGCGCCTCGGTGGCCAGCCAGTTGGTGCGGGTGGCGTGATTCGCGGCACGGGTTGGCGCCGGCACGATCCCTCCTTCGGGTTGCTTGCCACCCGATAATATATCGGTACCAGACATAATCGGCCATCGAGGCTTCCACCTGCGGTTCTACACTGCGGGACGACTCACGCAGGGCACTACCCTGATCACATGACGCAGGCAACATCCATCCCCGGCGCGCCGGATCACCCCAGCGGAATCGGCGCCGAGGCCCTCACCGATGTGGTCACCAGGTTGCGGCGCGCGCTGCGAACCAGCATCCGTACCGACTACCCGTGGGAGTCGCTGCCCATGGCGCGGGTGGAACTGCTGATGTGCCTCGCCGACAACGCGCCGGCCAAGATCGGCCAGCTGGCGACCATGCTCCGGTTGGCGCCGAACACCATCAGTGGCCTCGTGCAGCAACTGCTGGAGTCCGGCCTCGCCTCCCGCGAGACCGATCCGCTCGACCGCAGGGTCGCCCGCGTCGCCCTCACCGATGCGGGCCGCGAGCAGCTCGCAGGCTGGAAGGCCGCGCACGAGCGCCGCATCGAGAACGCCCTGGACCAACTCCGCCCTGAGGACCGCGAAGCGATCCTGACCGCCCTGCCCGGCCTCAACGAACTCGCCACCCACCTCGCCGAAGGCTCCGAGGGAACGACCGACTGACCGCGGCACCGGAGTGCTTTAGGCTTCCCCGGGAGCGGAAAGGACGCGGCCGATGAACAAGGGCGATACCGCACCGGATTTCGAGCTGGCGGATGACAAGGGTCACCAGCGCAAACTGAGCGAGTTCCTGGCCGAAGGCCCGGTCGTGCTGTTCTTCTACCCGGCCGCGATGTCCACCGGCTGCACCGCGGAATCCTGTCATTTCCGGGACCTGGCCAAGGAATTCGACGAGGCGGGCGCGCAGCGACTCGGCATCAGTCCGGACCCGGTCGCCAAACAGAACGAGTTCTCCGAGGTGAACTCGTTCGACTTCCCGCTGCTGTCCGACCCCGATGGCGCGGTCGCCACCCAGTTCGGGGTGCGGCGCCGGTTCGGGCCGTTGCTGACCAAGCGGCAGACCTTCGTGATCGACACCGACCGCACCGTGCTCGACGTGATCAAGAGCGAGGTGCGCATGTCCGTGCACGCCGACCGGGCGCTGGCAGCGCTGCGCGCCGGCAAGAACTAGTCCACTGTGGACTTCGCGGTTGCCGAGCGGAGGGCGGCCAGCAGGGCTTCGGTGGCAGGCGGGTCGGGTGGTTCGCCGTAGGCGAGGGCGAACACCTGCCGGCCCGCGCCGGGGACGCGGGTGATCCGGACGTTCGGGTTGCGGGCGGCCGTGATCGCCAGACCGGGCAGGGTTGCGACGGCTACGCCTGCGGCGACGAGGCTCTGCACGGCGACGTAGTCGTCGGTGGTGAACGCGATCGTCGGGGTGAAGCCGGCCTCGGCGCAGCAGGCGAGCAGGTGTCCTCGGCACCGCGTACAGCCGCCGATCCAGGGCGTTTCCGCGTGGTCGGCGAGGGTGGTTCCGTCCTGGTCGGGGGCGGTCACCAGGTACAGGGGGTCGTCGAACAGCGGGACCGCGCGCATGCCGCTTGGCGGGTCGCCGGGTTCGTGGCTGAAGGCGAGGGCCAGTTCGACCTCGCCGGCGCGCAGCGCGGCCATGGCTTGCGGCGGTTCGGCCTCGGTCAGGCTCACCTCGACGCCGGGGTGCGCGGCACGGAACTCGGCGACCGCGGTGGCCACGAAAGTGCCCAGCGCGGAAGGGAAAGCGGCCAACCGGACCCGGCCGGCGCGCATCCCGGTCACGGCGTCCAATTCGGACTCGGCCGCGTCGAGTCGACCGATGATCTCCGCTGCGCGGTCGGCCAACAGCGTGCCCGCTTCGGTGAGCCGGATGCCGCGGCCGACCCGTTGGACGAGTCGAGCGCCGGTCTCGGCCTCAAGCCGGGCCAGATGGTGACTCACCGAAGGTTGCGCGTAGTTCAGCGCGACGGCCGCCGCGGTGACCGAGCCGTGGCGGGCCACCGCGAGCAGCACGCGCAGCCGAGTCAGGTCCAGCACCGCTCCTCCACTCATCAATCATATTGATGGATTTTCTCAAATCTTGGCATTGGACCGATGGGTTGGCCAGGGGCACGCTGAGTGGCATGGACCTGCCAGACCTCAATGACGTGCTGAGCGCCCGCCGGCTACTCGCCGGACTGCTTCCCCCGACTCCGATGTGGAGCTATCCGCTGCTGGACGAGACGGTCGGCGCGACCGTGTACATCAAGCACGAGCAGGTACAGCCGACCGGGGCGTTCAAGGTGCGCGGCGGGCTGAACCTGTTGGCCGGCTGGTCGGACGAGGAACGCGGGCGGGGCGTTGTCACCTTCTCGACCGGCAACCACGCCCAGTCGATCGCCTATGCGGCCCGGCATTTCGCCGTCGCGTGCACGGTGGTCATGCCGGTGGATGCCAGCGAGGCCAAGGTGCACGCGGTGCGGGCGCTCGGCGCTCGGGTCGATCTACACGGCGCCGTGCTGGAGGACTGCGGGACGTACGCGACCGAACTGGCCGACCGGGACGGCGCGCGGTTGGTCGAGCCGGGCGCGGATGCCGCGCTGATCAGCGGGGTGGCCACCGCCTATCTGGAGATGATCGAGGCCGTGCCGGACCTGGACATGGTGTTCGTGCCGGTGGGCAGCGGAACCGGCGCGGCAGCGGCCTGTCTGGTGGTGAGCGCGCTCGCTCCGCGCTGCCGGGTCATCGCCGTCCAGTCGGGTCGCGCGCAGGCCGCGCATGACTCCTGGCGCGCGGGCGAAGTGCTGAGCAGGCCCAACCGGACCGCGGTCGCCGGATTGGCCACCGGGACCGGTTTCGCGTTGCCACAGGCGATCATGGCGCGACACCTCGCCGACTTCCTGCTTGTCGACGACGCCGACATCGTTGCCGCGCAACGGATTCTGCTTCGCGACGCACACACTCTCGTTGAGGGCGCCGGCGCGGCGGCGCTGGCCGGACTGCTCGCGGTCCGCGACACCGTCGCAGGCGCCAGGGTCGCGGTGATGTGCAGCGGCGGCATGGTCGGCCCGGCCGAGGTCGCCGTGCTCAGCGAGTGAGCAGCAACCGGGCCAACTGGTGGAGCTGGTCGGCCCAGTCGTCCTGGTCCAGGGTGCCGACGCGGATCGCGATATGCCGCGTGCCCGCATCGACGTAGGTGGCCAATCGCGCGGCGACCTCGCCGGCCGAGCCGGTGATCAATACCTGGATGTCGGCGACGGTGTCCATCGGCAGCCGGTAGTTGGCCTCGCAGTACTCGGCCATCATGCGCCTGCCGCGTTCCGGGTCGTCGTCGATGAACACCGTGGCGAACAGCGCGGGGGTGATGGCGTCGGGGTCGCGGCCCGCTTCGGCCGCTGCGACTCGGATCTGGTCGAGGCCGGTCAGGTAGTCGGCGACATCGGGTGGGTAGGGCAGCCAGCCGTCGTAGTGGCGGCCGGTTCGGGTCAGTGCCGGTTTGCTCGCGCCGGCCAACCAGATCGGCGGGCCGCCAGGCCGGAATGGCGCGGGAATCGCGGGCAGCCAGTCGTGGTGCAGGACCCGACCGTGGAAGGAGGTCGGCGGCTCGTCCGACCACAGTTGTCGCCACAGGTCGACGACGTCGTCCAGCCAGCGGAACCGGGTACGCGGATCCACGCCGACCAGGCCGAGTTCGTGTTCGCTGAAGCCCGGGTAGCCGCCGCCGACACCGAGAACCAGTCGGCCCGCGCTGAGCAGGTCGAGCGAGCTCAGTGCCTGAGCCGCCGGCACGGGGTGGCGGAAGGCGGGCAGCAGGGCGGAGGTGCCGAGGGTGACTCGTTCGGTCACGGCGGCGATGGCGGAGAGCAGGGCGAGTGGTTCGATCCGGCCTCGGCTGAGCGAATCGCCCGCCCAGACCGAGTCGAAACCGAGCCGTTCCACTTCGACGGCCAGGTCGATCAGGGCGCGCGCGGAGGTCGGGGTGAGCAGTTGGGCGCCACCGGTGGGGAGCAGCAGCCCGTATCGGATGTTCTCAGTCACGGGCCACATCGTCGGCGGCTCAGCGGATACCGGCAATTCCCGGGAGGGTATGCGGGACATTGTCGGGGTTGCGCGGGAAGCTGTGGGTATGGAGGCCTTTGGTACCGCGGTACGCGGGTGGCGGGAACGGCGGCGGCTGAGCCAACTGGATCTCGCGTTGCGGGCCGGCACCACCCAGCGGCACCTGAGTTTTCTGGAACGCGGCCGGTCAACGCCGGGGCGCGGGATGGTGATCCGGCTGGCCGAATCGCTCGACCTGCCGCTGCGCGAACGCAACGAGCTGCTGATCGCGGCGGGCTTCGTGCCCGCATATCCTCGAACCCGATTGGACGATCCGGCACTCGGCGTTGTCCACGATGCGCTGCAACGGATCCTCGACGGGCACCAGCCGTATCCGGCGATCGTGATCGACCGCTACGGCGAGATCGTGGCCCGCAACCGCGCCAGCGATCTGTTGACCGAGGGTGCGGCGGCGGAACTGCTTGCGCCGCCGGTCAACGCGCTGCGGCTGGCCCTGCACCCGAAGGGCCTCGCACCGAGGATCCGCAATGCCGGCGAGTGGTCGCAGCATGTGGTGCGGCGGTTGCGGCTGGACTCGATCCGCAACCCGGACCCGAAACTGTCGGCGCTGCTGGCCGAGCTGGAAACCTATCTGCCCGAGGCGATCCCGGTCGAGGAGACCCAACTCGGCTTCGCGGTGCCACTGCGGCTCGCGCACGGCGCGGACGAGCTGCGGCTGGTCACCACCATCACCAGCTTCGCGACCGCGGTCGACGTCACGGTCGCCGAGTTGAAACTGGAGGCGTTCCTGCCGCTGGACGAACTCACCGCGCGGGTGCTGGCGCGCCGCGCCGATGCGCTCAGTGCCGGGTGACGTGCTTGCTCATGGCCCTGATGTGCAACGGGATCGCGAGCACGAAACCGACCACCGCGACCACGATCGCACCGAAGAAGCCAGGCAGGAAACCGGTGACCTCGAACGGCAGCCCGAACTTGCCGGAGAGCCAGGCCGCGAACCAGAACAGCAGGCCGTTCACGACAAGGCCGATCAGCCCGAAGGTCAACAGGTAGAGCACGCAGCCGACGACTTTGATCAACGGCTTGAGCAGCGCGTTCACCACGCCGAACACGACGGCAACGCCGACCAGCGTGCCGGCCTGGACCCAACCGGAGTTGGGCAGCAGGTTGATCCCTGGCAGGAAGGTGGCGACCCACAGGCCGACCGCGGTCGCGAGCACTCGATATACGAACTCCACCAACCCAACTGTGCCATAGCCGGGCGTGGCGCGGTGATCAGGTGTCGAATGCCGCCAGCAGCTCGGCCCAGATCAGCGCGCGAATCGTCGTGTCGGACCCGAGAACTAGAGTCTGTCCGGTGAGCGAGTACCTGCGTATCCCGACCGAGGCCGGCACCTTCGACGCGATCGCCGCCGGCCCGGAGGACGGCCACAACGTGCTGCTGCTGCACGGTTTCCCGGAGGCCGCAGTGGCCTGGACCGATCAGGTGGACGCGCTCGGCGCGGCCGGGTACCGCGCGGTCGCGCCGGACCAGCGCGGCTACTCCCCCGAAGTCCGCCCCGAGGACGTACGCGACTATCAGCTCGACGACCTGACCGGCGACGTGCTGGCCATCGCCGACACGTTGGGTTGGCGCACCTTCGACCTGGTCGGCCATGCGTGGGGCGCGACGCTGGCCTGGCTGGTCGCGGCCGAGCACCCGGCTCGGGTGCGCACGCTGACCGCGGTGTCCATGCCGCACCCGAACCCGTTCGCCGAGGCGCTGCGCGAGGACGAGGACCAGATGCTGCGCGCCCAGCACCTTGCGCTGTACCGATCGTCCGGCATCGCGGAGAAGCGGCTGCTCGCCGATGACGCGGCCGGGCTGCGCCAGGCGTTCGACCGCCGCCTCCCGCCCTCCCGGATCGAGGACTACCTGACCAGGCTGCGCGAGCCGGGCGCGTTGACCGCCGCGCTGAACTGGTACCGCGCCAATCCGCTGACCAGGCTGGAGGCGCCGAAGGTCAGCGTGCCGACGATGTACGTGTGGAGCACCGAGGACGTCGTGGTCGGTTCGACGGCGGCGTTGGCAACGGAGGGCTGGGTGAGCGGGCTGTACCGGTTCGAGATGCTGGAGGACGTCTCGCACTGGGTGCCCGAGGAGGAGCCGGAGGTCATGACCGCGCTGTTGATCGACCACCTGCGCGGGCACCGTGTCTGAGCCGCGCGTTGCCGGGTTGCTGTTGGCGGCCGGCGGAGGGCGTCGTTACGGCATGCCGAAGGCACTGGTCGAACTGGACGGTCGCCTCTTCGTCGAGTCGTCGGCCGCCGTGCTGCGCGACGGCCGGTGCGAGCCGGTGGTGGTCGTGCTCGGCGCGCGGGCTGATGACGTACGGGCCAGGGCCGATCTTGCCGGGTACGTGGTCGCGGACAATCCACAGTGGACGACCGGGATGGGTTCGTCGTTGCAGGTCGGCTTGACCGCGGTGTCCTCGTTGGACGGTGAGTTCGACGCGGTCGCCGTGCTCCCGGTGGACGTGCCGGGGGTGACGCCTGCCGCGGTGCGCAGGGTGCTGGGCCAAGCGAATCCGGCGGCCCTGGTCCGGGCGACCTATGCCGGGCTGCCTGGGCATCCGGTGGTGATCGGCCGCGAGCACTGGGCCGGCGTCTACGAAGCGGCCACCGCGGACGTCGGCGCTCGCGATTACCTGCGCGCGCACCAGGTCACCGACGTGGACTGCTCGGACATCGCGACCGGGGTCGACGTCGACCGACCGGAAGACCTGCCCGGCCGAAGGGGGACTTGACGCGTCGGGCACAGTGGTATGGACCATTTGACACTGAGCGAAGGGCGGCCGTAGATGACCAGCACCACGCCGAGCAATGTTGCCTTCGACAACAGCGTGCGGGCCCACCTACAGCGCGTCGCCGAACACAACGCGGCCAGCGTGCGTCAAGCGGCCGACCTGGTGCTGGACGTGATCCGCTCCGACGGCATGGTGCTCACCGCTGGCGCGGGCCACTCGCTCGCCGCGGTCGCCGAGACCTTCTACCGAGCCGGTGGCCTCGCCTGCGTCCGGCCGCTGTACCACCCCGAACTGTTGCCGCTGCACGGCGCGCAGGCCAGCACCAAGGCCGAGCGCCGCACCGGTCTCGCCGCCGAGGTGCTCGGCGACAAACTGGGCGAACACGACCTGCTGGTGGTCTTCTCCACCTCGGGCGTGAACCACTACCCGGTCGAACTGGCTCAGCTCACCAGGGCGGCGGCCCGGCCGGTGATCGCCGTGACCTCGGGCCCGTCCAGTTCGGTCGCGCCGCGTCGCTCCGGCAGCACCATCGCGGCGGAATCGACCGTCGTGCTCGACACGCTGGTTCCCTCCGGCGACTCGACCTACCCGCTGGACGCGCCGGTCACCGCGCCGATCTCCACCATCGCCAACGCGTTCCTGTGGAACGAGCTGCTGGTCGCGGTCATCGAAAAGGCCGAGGCAGCCGGGGTCGGCGTGCCGCTGTGGCGCAGTTCCAACGTGCCTGGCGGCGACGAGGCCAACGAGAGCCTGCTCGCGCACTACACCCCGCGCATCCCTGAGCTGGCCTGATCTGCCGCCGTTGATCAGGCAGGGCCCCGGTAGCCTGGCCTGGTCCATGGGAAGCGTTGACCGGGGAGGGTGGCATGCGGCTGAGCGGGTCGCCGCGCCGCGAGTTCGCCCTGGATGTCGGCTTCTACCTGGTTTCCGCCGTCTTCGCGGCGGCGACCGCGGTGTTCTCGGAGTTCTACGGCTACCGGATCTGGGGCGCGCTGGCCGGCATCGCCTACCTTGTCGGGCTCATCCAGGCGGTGTTGCTGTTCGCCGGTCGGGTTCGGCCCGCGACGGGTCGGATCGGCCGCGTGTTGACGTCGCGGATGATGCCGGTCTGGTTGACCGCCGGGCTCGGCATGGTCCTGCCGCTGGTGGTGCTGTTGATCCGCCGGTTGCAGGGGGTGGCGTGGAGCGAGCAGCCCGAGGTGTGGGTGATCGAGCAGTCCGCGACCCGGCTGCTGCACACCGGCAGCCCGTACACGGACCTGGCGACGTTGGGCAGGCCGCCGATCGTGGACGACTACACGCCCTACGGCGTTGCCATGAGCGTGTTCGGGATTCCGCGCGCACTGTTCGGCATCTCCGCGCTGACCGATGCCAGGGTCGCCTTCGGCCTGTTCTCGGCGTTGATCGTGTTCGTCGCGCTGCGCGTGTTGCGCCGACCGAAGGTGCCGATCAGGGCCGCGCAGCTGATCCTGGCCTGCCCGCTGACCACGTTGGTCTTCGCGGTGGCCGGGGACGACCTGGTGATCGTCGCGCTGATCCTGCTCGCTCTTGCCCTGTTGTACCGGCGCAGGCCGGTGTGGTGCGGCGGCGTGATCGCGGTGGCGGTCAGCATCAAACTCACCGCGAGCCCGGCCTTGATCGTGCTGGCCGTCGCGGTGTTCGGCATCCTCGGGCTGCGTTCGCTGCTGCGGTTCTGCGCGGCCGTGATCGTGGTTGGGATCGCGGTCACCGTGCCGGTGATGTTGATCGATCCGCACAACTTCGTCGAGCAGGTCATCAAGTTCCCGCTCGGCATCGGTATCGCGCACTCCCCCGCCCAGTCACCGCTGCCCGGTGTGCTGATCGGACAGCTCGGTCCGGCCGGGCACGATGTCGCGCTGGCGTTGATGTGCGCGGTCGCGGTCGGCATCGGCTGCTGGCTGGTGATCCGGCCGCCCCGCTCCGCCTCCGATGCCGCGCTGCGCAGCGCGATCGGGCTCGGCCTTGCGATCTTGCTGTCCCCGGCCACCCGCTACGGCTATCTGATCTACCCACTCGCCCTGTTCGGCGCGGCGATCACGTTGCGCGCCATGGAAAATCAGGACACGGGTGACGATTCAGCCGCCGAAGATCGCCTTGAGGTCGGCGAAGCGCCGCAGTTGGGCCTGGCGTTCCAGCGCCCGCTGGTCGTCGAGGGTCGGCCCGTTCGCGGCGTTGGCCAGTAGCGCGAGGGTTTCGCGGACCGCGCCGAGCGCGGGCTTGCTCACCGCGGTCACGAGTTCGTCGACGGCTTGATCAAGGCCGTCGTTCGGCACCACCGAGTTGACCAAGCCGATCCGCAGCGCCTCGTCGGCGGGAACCCGGCGCCCGGTAACGCAGATGTCCACGGCGCGCGCGTATCCGACGGCACGCACCAACGGCAGCGTGCCGCCAAGATCGGGCACGAGGCCAAGCGAGGGCTCGGCCATGGTGAACCGGGCGTCCTCGGTGGCGATGCGCAGGTCACAGGCGAGCGCGAGTTGGAAACCGGCGCCGATCGCGTGGCCCTGTACGGCCGCGATCGTCACCCGGCTCGGGTCGGCCAGCCAGCTGAAGCCACGCTGGAAGCCATCGATGATCGCCTCACCCTCGGCAGCGGGCAGGCTGGAGATCTCCTGGAAACCGGCTTCGCCCTCGATTCCGTCCGGACTGAACATTCCGGTGTCCAGGCCGGCCGAGAACGATCGACCGGAACCCCGGACGGCCACAACGCGGACGTCCGGGTCCAGCCGCTCCCCGATCTGTTCCAGGGCCTCCCACATGCTCGGCTTCTGGGCGTTGAGCACGTCGGGCCGATTCAGCGTGATGGTCGCGCGCTGCCCGTCGACGGAAAGTCGCAGGCCACCTCGCTCCAGCAGGCCAGCATCGATGTCCGGCATCGGCCACGAACTCCTCAAGAGTGCCAACGCATCGAGAAGCCCGTAGTCCTCCGGCGGACCCGATCGCGCGGTGCTGATGTTACCGCGCGGTAGCCTACTTCTTCTTCGTCCGCGTCGCACCACCGCGTCCGCG
>DASYBO010000162.1:0-2296 GCA_036500685.1 Pseudonocardiaceae bacterium | reverse complement strand
CGTCTCGGTATGGCGCAACTGGCCATTCGTGTTCCTCTGCGTCACCGCCGGTCTGCAGTCCATCTCGCCGGAGATGTACGAAGCGGCCACTTTGGACGGTGCAACCATCGGTCAGCAGATCCGCAAGGTCACCATGCCGCTGCTGCGGCCGGTCAACCAGGTGCTCGTACTGGTGCTGACCCTGTGGACGTTCAACGACTTCAACACGCCCTACGTGCTGTTCGGCCAGTCGCCACCGCAACAGGCCGACGTGATCGCCATCCACATCTACCAGAACTCGTTCGTGACCTGGAACTTCGGCATCGGCTCCGCCATGTCCGTGATGCTGCTGCTGTTCCTGCTGGTGGTCACGGGCGCCTATCTGCTGATCACGAACAGGAGGCGGGAACATGCGTGAGCCGAGGTGGTTCAGGTGGACCCGCCGGATCGGGCTGACCCTGCTGTTGCTGTTCACCCTGATTCCGGTCTACGTCATGATCACCTCGGCCCTGAAGCCGCTCAGTGACGTGCAGGCCGCGTTCCAGTGGATCCCGTCGCACCTGACCATCCAGCCGTTCATCGACATGTGGTCGACCATCCCGTTGGCGACCTACTTCATGAACAGCGCGATCGTGGCGACCAGCGCGACCGTGTTCTCGGTGATCATCGCGCTGTTCGCGTCCTACGCGTTGAGCCGGTACAACTTCCCCGGCAAGAACCTCTTCAAGATCACCGTGCTGTCCACGCAGATGTTTCCCGGCATCCTGTTCCTGCTGCCGCTGTTCCTGATCTTCGTGAACCTGGGCAACGCCACCGGGATCCCGCTCTACGGCAGCAGGCTCGGCCTGATCATCACCTACCTGACCTTCACGCTGCCCTTCTCCATCTGGATGCTGGTCGGCTACCTCGACTCGATCCCGCGCGACCTCGACGAGGCCGCGAAGGTCGACGGAAACGGCGCGGTCGGCGCGCTGTTGCGGGTCGTGGTGCCGGCGGCCATGCCGGGGATCATCGCGGTCGCGGTGTACTCGTTCATGACCGCGTGGGGCGAGGTGCTGTTCGCGTCGGTGATGACCAACCAGTCGACCCGAACGCTCGCCGTTGGCCTGCAAGGGTATTCAACGCTCAACCAGGTCTACTGGAACCAGGTGATGGCCGCTTCGCTCGTGGTGAGCATCCCGGTCGTCGTCGGCTTCCTGTTGCTGCGCCGCTATCTGGTCGCCGGCCTCACCGCCGGTGCCGTGAAGTAGTACCCAAGGTGTCCGGCCGGCCCTGATCAGGGGCCGGTGGCCGCGCTCGTCCTTAACAACCCGAGGAGTCCGCACAGATGACCGATTTCCCCGCCCTCGCTCCTGATTTCACCTGGGGGGTGGCCACTGCTGCCTATCAGATCGAGGGGGCGGCAGCCGAGGACGGCCGATCACCCTCCATCTGGGACACCTACTCGCATACCCCTGGGCGCGTCGACAACGGCGACACCGGCGACGTGGCCTGCGACCACTACCACCGCTGGTCCTCCGACATCGGGCTGATGCGCGAACTCGGCGTTGACGCCTACCGGTTCTCCATCGCCTGGCCACGCATCCTGCCCGCGGGCGGGGGAGCGGTGAACAAGGCTGGCATCGACTTCTACGACCGGTTGGTCGACGGCCTGTTGGAGGCCGGGATCCGGCCGTTCGTCACCCTCTACCACTGGGATCTGCCCCAGGTGTTGCAGGACCAGGGCGGCTGGCCGGAGCGAGCGACGGCGGAGCGGCTGGCCGAGTATTCCGGGGTGGTCGCGCGCGCGCTGGGCGACCGGGTCAGTGACTGGATCACGATCAACGAGCCACTGTGCTCGGCCTGGATCGGCTACCTGGAAGACCGGATGGCGCCGGGCCACTCCGACATCACCGAAGCCGTCCGCGCCTCCTACCACCTGTTGCTCGGCCACGGTCTTTCCGCGGCGGCGATACGCGCCGAGGCCAAGCTGCCGGCGCAGGTCGGCATCGTGATCAACCCGAGCCCGTGCGAGCCTGCGACCAACTCGCCGGAGGACATCGCGGCGGCCGAGCGCGCGGACGGGCACACCAACCGCTGGTGGCTCGACCCGGTCTTCGGGCGCGGCTTCCCGGCCGACATGCGCGAGCTCTACGGCGTCGACCTGCCCGAACAGCCCGGCGACAACGACATCATCGCGACGCCGATCGACTTCCTCGGGGTGAACTACTACTTCAGGATGATCGCGGCGAACGACCCGGAAGGCCCGATCCCGTACGCGAAGCAGGTGCGGCTGCCCGACGTGCCGCGCACGTACATGGACTGGGAGGTCAACCCG
>DASYBO010000161.1:0-5228 GCA_036500685.1 Pseudonocardiaceae bacterium | reverse complement strand
TTCGGCCGCCCAGTCGATCCGGTGCACCCGGACCATGTGGCGGCCGGCGGGCAGCGGAGGAGTGAGCCCGCGATCGAGCAGGTCGGCGCCGATGAACTCGACGCCGCTCAGCTTCACTTCACCGGTGGAGATGAGCAGATACGGGCCGGCCGAGGCGTACTCGTAGCGCGCTTCGCGCCCGGTCAGCTCGGCGGGCGCGTCGAGGGTGCCGATGCGGATCAGCACCGACCAGCCACCGCCCTGGTCGCCGACGCCGATCGGCACCAGCGCGCCCGCCTCGATGTGTCCGGTCATCTCCTCCTGGTCGAACACGCCCAGTTCCCACGTGTCGTAGTCGACGATGTCGCTGAACCACGCGGTGTCCCAGAGCGCGAGCATGCCCGCGTCGGTCAGTACGAAACCTGATGTCTCGTGCATCGCGTCCTCCCGGGGATTCGCGGCCACCTGCCCGCAGCCCACGGTAGGCCAGTCGGGGCTTGCGTCTCCACCAGGTGGAGACGGCAGGCTAGGCCCATGGACGCGCACCACTCGATCGGGGACCTGGCCAGGCTGACCGGGGTCCCGGTGACCGCCATCCGGTTCTACTCCGATCACGGCATCCTCCCGCCCACCGCCCGCACCGCGGCGGGCTACCGCCGCTACACCGAGGCCGACCGCGACCGGCTCGATCTGGTCCGCACCCTCCGCGACCTGGGCTTCGACCTGTCCACAGTGGCGAAGGTGCTGCGCGGCGACGTCGACCTGGCCCAGGTCGCGGCCGAGGGCGCCGACGCGCTCGCCAGTCACATCCGTGCGCTGCGGGTCCGGTACGCGGTGTTGGTTGCCGTGGCCGAGCGCGGCGCGAATCCAGAGGAGTTGGTTCAGATGTATGCGCGAGCGGTTGTCGACGAGTTCCTGGACGCGGTGTTCGACCGGCCCGGCTTCGCCGGCATCCGCGCCACCATGACCCCTTATCTGCCCGAGGACGCCGAGCCCGCCCAGGTGGCTGCCTGGGACGAGCTGGCCGAACTGACCAGGGACGAGGAATTCCGGGCCGTGATGCGGGCGATCGTCGACCGGCACGACCCGACGGTCCTGCGCCGCGATCGGATCGCGGCGGTGCGGGACGAGGTCGCGCCCGCGCTGGCTGCTCACGTCGATCCGGAGTCGGCGGAAGCCGTTGCCGTTCTCGGACCGGTCACAGCGACTGGTGTGACCGTCCGTGACCTTGAGCTGGCCAACGATCCGCGGCGGGCCCGGTACGTGGAATTGCTGGCGGTCATCAACGGGTGGGCCGCGCCGGAATCGCTCAGCCCGGCTTTGGACTGGGCGATCGCCGCGCTGCGTTCTTCTCCAGCTTCTTGATGATCGCGTTGATGAACGGCACCGAGTCGGCCGGGCTGAGCGCGGTGCGGCGGAGTCGGGCCGAGGCCACCTTGTACGCGGTCACGTCCGCTTCGTCGTAGACGAACTGGCCTGCGCGGTGGTGGCCGAGGTACGCGACGGAGGGCGCGTCGGCGAAGTTGTAGAGGGTGAACGGGCCTGCGAGGCCCGGATGCCAGCCGGTGTCGATCGGCACCACCCGCACCGTGACCGGGGCCTCGTCGCGTGGTTTGACCAGGCGTTTGAGCTGCTCGACGAGGACGGCCGTCCCGCCGACGCGCTGGCGCAGCGCCCATTCGCCGACCAGCGCCGTGTACTCGGCGGCGAGGGCCGGTCGCCTGCTCAACCGGAGTTCGACCCTGGCCTGGACCTCCGCCCTGGTCAGCGCGTCGTCATCGCCGATGACCGCCGTCGCGTACTCGGCGGTCTGCAGCAGATCGGGGATGACCAGCGGGCTCCAGTCGACGACCTCGGCGGCGGTTCGCTCGCACTCCATCACCCCTTCGAGGTACGGCGGCAGACCGGGCACCGTCGATGTCCACCGATCGGGTGATGGCAGGTCTCTTGCCAGTTCGAGGATGGGTTCCTGGCTCTCGTCGGTCAGACCGATCGCGGTGAGCATCGCGGTCAGGTCGGCAAGGGACGGTACCCGCTTGCCGGTTTCCCACTGGGAGATCGTGGTGTGCGACATGGCGAGGGTTCTTGCCACCTCGCGCACGCCGTAGCCGGCCGCCGTCCTTGCTCTGCGCAGAGCGGCGGCGAGGGCGCGGGCGCGCGGGTTGCCTGCGGTGTCGGCCACGGGTGCATTCTAGCCATCTTGCTGTGACCGGTCACGTGACCATCTGAGGTCGACACGCGGGAGATGCACTCGTTCGGTTGATGGTGGTGGCCAGGTCGGGGAAGATCAAAGTGAAGATCAATCGATGATCAGTTACGCGGAAGTTGTTGCGTGCCAGTATTGATCATCAGGTCCTTTGTGGATGGATGCGGCACTTTCGGGATCGTTACTGGTTGTGAGGCTGCCCACTGGAGATCGGTTCGGGCGGGACAGGGAAGGTGAACGCGCGGTAAACTTCGTTGCTCGGGCGCGGCCGGCGATGATCGAAATGTGTCGATCCGTTGGTATCAAAGGACAGTTGCCACTCCCGCTACTGCGAAACGCGCTCATCCGCACGGAGGTTGACGATGCGAGCCTGCTTGGCTCCGAATGCCGTGGAGGCAGTTGCGTGACCGCGGTTACTGGTTTGCCGTCCTCGATTATCACTGTCGAACTACCCGAATTCCCCATCCTGCCGACGATCCAGCCACCCGCCGTGTTCGCGGGCGCACCGGCGGCGCCGGCGCGCACCCTGCTGGACATCCTCACCGAGACCGCCCGCCGGTACCCGACCGCGCCCGCGCTCGACGACGAGACCACCGTGCTGGACTACCGCACGCTGCTGGCCGAGATCGACGCGCTGCGCCTGCGGCTGGCCGTTGCCGGTATCGGCGTCGGCGACCGGGTCGGCATCCGCGTGCCCTCCGGCACCGTCGACCTCTACCTGGCCATTCTGGCCACCCTCGCGGTCGGCGCCGCCTACGTGCCCGTCGACGCGGACGACCCCGACGAGCGCGCCGAACTGGTGTTCGGCGAGGCCGGGGTGTGCGCGTGGCTTGGCGCGAACTGTGAGCTGCACATGCTCGGCCAGCCGCACGGCACCCAGGGCCGACCTGGCCCCGAGGACGACGCGTGGATCATCTTCACGTCCGGGTCGACCGGTAAGCCGAAGGGTGTCGCGGTCACGCACCGCAGCGCCGCCGCGTTCGTGGACGCCGAGGCCGGCATGTTCCTGCGCGACGAGCCGATCGGGCCTGGCGACCGCGTGCTCGCCGGACTGTCCGTCGCGTTCGACGCCTCCTGTGAGGAAATGTGGCTGGCCTGGCGCTATGGCGCCTGCCTTGTTCCTTCGCCGCGTTCGCTGGTCCGCACCGGCCTTGACCTCGGCCCGTGGCTGGTCCGCAGGGAGATCACCATCGTCTCCACGGTGCCGACGCTGGCCGCGCTGTGGCCGATCGAGGCCCTCGACGAGGTGCGGCTGCTGATCTTCGGCGGCGAAGCCTGCCCGCCGGAACTGGCCGAACGGCTCGCGGTGGAGGGCCGGGAGGTCTGGAACACCTACGGCCCCACCGAGGCCACCGTTGTCGCCTGCGCCGCCCCGCTGACCGGCGAGGGACCAGTCCGGATCGGCCTTCCGCTGGCCGGCTGGGATCTCGCGGTCGTGGACCGCAACGGTCAGCCGGTCGAGTTGGGCGAGGTCGGCGAGCTGGTCATCGGCGGCGTCGGCCTGGCCCGCTACCTGGACGCGGCCAAGGACGCGGAGAAGTACGTTCCGCTGCCCGCGCTCGGCTGGGATCGCGCGTACTTCAGCGGTGACCTGGTCCGCGCCGAGGCCGAGGGCCTGCTGTTCATGGGGCGCGGCGACGAGCAGATCAAGCTCGGCGGGCGCCGGATCGAACTGGGCGAGGTCGACGCCGCGCTGCAAGCCCTGCCGAACGTGGCCGGAGCCGCTGCCGCCGTGCGTACGGCGAAGGGCGGCAACCAGATCCTGGTCGGCTACGTGGTTGCTGCGGTAGGCACCGAATTCGACGCGGCGGCGGCCCTCACGAGCCTGCGTGAATCGCTGCCGGCGGCGCTGGTTCCGTTGCTGGCCACCGTCGAGGACCTGCCGACCCGTACTTCCGGCAAGGTCGACCGCAACGCGCTGCCATGGCCCCTTCCGTTGGCAGGCGCCGATCTGCCCAGTGACGAGCTCAGCGGCACGGCCGCGTGGCTGGCCGAGCAGTGGAGCGACATCCTGGGCAGCCCGGTGACCCGGCTGGACGACGATTTCTTCGCCATCGGCGGTGGCAGCCTCGCCGCCGCGCAACTGGTCTCGCTGATCCGGGAACGCTTCCCGGCGATCGCCGTTTCCGACCTCTACACCCTCCCGACGCTCGGCCGGCTCGCCAGGAAACTGGACGAACTCGCGGTCGCCGAGACCGAGCAGCGGGTCATCGCGCCGACGCCGAAGGCGGCCGGGCTGATCCAGTCGCTGGTGATGGTGCTGCTGTACACGCTGGTCGGGCTGCGTTGGCTGGTCGCGCTGGCCACCGCGAACGACCTGCTCGGCCTGACCGGAATCTTTCCCTGGGCGCCGACCGTGCCGTGGTGGGCCGTTGCCGCCGGTTGGGTGCTGCTGATCAGCCCGTTCGGGCGGATGGGCCTGTCGGCGCTCGGCGCTCGGCTGCTGCTGCGCGGCCTCAAACCCGGCAGCTACCCGCGTGGTGCCGGTGTGCACCTGCGACTGTGGGCGGCCGAGCGGCTGGCCGACATGGCCGGCGTCGGCAACCTGTCCAGTGCGCCGTGGATCACCTACTACGCTCGCGCGCTCGGCGCCAAGATCGGCCCCGGCGTGGACCTGCACTCGCTGCCGCCGGTGACCGGCATGCTCAAGCTGGGCAAGGGCGCGGCCGTCGAACCCGAGGTCGACCTGGCCGGCTGGTGGCTGGACGGCGACACCGTGCACGTCGGCAAGATCCGGATCGGTGCGGGCGCGCGGATCGGTTCGCGCAGCACGCTGTTCCCCGGCGCGCGGATCGGCAAGCGCGCCGAGATCGCCGCCGGTTCAGGTGTGGTCGGCGCGGTCCCTGCTGGTCAGCACTGGGCCGGTTCGCCGGCCGTGAAGGTCGGCAAGGCGTCCTCGCCGTTCGATGGTCGCGCGCCGCGTTCGCGTCGCTGGGTGCTGATCTACGGCATCAGTTCGCTGGTGCTCGGCCTGGTGCCGATGCTCGGCGTGCTGCCCGGCCTTGTCATTCTCGGCGCGTTCGTCGCCGGGACCAGCACGCTC
>DASYBO010000160.1:0-4852 GCA_036500685.1 Pseudonocardiaceae bacterium | reverse complement strand
GGGCCAGATCCAGCAGCCGCGCCAACCACCACCCGTCCACCGCGAACCGAACCACCGTGGCCACCGCCGGGTCGATACCGTCGTCGGCCAGCCGTCGCTGCCAGGCTGAATACGCCCGCCGCAAAGGCCTCAGTGACTCCGTATCAACCAGACTGGCGGCCAGCAACGCGGCGGCCACCCGATCGGCCTTGGTTCCCGTGGCCAAGGAAGTCGGCGCAATGGTTTCGGCGAGGTAGGCCATGGAGGCCGAGCCCGGCGCTGAACCGGCCGCGCGCAGCGCGGCGTCGAACCGAGCAACCAGCCGGTCGACCAACCCGGCGACCAGCGCACCCTTGTTCGGGAAGTGATAGAGCAAACCACCCTTACTGACCCCGGCGTGCTCCGCGACACCAGCCAGCGTGAGGCTCTCAGCCCCGGACGCCAACAGCACCTCGGTGGCGGCGTCGAGCAAATGATTCCTGGTATCGCCCACGCTGGAACTATACCGTCCAGACGGTACAGAAGTCTCGGAGATCGCCGTTGTCCGAGTAGACCACGAGCGGCGACCTGGGGAGCTGGGCTACGAGGGCGAGGCCGACACCATCACCGTCGCGGTCAAGAAACCCCAGGGCGGCGAACTCGCCGAGGACCAGAAGATCCACAACAAGGCCCACAACCGCAAACGCGCAGTCGGTGAACGCGAGCACGGTCGCACAACATCATCACATACAGCGACGAACAGTTACGCGGAAAGGCTCAGTGATCGGAATGGCCAGCAGTAGTGGCAGCAACGTCGCCAACACCTGGTAGGTCGTGTTCGAGCTCAGATTGTCGAGCACGGCCATGACCAGGACAGCAATCAGCCAAGTCGCAACTTGAGGCGCGCTGTCCGTGCTGATCCAGCATTTCCCCCATAGCTAGCCGGATTAACGTCGGGGCTGGCCGGACTTGACGCCGAACCGGTTGGCAAGGCGCGCGCCGCCGGTGGTGATTCGCTGGTAGAACGGCCCGAGGATGCGCGCGGTCGCGTCAAAGGCGTAGGCGTCCGGCCCGATCAGAATGCGCGCGTGATTGGCCTGCACGCCCCGCAGGATGATGTGCGCCGCTTTCTCGGGTGTTGTCGGCACCACCTGGTCGAACCGCTCGCGCCCTTGCGGATTTTCCCAGTCCGGGTGGGCCCGCGAGTCGCGCGCGATGTTCGTCCTGATCCCGCCGGGGTGCACGCAGCTAACGCCAACCGGGTAGCGGCCGATGCCCATTTCCTGGTGTAGGGCCTCGGTGAACCCCCGCACCGCGAACTTGGCCGCGCAGTACGCGCTCTGCGTCGGCACTCCGACCAGGCCGAACACGCTGGAGACGTTGACGATGTGTCCTTCGCCGGATTCGATCAGGTGCGGCAGGAACGCCTTGGTGCCGTGTACAACGCCCCAGAAGTTGATGTTCATCAGCCACTCCAGGTTCTCCCAGCTCATCTCCAGCACCGGCGCGATCAATGCCACGCCCGCGTTGTTGACCACCAGGTTCACCCGGCCGAAGTCCGCGACCACTTGGTCCGCGTGCGCGAGCACCGCGGCCCGGTCGGCCACGTCGAGCTGGTACGCCCTGGCCTCCGCGCCCCGCACCGTGCACTGGGCGACCGTCTCGGTGACCCTTTCATTGTCCACATCGGACAACGCGAGTCGGGCGCCTCGGCCGGCCAGGTCGAGCGCGAGCGCCCGGCCGATCCCCGAACCAGCACCCGTGATCACCGCGACCTTGTCGGCGAACCGCCGCATAACGCCCTCCCTGTCGCCACCAATATCCGTGACTTAAAGTAGCGGGTACTCGTGGTACTGTCTACCGGGTGCACGCCGACGCACCGTCCGACGGCCGGGCCGCTCGCTGGCAGCAGCATCGGTTGGACCGGCGTGCCGAGTTCGTCGACGCCGCGCTGCGTGCTCTGGCCCGCTACGGTCCCGACGTCAGTATGGCGGACATCGCCGCCGAAGCGGGAGCGGCAAAACCCAAGCTGTACCGGCATTTCGCGGACAAGGCCGACCTGCTCGACGCGGTCGGCGCACGCATCGCCGCCATCCTCTGGGAGCGGCTCTCCGTCGCCGTCGACCCGCACGCCCCGGTCAAGGACCTGATCACCGGCGGCCTGCACGCCTTCCTCGGCCTCGTCGACGAGTACCCGGACGCGTTCGTCCTGCTGTTCAACTCCGGCCCCGCGCTCACCGAAGGCCGACGCATCGCCGGCGCGCTCGGCGCACTCTTCGCCGACGTCCTGCGCACCCTCGACCTGGACACCGACACCGCAGAACCCGGCGGCGCGATACTGGCCGGCGCGCTCGGCGCGGCCACCCTCTGGTGGCTGGAATCCGGGCGCGCCATGCCGAAACACACCCTGATCGACTACCTGGCCACCGTGGTGTGGGCCGCGACCGACGCCATCCTCCGCAAAGCAGGCGTGACCATCGACCCCGACCGGCCCATCGACATGAGGAGAACCCATGGCTGACCGCGACTACGACATCGTGGTGTTCGGCGCGACCGGGTTCACCGGTGGCCTGACCGCCGAATACCTGGCCCGCAATGCACCCGCGGACCTGCGCTGGGCCCTTGCCGGTCGCAGCGAGGCCAAACTGGCCTTCGTCCGCGACAAACTGGCCGCCATCAACCCGGCCGCCACCCGAGTCGGCCTGCTCGTCGCCGACGTCGACGACGCCGAGTCGCTGCGCGTCGTCGCCGAGGCCACCCGCGTGGTGATCACCACTGTCGGCCCCTACCTGCACTACGGCGAGGGACTCGTCGCCGCCTGCGCGACCGCCGGCACCGACTACGTGGACCTGTGCGGCGAACCCGAGTTCTACCACCGCATGTACCTGCGCTACCACGCGCTGGCCGAACGAACCGGCGCGCGCCTCGTGCACGCCTGCGGCTTCGACTCCATCCCGGCCGACCTCGGCGCGTACTACACGGTCCGCCAACTCCCGAGCGACCAGCCGATCACCGTCGAGTCCTACCTGCGCATCTCCGGCACGCCTTCCGGCGGCACGCTGGCCAGCGCGCTCAACGCGTTCTCAAGGGGCAGGCAGAACTTCCAGGTCGCCCGCGACCGGCGCCGCGCCGAACCCGAACTCGTCGGCAGGCGCGTGCACGCTCCACTCGGCCGCCCCGGCCACAATGCCGATCAGGACGCCTGGGTGGTCCCGCTGCCCGTCCTCGACCCGCAGATCGTCGCCGCATCGGCCGCCGCGTCCGACAAGTACGGCCCGGACTTCACCTACCAGCAGTTCCTCGCGCTGCGCCAACTGACCTCGCTCGTCGGCTTCGGTGTCGGCGTTGCTGGTCTGCTCGGCGCCGCGCAGATCCCGCCACTGCGAAACTGGATCAGCGACCGCGTCAAGCCCGGCGAAGGCCCGAGTGCGGCCAAACGCGCGAAGTCCTGGTTCCGCATGAGGTTCGTCGGTCGCGGCGGTGAGACCACAGTGGTCACCGAGGTCGCCGGCGGCGACCCCGGCTACGACGAGTCGGCCAAGATGCTCGCGGAATCCGCACTATGCCTTGCCTTTGACGAACTCCCGAAGACCGCGGGCCAGGTCACCACAGCGACGGCCATGGGCGACGCGCTCATCACCCGTCTTTCCGCCGCCGGCATCACCTTCACCACACTGTCCACAAAGGCCTAACGCGCGTCGAGCGCGGCTGCGCGGACTTGCAGGTCGCTCAGGGTCGGGGCGACGAAGGACAGGAATGCTTCGTCGTCGCCCGACTTCAGCCAGCGCTCGAAGGCGACGGTGAAGGCGAGCAGGCCCACCTCAGCGCCCAGTCGCGCGGTCAGTTCGTCGGCGCCTCGCTCGCGCAGGGTGGCCGTGATCGACGTGGCGATCCGGGCGTGTTTGAGCAGCGCGCGCTCCTGCAACTCGCTGTTCGCTGAGACCACCAGTCCGCGCTGGGCGGCCGTCGTCCGCCGCTGCGCGGTCATCACGACCTCGGTCGCCCTGAGTGCCGCCGCAAGGCATTCGGTGATCGTCGCGTCAGGGGAGGCGGCCCGGATGCCGTCGGCGAACAGGCCGGCTACCTCGGCGACGGAACCAGCCGCTGGCCGGCCGTGCACGTGAAGGACGCCGCGACCCTCTACCGGTTGGCCGTCGAGCAGGCGCCCGCCGCCGCGGTGCTCAACGCGGTCGGCGACGAAGGCGTGCCAGTCCGCGAGATCGCCGAAGCCATCGGCCGGCACCTGAACCTGCCCGCCAGGTCCCTGCCCGCCGAGGAGTACAGCGGCATCCTGGTGCCTCTGCTCAGCAGGGACCAGCCCGCGTCCAGCACCATCACCCAGGAACTTCTTGGCTGGAAGCCCGTCCACCCCGGCCTCATCGAGGACATCGAGCAGGGCCACTATTTCGCGCGATAGTGTGCGCGGCCTAGCTTGTGCCCGACGGGCCGCAGTGGTTTGCCTGCTCTACCAGGCCGACGGGGCAGGCGGCGGGACCACCGTCGGCCGGTCGTCGCACGTGATCGTGTTCGGGAGTTCCCACGGTGCCAGCCAGCCGCCGTCGTTGCCGCCCAGGTCGGTGAGCGAGAATTCGGAACCGGCCGGCGTGAAGTGGAACGAGCCGCAGTTGTTCACGCCGACCGCGCCGACGTTGCGCGCCACCACGTTCTGGAACGTCGCGCCGCCTGCGGAGCGGGCCGAGACCACCGAGGTGCCGGTGCCGTCGACCTTGATGTCGGCGAAGTGCACGTTGGTGATCGAGTACAGATCTTTCACCGAGAAGTCGCTGACCAGCATCATCGCGTTGTAGGTGTTGTCGAGGAAGTTGTCACCGACGACCTCGACGTCGGCGTTGATACTCCCTTGTAGCGCGTAGATCCAGATGGCGCCGAGGCC
>DASYBO010000159.1:0-2063 GCA_036500685.1 Pseudonocardiaceae bacterium | reverse complement strand
GTCGAGATGGGTGGCGCTGAAGCCGGTGGCGTCCAGCTGGATGCCGCTGTCCGAGTATTTGGTCGTGAACAGGGGCACGTCGAACAGACCGATCCGATCGGCGTTGGCGCGGATCGGCGCCGGATCGTCGTCTTGGACCTGTAGGAGGCAGCCAGCGTTGACACCGGCCTGGATGGTGGCTTCGGTGACGCCGATGGAGCTCTCGAAGAACGTGCGGATGCCCGAACCCGGCTGCGGGATGAGGGCCTCGACGGCGTCAGTGCTGGCGGCGCCGAAGTCGCTCCAGTGGCTGGTTGTGCCGGAGGCGCCGCAGCTGTAGATCGTTGCCAGGTTGGCGGCGGTTAGGGTCTGCGGAGCGTTGGTCGCCGGGACGCTCGGGAAGCTGGCCGTCGGATTCGATGTCGCATATCGCAGGGCCTCCTGGGCGAACGGCAGGAAGGTGAGGCCCGCGCTGTCGCTGCCCGGACCGCGTTCGACCGACGCGAAGTCGAGGCAGTCCGTGATACCGTCCACTGTGGATTTCTGGTCGGCCTGCAATACGCTGACGCCGGCGCCGTCCGGCCGGGCAAAGGTGCAGCCCGGCTTCGTGGTGATCGGGTCTCCTGTCCCGCCTGTCAACGGATTTACGGAATCGTAGCAGTAGAAGGGGTCAGATGGATTCTGCGCGTTCCAGGCCGCGCTGAGGTCGTCGAGCAACGAGGCGACGCTCGTCTCGCAGACGCCGACGATGTCGCTGAGTGTCGGGTTATGGCCGGGCGGTGGGTCGGCCTGCGCGGTGCCGGCGAGGATCGTGATCGCCGCGGCGGAAACCAACGCGGCTCTGGCAAGGGTGGTGTGCATGTTTCCAACTCCTGACGGAAACTGTCGGTGTGTGCACAATGGATCAGGCAGAACGCGAGTCGAGGACTTTACTCACTGACACCGCAGGTGTGGCCGGGCAGCGTGATGGGGCTGAAGCCATCGGTGTTGTCGATGATGTTCTGTGCTGCGGTGGTGCAGATGAAGGCGGTGTTGGTCGGGGTGCCGTCACCGAAGAACGGCACCAGGTTCTGGTTGGCGAGGGCGCCGCTGGCGTTGAGCCGGACGACGTTGTAGAGGATGCGGTCTGCGCTGAAGCCGAAGTCGTCCAGCTGGATGCCGGCGTCCTTGCCGACGCTGTTGAACTGAGGCACCGAGAACGGCGCGATGGCGTCGGCGCTGGCGCGGATCGGGGCTGGGTCGTTTGCCTTGACCTGCAGGAGGCAGCCACTGTTGATACCGGCCACGATGGTGGTGTCGGTGACGCCGATGGAGCTTTCGAAGAACGTACGGGTGCCGGAACCGGAACCGCCCTGTGGGATGAGGGCCTGGACGGCGTCGGTGCTGGTCCCGCCGGTGAAGTCGGTCCAGTGGCTGATCGTGCCGGTCGTGCCGCAGCTGTAGATCGTCGCCAGGTTGGCGGCGGTCAGGGTCTGCGGAGCGTTGGTCGCCCGGACGGTCGGGAAGCTCGGCGTCGGGTGGGACGTCGCGTACTTCAGGCTGTCCTGGGCGAACGGCAGGAAGCCGATGCTGGCGGGGTCACTGCCCTGCCGCATGCGAGTAGAACGGGCGTAGTCGACACAGTCCGCCGTGCCGTCCACAGTGGACTTCTGGTCATTGATCAGCGAGGTGATGCCGGCGGAGGAGCCGTCCGGCCGGGCAAAGGAGCAGCCCGGCTTGGTGGTGATCGTGTCACCGACAACACCGGTGGTCGGGTTCACCGCGTCGAACGAGTCGACGTAGTTGGCCGGGGCCGGGATCTGGGAGTCCCAGCCACCCGGACCCGTGGTGACGTCGTTCATGACGAACTGGGTGGTGTCCGAACCGACGCCGGAGATGTCGGTCAGCGCCGGCGTGTGGCTGGCCGGCGGGTCAGCCAGCGCGACACCGGCGAAGGTCGCTGTCGCGGCGGCCGCGGTAGCGGTAGCGACCGCGAAGGTGGCGATTCTTGAACGCATTGAAAGAACTCCTTGCGTGTTCTCCAACGGTTTGAGAACCCCGGATGGGGCAGTAAGTCACACTGCCAATCCGAATTCGGTGTTACC
>DASYBO010000158.1:0-11451 GCA_036500685.1 Pseudonocardiaceae bacterium | reverse complement strand
CCTCACCGCCGCCAACGCCCAGGGCCTCACCGAGATCACCTTCGGCGTCCGCCCGGAAACCCTGCGCCTGGCCTCGGTCGAGGAAGAAGGCTTCGACCTGACCGTCGAACTCGTCGAAGAACTCGGCGCCGACGCCTACGTCCACGGCTCGGTCCAGATCGGCGACCACGCCGAACGCTTCGTCGTCCGCGTCGACGGCCGCACCCCGCCGACCATCGGCCAGAAGGTCAAGGTCGCCCTACGCGACAGCGCCGAAACCCACCTCTTCAACCCCAGGACCGGCGACCGCCTGATCAACTGACGCGCGAGTTGGCCAGCACCTGCCCGACGATCCGCGCGTACATCCGGCCAGGACTCGGTTCGCTCGCCGGATGCAGAAAGCCCGGCAGCATCGGCAGTTCGCCCGCGAACGGCGCGATCCGCAGAAACAGCTCGTTCGCGTCGGCGGGCCGATTCGCCGGGTCCTTCTCCAACAGCTCGCCGATCAACCGGTTGAGTTCGACCGGCACGCCGGGAACTCCGGGCGGGCGCTGCTTGACCTGCTTGTCGAACACCGCATACGCGGTCGGTCCCGTGAAGAGTTGGCGTCCGGTCAACATTTCGTGCAGCAGGCAACCGAGCGCGTAGAGATCACTGAGCGGGCCGGCGGCACCGCGCTGGATCTGCTCCGGCGCCATGTAGGCCGGCGTGCCGAGAATCTGGCCTGCCCTGGTGAACTCGGCGACATCGGCCTCGCGCAGCATGGCCAGCCCGAAGTCGAGCACCTTGACGCTGCCGTCCGGGCACAGCATCAGGTTCGTCGGCTTGAGGTCGCGGTGACAGATCGCGAGCGAATGCGCCGCGCACAGCACCGCGCAGGCCTGCGCCGTGATGGCCGCAGCCCACGGGATCGGAATCGGCCCGTGCTCACCGAGCAGGTCGGCGACGGTGACCCCGTCGATGTACTGCATGACCTGGAACAAGCGGCGATCGAAGGTGCCGAAGTCGTAGAGCACCGGCGCACCGGCGTGCTCCAACCGGGCCAGGATCCGCGCCTCGCGAATGAACCGGCGCTGCAACTCGTCGTCGGGCCCGCCGGGAAACTGGAGAAACTTCACCGCGACCCTCCGGTCGAGGTGCTTGTCGTGCCCGGCGTGGACAGCACTCATCCCGCCCCGCCCGAGCGGGAGTTCGTCCAGCTCATAACGGTCGGCGATGAGCATCCGGCCTCCAACCCCTCGCGCGGGCCTCACCGGCTCTTTGGCAGAAGGTGTCCATCGACAAGACCTGCGAAGCCTAGCCTGACCAGCGTCGCCGCCTGTTCGGCAGTCCGCGCCACCACGTCCTGGAGCCCGATGAGCTGACGAAACACCGCAGCGTAATGGCGCTGTTCGGCCAATCCGATCCGAGGCACCACGGTCCGCCGCGCGTCGATGCGGCTCGACCCGGTGGCCGAGGACTGATCGGCCGCACGCAGGAACCCGGCCAGGAAATCGGGATCGAGATGCTCGGGATCCACCCGATAAACCGACAGATAAGGCCCCAAAACCACCCCGTCGACCTGCACCACCCGCGCCAACCCCATCGGCGCGGCCACCACGTCCCCCACCTGCAACCGCACCAGTTCCGGCCCGTCCACCGTCCGCCCGGTGGCGAAGCGCCCTGCGGTGAGGTCATCGATGGTCAGGACCGCGACGTCGCCTTCACCCAAGCTCAACTTGGCCGAAGCGTGCCGAACCGTGACCAGTCCCACCTTGATCAACTCGCCGACGGTCGTCGTCGGCAACACCCGCCGCTCAACGGAGATCTCCAACTCGGGTGGCTCGACCGGTGCTATCGACCGCAACCCGGCCAGTGCCGCCGTGTACTCCGCCCCCAGATCCTCACCGTTGAGCAACGCGCGATGTCGCGCCGGACTCACATCGACATCGTCGTCGAGCAGATCGAGTACCGGAACGGTGAACAGGCCGCCCTCGGCGAAGTCCGGCTCCCGCGAATACCGAGCCCAGCCACTGCCAACGCCACCGAACTCGCCGTCCAACACTCCCAACAGAATCCGCATGGCCGGGCGTTCCCCGGCCTCCGGCCGCCGCAGCAGCCACAGGTCCGGCCCGCCATCGACCAGCGTCAGCACGGCCCGCAATGCCCCTGCGCGCAACAGGTTCCCGCGAATCCGCTTCCCCGGCCGCCGCGCCGCCGCAGCGGAAGGCATCAGCACCGCGACCAGGCCGCCCGGTCGCACATGCGCGAGGCAGTGCTGTACCCAGGCCAACTCGGACTCGCCGCGCGGCGGCAGTCCGTAAACCCAGCGCGGATCACTCGTCAGCTCGGCGTAGCCCCACGACCGCTCATTGAACGGCGGATCGCAGACGACGGCGTCGGCCAGTTCCCCGTCGAAACCGTCCTCCCGCAACGAATCCGCGGCGACGACCGAGCTGTCCTGCACCCCCGCGAGTCGCATTCGGACGGATGCGATCCGCGCGCTGACCTCGCTGACGTCCTGGCCCAGCGCCCGTCGCCCGCCTGCCGCCAGCAACAATCCGCCCAGCCCGCAGGCCGGATCGAGCACGGTGCCTCGGTCGCCGACCAACTCGGCCAGCAACCGGACGACCGGCTGCGCGGTCACCGCCAACTGCCGCGAATGCGCGGCAAGATACCGCTCGCACAACGCCTCGAAAGCCTCGCGATACCCCAACTCCCGCGCCAGTTCCGCGACGGCGCCGACCAGTTCACCGGCGGCGGGCTCCCCGTCGCGCAGCGCGAGGAGCAGTTCGCCGGCCCGGCCGACGACCTGGCCCAGCCGCAGATCGTCGTCGCTGGCGCGCAACTGTTGCCACACTCGGTCGGCAAGCGAGACGCGGAACGATTTCCCGTTGCGCCGCAACCAGTCCTCGACCTCGGTGAGGGAGAACAGCGGGCTGGAGGCGGTGCCCCCGACCGGCTGGGGAAAGTCCTCGTAACGGCGACGCCAGTTGCTGACCGCGGCCCGGCCCACGTCAACGAGGCGGGCGATCTCGCCTGCGTTGACCGTCGTGTCCTGGCTCATTGGGACAATCCTAGTTCACTCGACAGCAGCAGTCCACCGAAGTTCTGCTTGTGAACTCTGTCAACCAATGGTTGACTGGCGGTATGACGGACAGCGCGGAGGGAGCGGGCCCTCGCCAGGAGGTCCACAATGACGGCGTGCTCCAACTGCGCTCCGTCGCGCACACCGACCCGGGTCTGCACCGGTCCAACAACGAGGACTCCGGTTACCTGAGCGCTCGCCTGCTGGTGGTCGCCGACGGCATGGGCGGCCACGCCTACGGCGAGGTCGCCAGCTCGACCGCGATCAGCATCCTCGCCGAAATGGACAAACACGTCCCCTGGCCGACTGACACCGACACCGACACCGAGAGCCCCGACCTGCTCGAAGTGCTCGGCGAGGCGATCAGGGAGATCGGCGACCGGCTGACCGACCTCGCCCAGGAGGACGCCGAACTGGCCACGATGGGCACCACGGTCACCGCGTTCATGTGGGACGGCGCGAACCAGTTGGCCATCGGGCACATCGGCGACTCACGGGGGTATCTGCTGCGCGGCGACCAGTACGGCCAGCTCACCCGCGACCACACCCTGGTCCAGTCCCTTGTGGACGAAGGGAAACTGACTCCCGAGCAGGCCGCTGTCCATCCCCGTCGTTCCGTTCTGATGCGCGCCCTGCAAAGCGGCGGCGCGTCCGAACCCGACCTCTACTACTGGCAGGCCGAACCCGGCGACCGCTACCTGCTCTGTTCCGACGGCCTCAGCGACGTCATCCCGGACGAACTGATCGGCCAGGTGCTCGCGTCCGTCCCCGATCCCGACGATGCCGCCGCCACCTTCATCGACCTGGCCAAACAGGGCGGCGGCCCGGACAACATCACCTGCGTCATCGCCGATCTGGTCACCTCGTCGGCCGCGCCCATGAGCACGCCGCTGATCATCGGCGCGGCCGAGAGCCAGGCCACCGTCGCCGAAGCGACCAACGGCGGCTGAGCTCAGCTGTCCTCGCCCACGAGGGCGGCGACGATGCGGTCGAGGTTGACCAGGTCCTCGGTGTCCAGGTCGAGGACCGAGGCAGGCGGTTGACCGAGGATGCCCTCGGCGATCGCGTTGGCGGCAAGGCCGGCTTCGGTCGCGGTGACGAGTTTGGAGCGGCGGTCGTCGGGGTGCGGGGTGCGCACGACGAGGCCGCGTTTTTCCAGGTCGTCGACGATGAGCGTGGTGTAGGGGGCGTCGGTGCCGAGGCGGCCGGCGAGTTCGCGGAGTTTGCACGGGCCCGCGACGATCCGCCGGAGCGCCTTGACCCGGATGAACCCCATTTCCAGCGCCACACTGACTTCCTTGCGGCGGTCGTGCAGGTCGAGCACGAGGGCGCGCAGCCGAGTCCAGCTTCGGGTCGCGAGTTCGGCTCGAAGCTGGTCCTCTGCGGTCGTGGTCATCGGACGGCACTCCCCGTCAGGGATTCTTCCGGTGCCAACTGGGTCATGGTCGCGGTTGCGGTGCGCCTTGCCCAGCGGCCGGTGGTCAGCAGGCCGAGACAGAATATGACAACCTCGCAGCCTGCGATGATCCACCAGGCGATGTGGCTTGCCGATGGCAGCCCGGTCTGTAGCGAACCGTGGATGCTGCCGGTGACCACACTGCCGATCACGGCGACGCCGAGCGACTGGCCGATCTGGCGACTGGTCGACGCGACCGCGGCGGCGACGCCGGCCTGTTGCAGCGGCATTCCGGAGACCGCGGTGTTGGTGATGGGCGCGTTGACCATGCCGAAGCCGATACCGAACAACACATAGGCGGAGATCAACAGCAACGTGGACGTGCTGCTGGTCAGGCCGGTGAGGATCAGCGCGCAGGCAAGGCCGCCGGAACCGGCGACGAGCAGCGGGATGCGCGGGCCTCGGCTGCCGACGATGCGGCCGGAGAGCGGGGCGAAGAACATGGTCATCAGGGCCATCGGCAACGTGTACAGGCCGGCCGCGAAGGCCGAGTAGCCGCGCACGTCCTGAAGGTAGAGCGTGTTGACGAACAGGAAGCCGGCCATCGAGGCGAACGCGCAGATGGCGATGATGGTGGCGCCGCTGAACGGGATGCTGCGGAAGAACCGCACGTCGATCAGGGGCTCTCGGCACCGGCGTTCGTAGAGGATGAGGCCGGCGACGGCCAGGATCGCCACCACGAACAGGCCGATGATGCGGACCGAGGTCCAGCCGAAGTTGGGGGCCTCGATGATCGCGTAGGTCAACGTGGCGAGGCTGATGATCACCAGGAACTGGCCGATCGGGTCGATGCGACGAGGGCGCAGCGCCTTGGATTCGGGGACGAACAACGCGGTCAGGATGATCGCGGCGATGCCGATGGGCACGTTGATCCAGAAGATCGAGCGCCAGCCGATCGAGTCGACCAGGATGCCGCCGACGATCGGGCCGAGCGCCTGGCTGATGCCGACGACACCACCCCAGACGCCGATGGCCTGTGCGCGTTCCTTGGGGTTGGTGAACGTGTTGGTGATGATCGACATGGCGACCGGGTTGAGCATGGAGCCGCCGATGGCCTGCATGGCCCGGAACAGGATCAGCCACTGGACGTTGGGCGCGATGCTGCACAGCAGCGAGCCGACACTGAACAGCGTGAGGCCGATCTGGAAGATGCGGCGTCGGCCGATCCGGTCGGCGGTGGAACCCGAGAGCATCAGGAAGCTGGCCAGGACCAGCGTGTAGGCGTCGATGGTCCACTGCAGGTTGGAGACGGAGGCGCCGAGTTCGCGCCGGATCGACGGGAGCGCGACGTTGACGATCGTGTTGTCCAGACCCACGATCAGCAGGCTCATACAGCAGATCGCCAGCACGAGCAGGCGCCTTCGGCGGCTCAACTCACCCACGTGACACCCCTACATCGTTGTACTTTGATAACATTTATCTTAACATAACTAACGACCTTGACCAGGTGGTCGGAGAGCGGTGTGCGACACACCCGCCCCGGGCGCGACGGGACAAGATTGACCAGGCACGATCAGGGCACCATGACGCGCACTTCGAACCTCACCGAACTGATCCCCGCCGACCCCGATCCCGACAACCTCTTCGACGCGTTCGCCGGCTGGGTCAGCGGCCAGGGGCTTGAGCTGTACGCGGCGCAGGCCGAGGCGCTGATCGAGATCGTGTCCGGGTCCAATGTGATCCTGAGTACGCCGACCGGCTCGGGGAAGTCGCTGGTGGCGACCGGTGCGCACTTCGCGGCCATGGCGCGCAGGCAGCGCAGCTTCTACACCGCGCCGATCAAGGCGTTGGTGTCGGAGAAGTTCTTCGCGCTCATCGACGTGTTCGGCGCGGGCAACGTCGGCATGATGACCGGCGACTCCAGCGTGAACGCGGGCGCGCCGATCATCTGCTGCACCGCGGAGATCCTGGCCAACATCGCGCTGCGCGACGGCGCCGCGGCCGACGTCGGCCAGGTGATCATGGACGAGTTCCACTTCTACGCCGACCCGGATCGCGGCTGGGCCTGGCAGGTGCCGATTCTGGAACTGACCAACGCGCAGTTCCTGCTGATGTCGGCGACGCTGGGCGACGTCAGCCGGTTCGAGGCCGACCTGACCCGGCGCACCGGCAGGCCGACCAGCACGGTGCGTTCGGCAGAGCGCCCGGTGCCGTTGAACTTCAGCTTCTCGTTGACCACCGTGCAGGAGACCATCGAGGAACTGCTGGTCACCCACGGCGCGCCGGTCTACGTCGTGCACTTCACCCAGGCCGCGGCGCTGGAACGGGCGCAGGCGCTGATGAGCATCAACGTGAGCACCCGCGCGGAGAAGGACGCGATCGCCGAGTTGATCGGCGGGTTCCGGTTCAGCACGGGCTTCGGCAAGACGCTCTCACGGTTGGTGCGCCACGGGATCGGCGTGCACCACGCCGGCATGCTGCCGAAGTACCGGCGGCTGGTGGAGCGGTTGAGCCAGGCCGGGTTGCTGAAGATCATCTGCGGTACGGACACTCTCGGCGTCGGCATCAACGTGCCGATCAGGACCGTGGTGTTCACCGCACTGTCCAAATACGACGGTACGCGGACTCGACTGCTCAACGCGCGCGAGTTCCACCAGATCGCGGGCCGGGCCGGCCGGGCCGGTTATGACACGGTGGGCACCGTTGTGGTGCAGGCGCCGGAGCATGTGATCGACAACGAGAAGATGCTGGCCAAGGCGGGCGACGACCCGAAGAAGCGGCGCAGGGTGGTACGCAAGAAGCCGCCGGAGGGCATGGTTTCCTGGGGCCAGCCGACCTTCGAGCGACTTGTCGAATCGGAGCCGGAGCCGTTGACGTCGAGCTTCCAGGTCAGCCATGCCATGCTGCTCAACGTGATCGGCAGGCCGGGCGACGCGTTCGCGGCCATGCGGCATCTGCTTGAGGACAACCACGAGGACCGGCCCGCGCAGCGCCGCCACATTCGCCGCGCGATCGCCAACTACCGCGCGCTGCTGGCGGCGGGCGTGATCGAGCGGCTGCCGGAACCGGACGCGCAGGGCCGGTCGGTGCGGATCGTGGACGAGTTGCAGCTGGACTTCGCACTCAACCAGCCGCTCTCGCCCTTCGCGCTGGCCGCGATCGAACTGCTGGACCGGGAGTCGCCGAGTTACCCGCTGGACTGCGTCTCGGTGATCGAGTCCACTTTGGATGATCCGCGCCAGGTGCTGTCCGCGCAGCTGTTCAAGGCCAAGGGCGAGGCGGTCAACCGGCTGAAGATGGAGGGCGTCGAGTACGACGAGCGGATGGCCGAGCTGGAGCATGTCACCTATCCCATGCCCCTGGCCGAAATGCTCGACGGCGCCTACCACCTCTACGCGCGCGGCAATCCGTGGGTGACCGAGCATCCGCTCTCGCCCAAGTCGGTGGTGCGCGACATGTACGAGCGCGCCATGACCTTCGCCGAGTACGTGGCGTTCTACGGGTTGGCCCGGTCCGAGGGGCTGGTGTTGCGCTATCTGGCGGACGCGTTCCGGGCGCTGCGGCAGACGGTGCCGGCGGAGGCCAAGACCGAGGAGCTGACCGACCTGATCGAGTGGCTTGGCGAACTGGTCCGCCAGGTCGACTCCAGCCTGATCGACGAGTGGGAGCAGCTGACCGACCCGACCAACGCCGAGGCGCTGACCAAGGGCGAGGACGGGATCCCGCCCGCGGTCACCCGCAACGCACGGGCGTTCCGGGTCCTGGTGCGCAACGCGCTGTTCCGTCGGGTCGAACTGGCGGCGCGACGGGATTACGAGGCGCTCGGCCAACTCGACGCGGAGTCCGGTTGGGACGCGGAGGCCTGGCAGGACGCGCTGGAGCCGTACTTCGAGCTGCACCGGGAACTCAACGACGGGCCGGACGCGCGCGGGCCGCAGCTGCTGATCATCGAGACCGAGACCGACCGCTGGCGGGTGCGGCAGATCTTCGACGACCCGGCCGGCGATCACGACTGGGGCATCAGCGCGGAGATCGACCTGGCCGGTTCGGACGAGATCGGCGAGGCCAGGGTGACGGTGACCGAGGTGGGGCAGCTCTGACCAGTGCGGACCCGCTCAACGTCTGAACCGGTCCCCCCACAGGATATGCGCAAGATTTTGCACGCTCTGATCTATACTTGCGCACATGTCCAGGAGACTTGCAGAAGTAGCCAAGAAAGTTGGCGTCAGCGAGGCCACGGTGAGTCGGGTCCTCAACGGCAAGCCGGGTGTGTCCGAGGCTACCCGGCAGGCCGTGCTCACGGCACTGGACGTCCTGGGCTACGAGCGGCCGACGCAGCTGCGCGGCGAGCGGGCCCGGCTGGTCGGCCTGGTACTGCCGGACCTGACCAACCCGATCTTCCCGTCCTTCGCGGTGGTGGTCGGCGGCGCGCTGGCGCAGCAGGGGTTCACCCCGGTGCTGTGCACGCAGACCACCGGCGGCGCGACCGAGGCCGACTATGTCGAGCTGCTGTTGCAGCAGCAGGTGTCGGGCGTGATCTTCTTCGGCGGCCGCTACGCCGAAGCCGAGTCGCCGCACGAGCACTACGCGCTGCTGACCGCCCGCAAGATCCCCACCGTGCTGCTCAACGCGGCCATCGACGACCTGGACTTTCCGCAGGTCAGCTGCGATGACGCGGTCGCGGTTCAGCAGGCCATGAACCACCTGATCTCATTGGGCCACGAGCGGATCGGCCTCGTCCTCGGCCCGCCCGACCACGTGCCGTCGCAGCGCAAGCTGACCGCGGCCAACGAGCTGGCGGCGCGCCGCTCCGACTTCGCGGAGCCCTACGTCGAGCACACCCTGTTCTCGATCGAGGGCGGCCAGGCCGCGACCGCGCGGCTGCTGGCCAAGGGCGTGACCGGGATCGTGTGTGCGAGCGACCCGCTGGCGCTGGGCGCGGTGCGCGCCGCGCGGCGGCTCGGCGCTTCGGTGCCGGAGGAGGTGTCGGTGGTTGGCTACGACGACTCGGCCCTGATGAGCTGTACCGCTCCCCCGCTGACCACGGTCCGCCAGCCGATCGAGTCGATGGGCAACGCCGCGGTGGAACTGCTGGTCAAGGAGATCGCCGGGGTCCGGGTGACGCACGGCGAGCTGTTGTTCGAGCCGGAGCTGGTGGTGCGCGGGTCGACCGGGCCGGCACCGAGCGCTGGCCAGCCGAAGGGCTCGCTGGCGCAGTCCGGGCTCGCGCGGTCCAGTACGTCCCGAACGTGACGGTTGCTCGCGTTGACCGCGAGCACGGAACTCCTTGAACGTCATCTGTCGAAAAATTCCAAAATCTCATCGAGATATTGCGGACTCGTTGTCGGTCGTGGTTAAGTGCCGTGTATCACAGCACTGCCCACGCGCCGCCATTTTGGGTGGGCGCGGGCACAGCCCGAAGGGTGTCCCCAAAGATGAGAACCCCCACCCCCAGCCGGCTCGCCGTCATGGCGCTCGCCGCCGGCTGCGCGTTAGGCGTAGTGGCATGCAGTTCCGGCTCGAACAACAGCGGTTCCGGTGGCGACGTGAGCATCACCGTGAACTGCTGGCCGCCGACCAGCGACCCGATCGACCGGAAGAACTTCTCCGACGACATCGCCTCCTTCGAGAAGCTGCACCCGAACATCCACATCACGCCGAAGGACGAATACCCGTGTGACGACCCGAAGACGTTCCAGGCCAAGCTCGCCGGTGGCCAGATGGAGAACGTCTTCTACGTCTACTACACCGACGTCGCCCAGGTCGTCGCCAACGGCCAGGCGGCCGACATCAGCAGCTACGTCAACAACGTCACGGGCCTTTCCGACATTCAGACCTCGACGCTGAACGTCTTCAAGTCCAGCGGCAAGTACTACGGCCTGCCAAGGACGAACTACTCGATGGGGCTCATCTACAACCGCACCCTGTTCGCCCAGGCCGGGCTGGACCCGAACTCGCCGCCGACCAGCTGGGCCGAGGTGGCGGCCGACGCCAAGAAGATCTCCGCGCTCGGCCACGGGGACATCGGCTACGCCGACTACAGCTCGAACAACCAGGGCGGGTGGCACTTCACCGCCGAGCTGTACTCGCAGGGCGGCTCGATGGTCACCCCCGACGGCAAGCACGCGAACTTCGACAACGCGCAGGGCAAAGCGGTGCTGCAGAACCTCCAGCAGATGCGCTGGACCGACAACAGCATGGGCTCCAAGCAGCTGCTCCAGCAGAGCGACGTGCTGCCGATGATGGGCTCGGGCAAGCTCGGCATGTACATCGGGGCGCCGGACAACCTGCCGATCCTGGTCAAGCAGTACGGCGGTTCCTACCAGAACCTGGGCATCGGCCCGATGCCGGAGAACAAGGGGACGCTGCTCGGCGGCGACGGCTACATGTTCAACGTCAAGGACACCCCCGCGCAGATCCAGGCCGGCGTGCAATGGCTCCAGTACGAGGAGCTCACCTCGGGCCAGGGCCAGTTCAACTACCAGCGCCTCGCCAGCGAGAAGACCCCGGTCGGCCTGCCCGAACCGGACCTGTGGAACGGCTCGACGGCGACCGCCGACGCGCAGGCCAAGACCAAGTACGCGAACGTGCCGCAGCAGAACTACGCCGCGTTCGAGTCGGCCATGAAGACCCTGCCGGGCAAGATCGAGCCGGTGGACGCGCAGCAGATCTACTCGGTGCTGGACGGCGTGATGTCGGGGGTGTTGACGAGCCAGACCGCCAACATCGACACCTTGCTCTCCGCCGCGTCGAGCAAGGTCGACACGTTGCTCGCCAACCAGTGACGATGGCTCAGCCGACTTAGGCGGGGAAGGTAGCACGATGAGTGTTGCGACCAGCGTCGCGGCGCGGCCGACCAGCGGCAGGACGACCGGACGGCGAACGGGCAACCGGGGTGGCCGGTTGCGCAGGAAGCTCGGCAACAACCTGACCGCGTACCTGATGATGGCGGGCGGGCTGATCTGCTTCGCGCTGTTCTCCTGGTACCCGATCGTCCGGGCGTTCCTGT
>DASYBO010000157.1:0-13898 GCA_036500685.1 Pseudonocardiaceae bacterium | reverse complement strand
GTTGAGCAGGTCGCTGGAACTGGTGAAGTCGCCGGACGTGGGCAGCGCGGTGTGCACCACGACGCCCAGGGCCGACGCAACGGTGGGCAACGCGTTGCCGGCCGCGACCGAGACCTGGACGTACCGGTAGCCCTTCCAGCCATACTTGGGCTCGTACGTCTCGGGGCCGTTGCCCTTGAGGATGTAGGTGTCGGTCTGGCCGTTGCCACCTTCGCGCTGGACCGTTCCGTCCGAGTTGAGCTGCTCGGAGTAGATGATCTGGACCTGGGTGCCCGCGGTGCCCTGCATCGTGATCCGTGCCCACCCGGATGTGGTGATCCCGAAGTCGTAGACCTTCGATGGCCCACTCGGGTTCTGGATGTTGGTGCCCCACGGCGACATGCCGTACGGGCCCTGCACGGTCGCGGCCGGCCAGGATGTGTCGTCGAAGCCAGGGGTGTTCCATCCGGTGGGTGGTGCGGGTGGTGTTCCCGGTAGGGCCTTCCAGGTCCCGTCGGTCACGATCCGGGTGGAGTCCAGTTGCGCCGTCGCGATGACACCGCTCGCGTTCGGCAGGTTGGCGATGCCGGCGAGCGCGATCACGTTCGTGCCGGGCACCAGTAGCGATTTGATGTCGGTGACTTGCGAATTCTGCCAGGAATTGACGACGGTGCCCGGCGATCCCGAGACCAGCGTGCCGTTCACGTAGGCTTGATCGCCGTCGTCTCCGTTCACGCGCAATACCGCGTTCGACAGCGATGACGGATTCGCTACGGTGAACGTCTTGCGCAGGTAGATCGTTCCGGCCGGTGCGGCGTTGGACGAGCCGGGCGTGTTCCAGAGCCAGTTCGCGACCGGTGTGTCCGAATAGGACGGAACTGGCACGCTCACCCCTGGCAGATCGGTGGTCTTGACCGGATTGACGGTCGCGGTCTTCTCGATCGGCGGGATCAGTTGCGCCCGCAGCACCCCGGCGGGACCGGTCACGAGGCGAACATTGGTGCCCCACGGCGCCATGCCGTACGGGCCCTGCACGGTCGCCGCGGGCCACGACGAGTCATCGAAACCGGCCGTGTTCCAGCCGGCGGGCGGCGAGGCGGGCGTGCCGGGAAGCGCCTTCCAACTCCCATCCGTCACGATCCGCGTCGAATCCAACTGCGCTGTCGCGATGACACCGCTGGCATTCGGCTGATTCGCGATGCCGGCGAGCGCGATCACGTTGGTCCCCGGAACCAGCAGCGACTTGATGTCGCTGACCTGCGACTGCTGCCACGAATTGAGCACCGTGCCCGGCGAACCCGACACCAAGGTGCCATTCACGTAAGCCTGATCGCCATCGTCGCCGTTCACGCGCAACAGCGCGCTCGACAGCGACGAAGGATTGGTCACCGTGAACGTCTTGCGCAGGTAGATCGTCCCGGCCGGTGCGGCGTTGGACGAGCCTGCCGTGTTCCAGAGCCAGTCCGCGACCGGCGTTCCCGAGTAGGACGGCACCGGTGCGTTCGCGTCGGGCAGTACGACGTCGTTGGCCCACCCGCTGTCGTTGTAGCCGGCTTGCGTCCACCCCTGCTTCGCAAGGCGGGCGTCGTAGGTCTCGACGTCGGGCGCGTTGGCGGTGGTGGGTCCGGTCGCGACTTTCCAGGACGCGTCGCTGCGTACCGTGGTCGCCGTGCCGGTGGCGTTCCAGACCTCGAGTTCGAGCTTCAGGGTGGGCTGGGCCGGCTGCCACGGCTGGCCGCCGGAATAGTCGTCCGCTCCGCCCGCGTAGAAGCCGTTGCCCAGACTCACCGCGATCGCGTTGGAGCCACCGCGCATCAGTTGCGTGACGTCGTAGGCCGAGTAGTCCACTGTCTTGTCATAGGCGGTGAAGCTGGAGTCGAGCACGTGGTCACTGATCGGCCGCCCGTTGATGGACACGTACGGGTAGCTCAGGCCTGCGACGTAGAGACGCGCCTTTGAGATCGGCTGGCCGCCCAGCGCGAAGTCCTTGCGCAGCAGCAATTCGGGCCCGACCATCGAAGCGGGACTCGCGATCCAGCTGCCCTGGAACTGGCCGGGATCGAGAAACGCGGTCTCGAACCACGCGTCAGAACCGCTCCATGGGGAAGCCTGCCCGTGCTCGTCCCACACCCGGACCTGCCAGTGGTACCGGGTCTGGGAGGCCAGCGCAGGCCCGCCGTACTGGACATCGAAGGACTGGGCGGACCTCACCACGCCCGAGTCCCATACCAGACCTTGACCGCTGCGCAGACTGTCCGCGTCCTTGGCGACGCGGATTTCGTACCCACTCTGGGAAACCCCTCGTCCGTTCGCGGTGATGACCCAGCCGAGGAGCGGGTGGCCTGCGTCGATCCCGAGCGGATCGGTCAGGTGCTCGGTGGTGAGCGAGCCGACCTGGAGGCCTGCCGGTTCGGCGATCGCGGCGGGGGGAGTGGGCAGCAATACGAACAGAGCCAGCGCGAGCACAACCGCGATGCCGGCCCGCAGCCTGGGTAACCTGTGTTTCCGTACGGACGATAATCTCATGAGGACTCCACAAAGCGGTGTCGGAATTGGGCATCGACAGGAGGAACGTACGATGGGCGCCGGCGCAGGCCGGAGCTACGACTCCACTGTGGACAAAGGTCCTTGAGGAGCCGCAAGGTTATCTGGTATCGACGTGCTTATGGTCAGTGCGGCTTCCATCGCCCCAACGCAGCAGGAGCGTGAACAGCGTGACGGTGACCTCGTACCAGGGCGCTCGACCTCATCGTCAAGACCTCGCTTCTTCGCCGATCAACTGGCCAGGCTTTTGAAACGATTCATTCCGTCGCGTCTGAGCGTACCAGGCCAGTTCGGCTCACCGCCAGAGCTTCGGTTGCCTTGCCGCCTTTCGCGCGACGTCGGCCAGAGGGTCCTAAACTGACGAATTGTCATAGCTGCTGACTGGCGTCGGAGGGGACATGAGCACCGCTGTCGGCCGCGCCACGGAGTTGGCGAGCATCGGCGAGTTCATCGACTCGATCGATTCGGGACCGGCCGTCCTTGTTCTGGAAGGCGAGCCGGGGATCGGCAAAACGACCCTGTTGCAGGCCGGCGTCGACCAGGCCGACCAGCGCGGTTTCCAGGTGCTGTCCTGCCATCCCTCCGCTGCCGAGGCCACGCTGTCCTTCGCGGCACTGGCCGACCTGCTCGCGGACGTGACACCGACGTTGCTGGAGAGTCTGCCCGAACCGCAGCGGCAGGCGATCGACGTCGTGTTGCTGCGGGCCTCGGTCGGTTCGCCCGTGCTCGACCAGCGAGTCATCGGCGCCGCGTTGCTCTCCGTGCTCGAACGGCTGGCCGAACAGACGCCGGTACTGCTTGCCATCGACGATCTGCACTGGCTTGACGAATCGAGTGCGGCGGTGATCGAATTCGCGACCCGTCGGCTGAGTTCCCGAGTCGCCGTGCTCGCCGCGGTGCGTGGCGAGGAGTCCGACCTCGCAACGCCGATGTTCCGGCTGCCGGCGCCCCTCCGGCACCAGCGCCTGCCGGTCGGGCCGGTGAGCCTCGGTGCCCTGCACGCGCTGCTGCGCGCGCGCCTTGGCCGGTCGTTTTCCCGTCCGGCGATCGTGCGGATCGAGCAGGTGTCCGGCGGCAATCCGTTCTACGCGCTCGAACTGGCCAGAAACACCGATTCCTCGGGCTCCCTGCCGAGGGCTCTGCCGGGCACGCTGGCGCAGTTGGTACGGGCCCGCATCGACGGGAGCACCGCCGAGGTGCGGCGGGCGCTGCTGGCCGTCGCCGCGCTGGCCAATCCCACGGTCGAAATCGTCCAGGCCACGCTGGACATCGACGCCGCGCAGGTCGAGCGTTTGTTGACCGAGGCTGAGGCCGCTGACCTCATCCGCATCACCGGCCACCGAATCGGATTCGCTCATCCGCTCCTGGCGGCCGGGGTTTACACCGACGCCACTCCCGCTGACCGGCGGGCCATGCACCGGCGGCTGGCCGAGGTCCTCACCGAGCCGGAAGTGCGGGCCCGGCACCTCGCGTTGGCCGCCATTCGCCTTGACGAGGGCACCGTCGCCGCGCTGGATGACGCGGCCCGCCGAGCCCGAGCCAGAGGCGCAACCACGGCCGCCGCGGAACTGCTCGAACTCGCCATCGGACTCGGCGCCGACACTCCCGAGCGACGCAATTCCCTTGCCCAGCAGTATTTCGACGCCGGCGATCCCGCACGGGCCAGAAAACTCCTCGAACAGAACGTCACCGGAGAGGTCGCGGGCCCGATCCGCGCGGAGAGTCAACTGCTGCTGGCCACCGTCCGACTGCACGACGACGACTACCTGCAGGCCGCCGACTACCTCGACAAGGCCCTCGCCGAGGCCGGCGACGACCGGAGCTTGCGGGTTCGGATCCTGGTGACGCTCAGCTACGTGCTGGTCAACCTCGGCCGGATTCCCGACGCGGTGAAGCTGACCGCGAACATGATCGCGGACAGCACGCACCTCGACGACACCGAACTGGTAGCCCTTGCCGAGGCCAACGCGGCCATGGTCCGGTTCCTCGGCGGCGCCGGAGTTGAGCGGGCCGCCCTGGAGCGGATCCTGCGGCTACCGGATCCAACAACACCGACGCCGGTGATGCTGCGTCCCAGCCTGATCGGCGGCATGTTGCTGGCCTGGACCGGAGACCTCGATGCGGCACTGGACCGGATGCTCGCCGTCCGGCGCCGTTGCATCGAATGGGGCGAGGAAAGCGATCTGATGTTCTGCGCCTTCCAGACCGTGATCTTCCAGTGCTGGCGGGGCAACCTCGCCGACGCGCGTCTGCTGGCGGAGGACACCATGGAGCGGGCCACTCAGTTGGGTACCGACATTCCGCTGGCGATCGCCTTGGCCACCCAGGCGAATGTCGCTGCGTACACCGGTCAGCCCGAGCAGACGCGGGAAGCCGCCACGGCGGCCCTGACGATCTTCCAACGCGGCAGCTGTCTTGCCGTGACGGTGTGGCCGCTGATCACCATCGGATTCCTCGAGGTATCCCTCGCCGACTGTGCGGCCGCCGTCGCGGCGATCGGTCCGCTCGCGGACGCGGCGTCGGCGATGGGATATGGGGAGCCGATGGCAGCGCCGTTCGCGGCGGATGCGGCCGAAGCGCTGATCGGCACCGGGCAGTTGGCGCAGGCGACCGCGCTCGTCGACCAACTGGAGGTCAACGGTCGGCGATTGGACCGAGCCTGGGCCCTCGCGGTCGGTGCCCGCTGCCGAGGACTGTTGCTGGCCGCGCAGGGCGACCTGGACGGCGCCGTGCACGCGCTCGAACAAGCCCTCGACCACCACCGGCGACTGTCGATGCCGGTGGAGGTGGCCAGGACCCAGCTCGCGGTCGGCCAGCTCCAGCGCCGAAGGCGGCAGAAACGGGCCTCTGCTGACGCGCTGAGCGACGCCGTCCGGCTGTTCACCGAGGTCGGCGCGGCGCAGTGGGCGGCGCGGGCAACGGCGGAACTCGACCGCGCCGTGGTGACTCCGGGACAGGGCACCGCACTCACCCCGTCCGAACAGCGCGTCGCGGAATTGGCTGCCACCGGCAGGACCAACCGGGAGGTGGCCGCCGCACTGTTCATCAGCCCGAAAACGGTGGAGGCCAACCTGGCCAGGGTCTATCACAAGCTGGGCATCCGCTCACGGGCTGAACTCGGCCGGCGTATGGCCCCGGCCGCCGCACCGGTCGAGGATAGGGAAACACCCGATTCGTGATCCGGCCACCGGCCCTAGCGTTCAAGCATGCCCGATCACCGCTCGCACTTCCTTGTCGAGTGGTATCGGTCGGGCCTCGACGCCGAGTCGACGGTGCTGGCGGAGCACACGATCACCGAGTGCGCCGCCGAATCCACCGCCGACGGCGTCCCGGTCGACCTGTTGCTGATCGTCTCGCTGCCCGTTGACGAGGTCGTGTTCGGCCTGTTCGCGGCGGACTCGGCCATGACGTTGCGGCAGACATTGCGGCAGGTGTCCGAACGGGTGGGGCTGACGACGCAGCGCATCAGCGCCGCCGTCGAGAGTCCACGCATGGTGGTCGGGGGCAGTAATGAAGCGGGTGCGAGCAGGCGATACGGGGCGGACAATGTCAGACAATGCGGCAACGAAGGCGGCATCAACTCACTCGATGACGAGCCGGCCGAACACCAGGGACATGGTGGTGATCCACCGGGTCTTGCGGCGGGAGTTTCCTCGCCTCGCCCACCTGGTTGAGGGGGTACCAGCAGGAGAGCGCGGCCGGGCGGAGGAGGTCGCGGCCCATCTGGAATTCGTGCTCACCGAGTTGACTTACCACCATCACGGCGAGGACGACTATCTGTGGCCGAAGCTGTTGGCCAGAGCCACCATGGAAACCGACCTCATCCACCGGATGCGTGCCCAGCATGAGGCGGTCGCCGAAGCCGATCAACGTGTGCGGGCCCTCCTCGCACAGTGGCGGCCCACGGCGGCGGTGTCGGTGGCCGGCGACCTGGCCGTAGCACTGCGCGCGCTGGCCACGGTTCTCGGTGAGCATCTGGACGAGGAGGAAGCCAGCGTACTTCCGTTGGTGGTCAGGCACATCAGCGTTGCGGAATGGGCTGAGCTCGGGGAGTTGACGACGGCGAAGTTCCCGCGCAGCGCCTTGTTCACCATGCTCGGCCAGGTGCTCGAAGATGCCACCAAGGCCGACCGGGCCTTGTTCTTCGGCAAGCTCCCACCCCCGGCCCGGCTCGCCTGGCGACTGTTCGGCCGGCGGCGCTATGTCCGGTACACCCGACGAGTTGACGGCGAGGCAGCCCGATGAACCCAGTGCTGAAGAAGACGCTGCAGGCCGTCAACGCGGCGACGGTCGGGATCTACCGGCGATCCAGCGGACGGATCGGCGGCACGATGCGTGGCACCGATCTGCTGGTGCTCTCCGTTGTCGGACGCAAGACCGGAGCGCCACGCACGGTGGTGGTCAGCTACTTCGAATACAACGGTGAGTATGTGATCGTCGGTTCGGCGGGTGGCCTGAAGCAAGATCCGCAATGGATTCACAATCTGGCCGCCGCCGGCCAGGCTCAGATCCAGATCGGGAACCAGGTCCAGGTCGTCGGCGCCCGAATCGCCGACGGCGCGGAACGAGACCGGCTGTGGCGTGATGTCGTCGTGGCCAGGTTCCCGCTTTTCCTCAAGTACCAGGAGAAGTCCGGAAGGACGATCCCGGTCGCCGTACTCACCCCGCGCTCATGAACGGAACCTGGCCGCCGGTCTGCGGTGCGAGCACAACCGAGTACTGAATACCCGTCTTACAGGTCCATGACGTCGCCGTCCTCGTGCTGCCGGCGTACCGCATCACTCGCTAACGTCGCCTTGTTGATCGATCGAGCTTGGTGACGGGATGACCGATGCGCACGCTGCTCACGCGGGTACGGGGCTTCTACGGCGAGCACCCGTTGCACCTGATCGTGTTGCTCGGGTGCTTCGCGTTGACCGGGTATGTCGCCGTACACGTCGCGACCTATTCGCTGTGGCCGTGGGTGCTGATCTGGTTTCTCGGCGCCGTTGTCGCGCACGACCTCGTCCTGTTCCCGGTGTACGCCCTGCTCGACCGGTCGGCGACCTCGCTGCTCGGTGTGTTGCGCAAGCATCGCCGGGATGGCATGACGCCGCGCGTGCCCGTGATCAACTACCTGCGGATCCCCGGGCTCGGCACCGCGCTGACCCTGGTGCTGTTCCTGCCCGGCATCATTCAGCAGGGCGCGCCGGAGTACGCGTTGGCCACCGGCCAGACCCAGCAGCCCTACCTGCAACGCTGGCTGCTGCTGTGCGCGGCCATGTTCCTGGTCAGCGCGATCGTGTACGCGATCCGGCTCTACGTCGCGGGCGGGCCGATCCGCGCAGGGCTGCGAGGAGTGCGCGCACTGTTCGAGCCGGGGGAGCGGGTACTGGCGTTCGCGGCCGGGCCGGACACCACGGTGGGCGCGGTCGCGTCCACCCTCGCCTTCTACCACCCAGGCCGTGAAGGTGGCGGGTGGGTGCGGACACCGTGGCACTCGGTGCACGACGTCGAATGGGACGCGTCGGCCGAGGAGTTGGTCCTGCACCCTGCCCTGGAGCGAGTCCCGTTGACCGAGCCCGCGCATCTCGTTCGGGTGGCTCGCGAATTGATCGCCACCGACACCGAATCACCCCCGCCGACCGCGCCGCGTCACCAGTTGCGGATCGGTCCGGTGCCGGCCGGGGCCGTTGCCGGTGTGCTGGCCGGGGTCCTGGTGGGCGCGGTGACCGAGTATCACGGCATGCTGGCGCCGGGCGCCGCGTCAACGCTCGGCCTGCTGGGTTACGCCGCGCAGGCCGTCGTCGTCGGCCTGGTGATCGGGGCGACGGTGGCACGGGAGCGGACCGGACCCGCGGCCGTGGTCGGTGGCGCCGTGCTGCTGGGTGGCATCGGCTGGCTGGTGTTCCCGTTGACCCTCGCGCCGCTGTTGCACGGCCACGCGCCGACCTGGAGCATCGACGCGGCCGTGGCCGCCTACCCCGACCTGGTCCGCGACGTCCTGCACGGCGGCCTGGTCGGCGTGCTGCTGTGGGCCGCGCTCGCCTCGGGTGTGTTGCGGCCCGGAACGCGACGGCACCGCCTGACCGGTCGCGGCGCCCGCGTGGTGATCGTGGGTGGTGGCTTCGCGGGGGTCAGCGCGGCGCAGCGGTTCGAGCGGCTCGCCGTCCGGGGCGCCCCTATCGATGTGACCGTGGTCAGCAACTCGAACTTCCTGTTGTTCACGCCGATGCTGGCGGAGGCGGCCGCCGGTGCGCTGGATGCCCGGCACATCAGCGTCCCGGTACGGTCGGCCGCCGCGCACACCCGGTTCCGCTACGGGACAGCGCACCGGATCGACCCGCAGCAGCGGCTCGTGCACCTGGACAACACAACCGAGCCGATCCCCTACGATCACCTGCTGATCACGACCGGCTCGGTCCCGCACACCTTCGGACTGTCCGGTGTGGACGAACACGCGCTGACGCTCAAGGATCTCACCGACGCGACCCGGCTGCGCAACCACGTGCTGGAAGTGCTCGAACACGCCGAACACGAGACCGACCCCGAGCGCAGGGCCGCCGCGCTCACGTTCGTCGTCGCGGGCGCGGGGTTCGCCGGTACCGAGATGATCGCCGAACTGTTCGACCTCGTGCACGGCGTCGCCCGGTTCTACCCTGGCATCGGCCAAGCCGAACCGCGATTCGTCATCGTGCATGCCGGCGAACGCGTGCTGCCCGAACTGTCACTGGACCTGGGCCGGTACGCCCAGGGACGGCTGGCCGCGCGCGGGATCGACTGCCGGCTCGGCGTACGCGTCGCCGAGGCCACCGAAGACGGCGTGCGTCTCGGCGACGGCGACTGGATTCCCACCAGGACGCTGGTGTGGACGGCGGGCAACCGCCCGAGTCCGCTCGCGGCCGATCTCGCCGCCACCTCAGGTGAACGGACGTTGACCACGGACGCGACGCTGCGCGTGTACGGCATCGACCGGGTGTGGGCGGCGGGGGACTGCGCCCGCATCCCCGCGTCGGACCAGGACTTCTACCCGCCGACCGCGCAGCACGCCATTCGCGAGGGCAAGGCCGTCGCCGACAACATCGTCGCCGCGGTGACCGGACGGGAACCGCGACCATTCTCCTTCGCCACGATCGGGGTGCTCGTCGCGCTCGGCCGCCACACCGCCGTCGGCGACATCCGTGGACGTCAGTTCGCAGGCCTTGCCGCCTGGCTGATCTGGCGCGGTGTCTACCTGTCGAAACTGCCGGGAATGGAGAAACGGTTGCGGGTACTGCTGGACTGGCTGCTCGACCTGGTGTTCTCCCGCGACATCGTGGTCACCACGCCAAGGGCGACCGATTCCGCACCGCAACCGGAAACCACGGTAGGCCGCTGATGACAACCTCGACCAGGACGCCTCCCGACGCCCGCGAGAGCGCCGCGCGCAAAGCCATGACCGGGCCGTTCGCCGGCACCGCGGCCGGCGCGCTCGCGGGTTTCTTCGGCGGCCTGGTGTTCGGGGCGTCGATGGCGGTGTTCGGGATGCTGCCCACCGTCGCCTCCATCGTGCACACCGATTCGGTGGCCGCCGGCTTCGCCGTGCACATGGTGTTCGCCGTCGTCATCGGCGCCGGGTTCGGCGTATTCGCCGTGCGGCAACACATCCGGGTCGGCGAGACGATGTTCTGGGGCCTGATCTACGGCGCGTTCTGGTGGTTTCTCGGCCCGCAGACACTGCTACCGCTGTTTCGCGGCCTGCCCGTCGCCTGGACACTGGCCGGGGCCCGCGAACTGCTGCCCAGCCTCATCGGCCACCTGGTCTACGGGCTGGTCGTCGCGGTGGTGTTCGTGCTGATCCGCAGAGATCACACGCTCACCGCGACCGAACCGCTCGTCGGGCCGACCGTGCGCGGCGCCGTCGCCGGCACGCTCGCCGCGCTGCTCGTGCACGGCCTTGCCGGATCCGCCTCGGGCGGTCTCGGCGGGGGTGTCGTCGTCGGCGTCCTGGCCGGTGCCGCCTACCCGCTGCTGTTCACGCCACGACCGGAAGGCACCGGGCCCGCGCTGGCCAGAGGCAGCGTCTACGGCTTCGTCGTCTGGCTGGTCGTCGACCTGACCGCACGGCCCCTCGCCCTGAACGGCACCCTCGCCTGGTCGGCGTCCTCAGCCGACCAGCACGTCTTCCAGTTGCCGGGTTGTGTACTGCTCGGTGCCCTGACCGCGGTGCTGTTCACCTGGCTCGGCGCGGCAGGCCGGCGGCTGTTCACCGACGACCTGCGCGCCCTCCCGGTCGAACCACCCGGCCAGCGCGGCCTGCGCGCCACCGTCTACGGCATCGCCGCAGGCGTGGCGGGCGGCCTGCTGTTCACCGTCGTCATGGTGGACGTCGGCGCGCTGCCGAGGGTGGCGGAGATGGTCGGCTCGCACGCGCCCGCCGTCGGTCTGACCCTGCACCTGCTGATCTCGGCGGCCATCGGCATCTCCTACGCGGTCGTGTACCGCCGCGCCGCGTTCGACGTACTCTCCGGCATCGGGTGGGGCGTGAGCTACGGGTTCTTCTGGTGGGTCCTCGGCGACCTCACCCTACTGCCCCTATTGGACGGTCAGCCCGTGCTGTGGGACGGGCCGACGATCGCCACCCAGTTCCCGTCCCTGGTCGGACACCTCGCCTACGGGGCCGCGCTCGGCGCCGTCTACTACTGGCTGGAGACACGCAGCAATCCGTGGTGGATGACGCGCAACGCGGCTGAAGCCGACCGCGCGAACACCCGCCGGCACCAGACTCTCGGCGCGGCACCGGCCCTGTGGGTGCTGACGATCGTCATCGCCCTGACCATCCCCGTGCTCGTCGGCACCGTCTAGCTGAGTGAGTCCTCATGGTCGTAGGCGATGAGGCTGCGTTTGGTCGGTGCTTGCATCCCGTCCGTTTCAGGAGCGGAGGCTCCGTAGGCCGGCGCGGATTTCGCTGATCAGGATCTCGGGCTGCTCGAATGCTGCGAAGTGTCCGCCCTCGTCGGCCTCGCTGTAGTGAATCAGGTTGGTGTAGGTGTCTTCGATCCAGCTTCGTGGCAGGCGCGGGATGTCGCGTGGGAACACCGTCACCGCCACCGGCAGTGTCACCTTTGGGCCAGCCAGGCTGGCCGACTTGTTCTCCCAGTAGATGCGGCCGGACGACGCGGCACTGTTGGTGAACCAGTAGAGCGATATCGCATCGAGCATGTCATCGGTGCTGAGAGCCTCTTCGGCGAGTCCGTGATTGTCCGTCTTGGATTGAAACTTTTCGTAGATCCAGGCCGCCTGGCCAGCCGGAGAGTCCGCAAGTGCGATTCCGACGGTCTGTGGCTTCGTGCCCTGAAGGTGGTTGGATCCGCCGAGATCGCCGGTGTAAAGGGCGAGGGTGTCCACGGCGTAGCGCTCTTCGGGCGACAGCGTGTCGGGTGTCTGCGCTGGGAAAGCGTATTGAGTGTTCAAGTGAATCCCGAGAAGACCCTCGGGCCGCATGGCACCGAGGGCAGTTGTTACGACGGCGCCCCAATCGCCGCCTTGAGCGGCCCAGTTCTGATAGCCAAGACGCTTCATGAGTTCCACCCACGCGCCTGCGATACGTGACACATTCCATCCCGTATCGGTCGGCTTTTGGGTAAACCCAAACCCGGGCAGCGACGGGACGACGACGTCAAATGAGTCTTCGACGTTTCCTCCGAACGCCACCGGGTCGGCCAGTGGGCCAATCAGTTTCAGGAATTCGACGATCGAACCTGGCCAGCCGTGCGTCAAGATGAGGGGCATCGCATTCGGATTCTTGGACTTGACATGGATGAAGTGAATATCGAGTCCATCGATCGCGGTCAGGAAATGTGGGAAACGATTGAGCTCCGACTCGAATCGGCGCCAGTCGTATTCTCGCTGCCAGTAGTTGATGAGCGATTTAGCCTTCTCGAGGCGGACACCTTGCGACCAGTCGGGAACGGTCTCCGGATTCGGCCATCGAGTTCTGGCCAGTCGCTGCTTCAAGTCCTCGATCTCGGAGTCAGGGATCGCGACGGTGAATGGGCGGACCAGGGTTGAGGGCGCGGGCGTCGATGCGGTCATTGCCTTGTTCTCCTGAGTGCGTGCTTGGCAGTGCGGCGACCTGTTGCACACCGGTGTGCAGTGCACACTGATGTGCAACCTACCCCATTGCACACTGTTGTGCAATGATGGGCTGGTGCAGATCGAACCCGCCCGCGCGCGCTCCATGCGCGACACTCGGGACCGCATCCTCGACGTCGCACTCGAGGTTCTGGGACAGAACCCGGACGCCGGCATGGGCGACATCGCCTCCGCTGCCGGCGTGGTCCGCCGCACCGTCTACGGCCACTTTCCCACCCGCGCCGACCTCGTGCGGACCCTCGCGCAACGCGCAGTAGACGAGGTCGCAGCCGTGCTCACCGAGGTCAACGCCTCCGAGGGAGCAGCCGACGCGGTGTGGGTCGATTTCATCGCCCGCCTATGGCCCTTGGTGCGCCGTTACCGGGTGCTACTGGCGCTCCGGCGCGGAGAATACGGCGAGGAGATCCACGCCCTCCTCGGACCAGTCGACAAGATCCTTGCCGACCTCGTGCAACGAGGCCAGGACCGCGAGATATTCGGGCGACACCTGCCCGCGGGGATCCTCAGCCAGGTCGCCTACGCCGCCGTGTTCACCATCGCGGACAACGGCCTTTCAGATGGGACGCTCGGCGCCCGCGCGGCAACAATGACGAGCCTGCTCATGTTCGGAGTTCCCGAGGCGCGGGCCAATGCCCTCGTGGGTGGACAGCCATGAAAATGGGTCGCGGCCGACGACGACGGCTGGCCGCTGCTGGAGGCGTTGCTGCGCGAGGTCGAGTACGAGGCTGACCTGCTCGCCGCACAGGGGAAGCAGGGCATCGACACCACCTGGCTGCGCGGCGAACTGAACCTGCCGCGCGACCCCTGGGAACTGCCCGGAGGCTAGCCGGCGCCGCGGACGGTGTCTTCTAGGGCGTCACGGCTGGCCATCTACGAGAGCATTGGCCCGGGCCTCGGGAACTCCGAGCATGAGCAGGCTCGTCATCGTTGCCGCGCGGGCGTCGAGCGTCCCGTTTGAAAGGCCGTTGTCCGCGATGGCGAACACGGCGGCGTAGGCGACCTGGCTGAGAATCCCCGCGGGCAGGTGCCGCCCGAATTCCTCGCGGTCCTGGCCTCGTTGGACGAGGTCAGCAAGGATCTCGTCGACTGGTCCGAGGAGGGCGTGGATCTCCTCGCCATACTCGCCGCGCCGGAGCGCCAGTAGCACCCGGTAGCGGCGCGTCAATGGCCACAGGCGGGCGATGAAATCGACCCACACCGCGTCGGGTGCTCTCCCGGGGGTGTTGACCTCGGTGAGCACGGCGGCGATTTCGTTTACCGCG
>DASYBO010000156.1:0-17161 GCA_036500685.1 Pseudonocardiaceae bacterium | reverse complement strand
CGTGGCCGACCGGCTGCGCGAACCCGACGTCTTCATCTTCAACGGCGACGTCCTGTCCGGCCTGGATCTGCGCGGTCAACTCGCCACCCACCGGGCCAGCGAGGCCGACGTCACCCTGCACCTGGTGAAGGTGCCCGACCCTCGCCGGTTCGGTTGTGTGCCAACGGATACCGAAGGCCGGGTCACCGCGTTCCTCGAGAAGACCGAGAACCCGCCGACCGATCAGATCAACGCGGGCTGCTACATCTTCCGCCGCTCGGTGATCGACACCATCCCGACCGGCCGCCCGGTGTCCGTCGAGCGCGAGACGTTCCCCGGTCTGCTCGCGGGCGGCGCGCGCGTGCAGGGCTACGTGGACAGCTCCTACTGGCTCGACCTCGGCACCCCCGAGGCGTTCGTGCAGGGCTCGGCCGATCTGGTGCGCGGCATCGCGCCGTCCTCGGCCGTGCCCGGTCGACCCGATGATCATCTGGTCCTGTCCGGCGCCAGTGTGGCCGCTGACGCGGTGCTGACCGGCGGGACGACGATCGGCGCGGGCGCGACCGTCGCGGCCGGGGCACGGATCGATGGCTCGGTCGTGTTCGACGGCGCGATCGTCGAGGCGGGCGCGGTCGTCGAACGCAGCGTGCTCGGCGTCGGCGCGCGGATCGGTGCCGGCGCGGTCCTGCGCGACACCGTGATCGGCGACGGCGCGATCATCGGCGCTCGCTGCGAACTGCTGCACGGGGCCCGTGTCTGGCCGGGTGTCGAACTGCCCGAAGCCGGCGTGCGATTCTCGACGGACGCCTGAGCGGACACTGGCGACCATGACCGAACTCGACGAGCGGCCAGTACTGGCCGAGGGCATCTCGTGCTCGTGGTCGCCGTCGTTCCCGGTCGACCCCGGCGCGCTGCTCGGCCCGTTGGGCCGAGGTCCCGGCGACCCGACCTACCGGGTCGACCAGCGCGGTATCCGCTGGCTGACCGGCAATACCCCGGACGGTCCTGCCACCATCGGACTGGTCCGCGACAGCGCGGGCCGCTTCAGGGCGACCGCCTGGGGCGCGGGAGCCGAGCGCCTGATCGCCGGATTCCCAGCGCTGCTGGGCGCCGATGACGACGACACCGGGTTCGTCGCGCACCACCCGATCATCGAGGAGACCCGCAAACGGTTGCCGGGCTTGCGACTCGGCACCACAGGGCGGGTCTGGGACGTGCTCGTCGGCGCGATCCTCGAACAGAAGGTCACCGGCATCGAGGCCCATCGCTCCTGGCGCGATCTCGCCCATCGGTTCGGTACGCCCGCCCCCGGCCCGACGCCGAGTGGGATGCGCACCCCGCCGAGCCCGACCCAACTGCTCGCCATCACCGACTGGGAATGGCACCGGGCAGGCGTGGACGGCGCCCGCCGCCGCGCGTTGGTCGCGGCAGCGCAGGTCGCGCACCGACTCGAGCGAGCGGCCGAACTGCGCGGGGTCGAGGGCCGCAAGTTGTTGCGGCTCATTCCCGGCATCGGCGTCTGGACCGCCGCCGAGGTGGCGCAGCGTGCCTGGGGCGACCCGGACGCGGTCAGCGTCGGCGATCTGCACGTACCCAAGACCGTCGGCCACGCACTGGTCGGCCGTTCACTGGATGACGCCGGCATGCTCGAAGTACTGGCTCCGTACGCGCCGCAGCGGCAACGCGCCGTGCGCTACATCGAGGCGTCCGGCTTCCGCCGCCCCCGCTTCGCTCCGCGCTACAGCCCGCGCGACTACCGCCGCTTCTAGCCTGCGATTCAGCGGCCGGTTCTGACCAGGGCCGCCGTGATCAACTCGTCGAGGTCGCTCGGTTCTGCGCCGGGCAACTGGCTGATCGGCCACCACTGCAGATCGATCGATTCCTCGCTGCGCACGGGTTCGGCGGCGACCGGGGCGCGCAGCAGGAACCGGACATCGAAGTGCCGGGTGGGCACGCCGAGCGAACACGTCACCGGGTGCACGTCCAGGTGCAGCGGTTCCGGGTCCATGCGCAGGCCGGGGATGCCGGACTCCTCGGTGGCCTCGCGTAGCGCGGCGCCTGCCAGGGTTTCGTCATCGGCTTCGCAGTTGCCGCCGAGTTGCAGCCAGCGGCCGACCCTGGGGTGCAGGGTGAGCAGGATCCGTTCGGCGGCCGCGTCGAACACCACCGCCGACGCGGTCACGTGGCCCGGGGCGCAGGAACGCGCGCACGAATCCGGGCGGGCGCCGAGAAAACCGAGGAACCCCTGGCGCAGCGGCTCCTGGCTGGGCGCGATCGGACGCCAGCGGTCCAACGTGGCCAGCGCGTCCTCGCGCGGACCGAAACTCGTCATCAGAGTTCCATCAGGAACTCGCCGTCGCCGCGCGGTTCACGGGGCGAGAGCGGTCCGTCAACCGGGTGGCCGACGGCGACCGCGCCGAGGGGCTGCCAGTCGGCGGGCAGGTCCAGGACGCCTCGGACGACATCCGGTGCGAACAGCGTGGAGGACACCCAGCAGGAGCCGAGGTCTTCCGCGGCCAACGCGACCAGCAGGCCCTGCACCGCGGCGCCCGCGGCAACGGTGAACATCGCGGCTTCGGCGTTGGTGCGGCGTTCGTCGGGGTATTCGTGCGCACCGTCGGGCACCTTGAACGGGAGCACGAGTTCGGCGGCGCCGTAGAGGATGTCGCCCCGGCCGACCCTGCGGTCGATGCGTTCCTCGGTCATGCCGTCGCCGCGCAGGTCGGTGCGCCAGGCTTCGCGCAGCGCGTCGAGCAGTTTCGCGCGCAGCGGGCGGTTGCGCACCCAGACGAACCGGACCGGGTGGGTGTGGTGCGGAGCGGGCGCGGTGAGGCCGACGGCGATGGCCCTGCGCAGCGCGTCGGCGTCGACCGGTTCGCCGGTGAACGAACGGATGGAGCGACGCAGCAGCACCGCTTCCCGCCTGCCCTGCGCGACCGCTTCCCGCACGCCCATGGCGAAGAGATCCTCGTCGCCGGGGCGGAGCAGGTCACGGGCGGTCGAGCCGTCGTCCACTACGGACAGTCCGCGAACCACGCAGGCGGCGAAGCCACCGAGTTTGCCCTTGACCAGGTCGCCCGCTGCGGCGATCTCGTCGGCGATGGCCACCTCGGTCACGGCCAGTTCGTTGCCCTGGCGGTCGATGGTGCCGGCGTAGCGGTGCAGCACGCGCAGGCCGGCCGCGCCGATGGCGGCGTCGGTCTGGCCGATCCGCCAGGCCCGGCCCATGGTGTCGGTCACGACGACGGCGACCCGCACGCCGAGCGAGGAGTGCAGCGCGTCGCGCAGCGCGGCGGCCGACTCGTCCGGATGCTCGGGGAGCAGCGCGACCTCGCCGGAGGCGACGTTGGACGCGTCGACGCCGCTCGCGGCCTGCACGATGCCGAGCTTGTTCTCGGTGATCATGTAGCTCTCGCCGTAGCGGGCGACCACCCGGACCGCCTCGGACCGGACGAGTTCGCGCCGCGCGGCCTCGCGGGCCGCCGGATCGGCCGGCACGGCGACCAGTCGACCCTCTACTTTGGACAAGACCTTGCTGGTCACGACGAGCACGTCGCCGTCGCGCAGCCACGGGGCGGCGGTCGCGATCGCGGCGGCCAGGTCGTCACCGGGGCGGTATTCGGGCAAACCGGGGACCGGCAGGATCTCGATGCCGGGGCTCGCGTGATCACCGATGGAACCAGTCACAGGGACACTCCGGCCAGTTCGAGGGCGGCGCGGGCCATGTCGGCGGTCGCGTCCACATCGGACATGAGCAGCGGCACGGCGCGCACTTCGACTCCCGGCACCTGCGCCGTGTCGGTCTTGTGGATCAGCCAGCCGTCCAGGATGCCGGTCTCCGACTCGGTGCGGGAACCGAGGTAACCGCCGACCGCCTCGGCGGTGGTGGGCACGTTGATCGCGGCTAGGCAGGCGTCGGCCATGCCGCGCACGGGGCGGTCGCCGACGATCGGGGACAGGCCGATCACCTTGGCCCTGCCGCCGCGCAGCGCCTGCCTGATCCCGGGCACCGACAGCACCGTGCCGATGCTGACCACCGGGTTCGACGGAGCCAGCAGCACCACGTCGGCTTCGGTGATCGCGTCGAGGACACCGGGCGCCGGCTTGGACTCCTCGGCGCCCACCGGGACGATCGAGTGCGCGGGCAGTTCCGCGTGGTAGCGCACCCACCACTCCTGGAAGTGCACCGCCTTGCGCTCGACCTCGCCGCCGTCCTCCGAGGGAACGTCGACGACGACGTGCGTCTCGACCCGTTCGTCGCTCATCGGCAGCAGGCGCACGCCCGGCTGCCAGCGGTCGCACAGCGCCTCGGTGACCGCGGAGAGCGGATAGCCCGCGCGGATCATCCTGCTCCGGACCAGGTGGGTGGCGATGTCCCGGTCGCCGAGGCCGAACCAGGTCGGATCGGCGCCGTAGGCGGCCAGTTCCTCCCGGACGGCCCAGGTCTCGTTGGCCCGGCCCCAGCCGCGCGAGGTCTCGATCCCGCCGCCCAGCGTGTACATGCAGGTGTCCAGATCCGGACAGATCCGCAAACCGTGCATCCACAGGTCGTCTCCGGTGTTGACCACCGCGGTGACCTGGTGTTCCGTGTTCTCCGTCGGTCCGACCGGGTTGAGCCCGAGCGCGGCCTTCAATCCGAGTAGGAACCGCGCCCCGCCAACTCCGCCGACTGCTACGACCACCTTCACAGACGGGCATCCTCGCACGTGCTCAGGGGCTGCCGTGTGGCCACCCGCCTGCTGGGAAACGATCAAGCCCGGCGAGATGTTCCCAGCCGTCAGCGCCGCCAGAAGAAGAACTCGTTCTGGCCGAAGGCGGCGAGGTCCTGGTTGCCGTGGAACACGGCGAAGATGTGGTCGGCCGCCTGGTAGAGAAGCCCGCTGATGCCGGGCAGGCCGATCAGGATGGCGAACAGGACCAGCGGCGCCCACGGCCGAACCTGCTGGCCGAAGCGCTTGGCCTCGGGCGAGAGCCACGGCTCGATCGCGCCCCAGCCGTCAAGGCCGGGGATCGGCAGGATGTTGATGATGAACGCGACGATCTGCAGCAGCGCCAGGAACGACAGGGCCTGGGCGAGCACCGAGGACAGGCCGCTGAGGGTGTCCGGCCAGATCGCGCCGACGACCTCGCTGAGCAGGATGCCGATGACCAGGTTGGACAGTGGTCCGGCCAGTGAGACGAGCGAGTCCACTTTTTTCGAGCGGATCGCGTAGTGGTTGATCCACACCGCGCCGCCGGGCAGTGGGATGCCGCCGATCAGCAGGAACAGGATGGGCAGCAACAGCGAGAACACCGGGTCGGTGTAGCGGCGCGGGTCCAGGTTGAGATATCCCTTGGACCGCACCGAGAAGTCGCCGCCCTTGTACGCGACGATCGCGTGCCCGAACTCGTGCAGGCACAGCGCGATACCCCAGCCGCCGAGCACCAGCAGGACCGTGCCGGCGGTCGCCGCGGCGGACGAGCCGACCGTGCACAGCAGCGCGCCACCGATGGTGACCACGATGACGCCGAGGAAGATCGGGCTGACCGCTGATCGCTTCACCGCACCAGTCTGCCGCGTTGGTGATGCCGGCGTCCGGCGGTACCGGATTTCTACCGTGAGCGGCCGGAATTTTCGCGTGCCCACAACGGACACCGCTGGCCCTCACTGCCACATTTTTGGCCCGAAGTCGGCCCGAAGGATGTCCCCCGCTCGGGTTGACTTCGCTTGACCGCCTGGCATGACACGGGTGTAATCACATTGGTGTCATTCATCGCCAACGTCCGGCGGCGAATGGTGTCCGCCATCGGGGAGTGCGGAAAGGCAGGAGGCGGACGGGGATGTCAGAAGTAGCAGAAGAGCGGGTCGTGGAGTGGGACGACACGCCAACCGAGGAGTTGGGTGTCCTCGTCGACCTCTTCGAGGCCACCGACGAGGAACAGGAATGGCAGGAACGCGCGCTGTGCGCGCAGACCGACCCGGAGGCGTTCTTCCCTGAGAAGGGCGGTTCCACCCGCGAGGCCAAGCGCATCTGCCTTGGCTGCGAGGTGCGTTCCGAATGCCTGGAGTACGCGCTCGAACACGATGAGCGCTTCGGCATCTGGGGCGGGCTTTCCGAGCGCGAGCGGCGGAAACTGAAGAAACGCGCGGTGTGACGCATCGCGGGTAGGGCACTGGTCACGTCGGTTGTGGGGCCGACGTACCGTGTCCGGTCGGATGCGCTGCCGCACTGGATGGTGACCGCGACGGGAGGTCGGGCATGGCTCCCGTCGTCCCCGGCGATGTCCGGTGGGAGTACGTGAAGGCCCGACCTGGTGTAACTCGGACGGGTGGTTTTTCCGGGAAGCTGAGCCACGGTTCGGTTGGTGGGCGCTAGTGGCTCACCAAGCGGCCGGTCGGCGTCTCGCCCGACTGCGGACGGTGCCGGTATTCGCCGTCCTGGTCTGCCACAACGGCGATACCTGGCTCGGCGCGGCGCTGGACGCGCTGCGGGCGCTCGCGCCGCGACCGAGGCACGTGCTCGCGGTCGACACCGGTTCGACCGACCGCACCGCCACGTTGCTCGCAGCAGCCGCCAGCGGGCCGGACGCGGTGCTGGACGGCGTGCTCACCGTCGAGGCGGACACCGGGTTCGGGGCTGCGGTACAGCAGGCGCTGGACGTGGCCCTGGTTCGCTGGGGCGATCCCGGTCAGTGGCTGTGGTTGCTGCACGACGACTGCGCGCCGGAACCGGGCTGTCTCGGTGTGTTGTTGAACGCGGCCGAACTCTCACCCTCGGTCGGCATGCTCGGGCCGCTCGCCTTGGACTGGGACGATCCCCGGCTGGTCGTCGAGGTCGGGTTGTCAACGGACGCGTCCGGGCATCGGCAGACCGGCATCGGACCGACCGAAGTGGACTGGGAGTCCTTCCCGGCCGGCCGGGAATCTTCGGACAAGGCCGGACACGACAACGAAATCGATCAAGAGGGTGACCGGGAGGGCGGTGTCGCCCGCCAGTTCGAGCAGAACAGCTTTGAACAGGGCAGCTTCGAGCAGGGCGGCTTCGAGCAGAGCACCGAGGTGTTGGCGGTCTCGTCGGCGGGCGCGCTGATCCGCAGGGGGACCTGGGAGAGCCTGCACGGCTTCGATCCCGCGCTGCCGTTGTTACACGACGATCTGGATTTCGGTTGGCGGGTCAACCGATTCGGACAGGTCGTGCTGTGCGTGCCGGCGGCGCGTCTGCGTCACGCGCGGGCCGCGGCGCGCGGGCTGCGACCGTTGGACGCGGTCCCCGCTCCGCCTGGGCCGGTGTTCCGAGCGGTGGACCGGGCGCATGGCCTGCGCACGCTGCTGGTCAACTGCGGGAGCGTCGCGTTCGTCGTCGGGTTGCCTCGGCTGATCGTGCTCAGTGCGTTGCGCGCCTTGGGTTTCCTGCTACTACGTAGATTTACGGACGCGGGCGCGGAACTGCGCGCGGCAGGCGGGCTGCTGCGCGGTCGGGCCGGGTTGCGGGCGGCGCGGGCCTGGCGTCGGCGCACGTTGCCGCGTGCGACCGGTGCGGTGGCCGGATTGTTGACCAGTCGAGTCACCAGATTGCGCAACCTGTTGCGCACCGGGGCCGTCAACTGGGTTCGTCGCCGGGTCGCTGCCGACGTCGCCCTCGGCCGACTGCCGGAGCAGCGGCCCTCCGCGCGGATTCTGCCGGAGTACCAACCGGAATCGAGCCCTCCGATCGGACCGGCCGCGCTGCCGGCCGGCGCGCTGCGGCGAACCGGTTCGCGCCGGACGGCCGGTCTGCGTCGGCCGGCCACCGCCGTTGTGGTGCCCTTGGCCGAATCCAGCACCGCGTCGCGGCCGAGTCCTCGGCCCCGGCCTTCGCCGGTGCCGCGTTCCGGGCCCGCCGCGTCGATCGGGCGCGAGTTGGTGCTGGTCGACGTGGGACGGGGGCGGATCGCGCGGGAGCTGCTGCTCGCGCCGCCGGTGCTGCTGGTGGTCGCGCTGACCGCGATCTCGTTGCTGGTCAACCACAACCGGCTCGGCATCGACCTGGCCGGCGGCGGTTTGCTGCCGGCACAAGGCCTTTCTGGTACCTGGTCGGAGTATCTGGCCTCCTGGCACGGGATCGGCGGCGGCAGCACCACACCCGCGCCCGCCGCGCTCGCGGTGCTCGGAATCCTTGGCACGCTGCTGTATCCGGTCGGCGGGCCGCACACCGCGATCGCCGTGCTGCTGCTCGGCGACGCGCCGCTGGCCGGGATGCTCGCGTACCTGGCCACCCGCAGAACGGCGGTGCCCTGGGCGGCGCGGGCCCTGCTCGCCGCCGGTTACGCGTTGCTGCCACCGGCAACGGCCGCGGTCGCGCAGGGGCGGCTGGACGTGGTGGTCGTGCACATCCTGCTGCCCTCGGTGCTGGTCGGCGTGGTCGCGGTGCTCAACCCGGCGACCCGGCGCGGCGGCGCGCACTCGTGGCTGTCCACGGCCGCGCTGAGTTCCCTCGGGCTCGCGGTGATCGGCGCGTTCGCGCCCCTCGTGCATGTGCTGGTGCTGGTGTTCGCGTTGGCCGGCTTCGTGGTCGTGCCGGGTGGACAGGGCGACGGTCGACGTCGGGTGGCCGCGTTGTTCGCGGTGGTGCTGTTGCCGTTGGCGCTGCTCATTCCCTGGCCCGCCGTGGTGCTGGAACAGCCGGGCCTGCTGCTGGCCGGGATCGGCAACTCGACGCCTGCCGGGCCGAGTCGTCTTGTCGATCTGCTCATGCTCGATCCGGGCGGCGCGGGTTCGGTGCCGTGGTTCGGCGCGCTGGCCGGGTTGGCCGCGATCGTCGCGGTGGTGGCCCGGCCGCGCCGCGCGGTGCTGCCCGGGTTCGCGTTGCTGCTGCTCGGCGCGCTCGCCACCGGGGTGCTCGCCATGGTCGCGTTGCCAGGGTTCGCGGGCTTCAGCACCGGGCCGGGCCTGATCGTGGCCGGTGCCGGGTTGCTGTGGATCGTGTTGGGCACCTGCCGGGCCGACGGGCGGCGGCGGGCGGGGAGCGGTCCCGCACCGATCGTGCGCGTTGTCGCCGGGTTGGGTGTGCTCGCGGTGCTGCTGCTGGCCGGCGGCGATGTGCTCGCCGGTCGGGCCGGACCGGTGCGGGCCGGTGGGGCGCCGATGCTGGCGCCGGTGCTGACCAGCGAGCTGACCGCGACCGGCCGCTCCGTGCTGGTCATGGCCGACGACGGGCAGCCCGCGCGGGTCTCGGCCGGACGCACGCCCGCCTTCGGCGACGACGACATCGCCCCCGCTCCCGGTGCGGCGACCCGGATCGCCGGCTGGGACACGGGTTTGCGCGGCAGCGACGCGACCAAGGCCAAGGACGCCGTCGCGGACGCGGCCATCGCCGGGGTGCTGTTCGTGGTCGCGCCCGATCAGGCCACCGCGAAGCGGCTGGAGTCCTCGGCAGGCGACCTGGTGTCGCCGGTGCCGAGCGCGTCGGACGGTCGACCGGTGCTGCGGCTGCAACCGGCCAGCGGCGCGGCAACGCTGATCTCGACCGCCCTGGCCCGCGCCGCGGTCACCGGCGGCCAGCCGCCCACGCAGCTCGGCGTCGTGGGCATCTCTCCGGTCGACGCGGCCCCGCCCGAGATCGCGGTGCGGGTGTCGGAGGGCGCGGCCGGGCGGCTGCTGGTGATCGCCGCCGAGGACGAACCGGGCTGGCAGGCGACCGTCAACGGTCAGCCCGCGCCGATCACCACCGCGTGGGGGCACCTTGTCGGCGTCGTCGTGCCGTTGGCGGGCGCGGACGTCCAGATCTGGCAGCCGACCGCGCTGCGTGACGTGCTGCTGCTGGTGCAGGCGGCGGTGTTGCTGTTCGCGGCGTTGACCGCCATTCCCAGCAGGCGCTGAAGATCAGGATTCGCCGTCGACAACGTCGGGATCGAGGTTGAGGTACGCGGCGACCTGTTCGACGAGGACCTCGTGCACCAGGTCGGCCAGGTCGGCGCCGTCGCGGGCGCGCACCTCCAGCGGCCTGCGGTAGACCACGATCCGGGCCCTTGTCGGCTGACCCCGCCGATCGACACCGGCCGGCACAAGGCGGGCCAGCGGGACGTCCCGGTCCTCAAGGACTTCCTGCTTCGGGTCGACGCGCAGATCGGGCACGTCGTCGACGGCGACGTCGAGGTCGGTCAGCTCGGTGCGCCAGCGCGCTTCGATCGGTTCGAGCGCCTCGATCACCAGCGCGTCGAACCGCTCGGTGCGGCTGCGCGCGGCCGGCATGTCCGCCGGGTACAGCAGACCGCGCAGGCCTCGGCCGCGCCGGTCCCGGCGCGATCGGCGTCGACGCTGCATGCGGGTCCTCACCACGGCTACCTACCACCAAAACCAACCTGAGGGAACGGTTCATCCCCCCGTGACCGGTGGTCGCGGAGGGCCTCCGGAGAAGCGTACGCAGAACCCCGTGTGTCTTGCGCCGGCCGGTCGGCCGGAAGCGCTATCGTCAGCGATTGTGCGGAGCGTGAGGCGTTGCTCGCGGACCGGGTGTCTGAACCCGGCCGTCGCGACACTCACGTACGCCTACGCGGACTCGACCGCGGTGGTCGGCCCGCTCGCCACCTACTCCGAGCCGCACTCCTACGACCTGTGCGAGGAACACGCGCTGCGACTGACCGCGCCGAAGGGCTGGGAGGTCGTGCGGCACCAGGGCGAGTTCGTACCAGAGACCCCGTCCGACGACGATCTGACCGCGCTGGCCGAGGCCGTGCGCGAGGCCGGCAGGCGGGAACGCCTCGTCGAGCAGCCCGACCCGAACACTCCCTCCGGGCGGCGTGGGCACCTGCGGGTGCTGCCCGATCCCGTCGAGGACTGACTCACCCCGTCACCCGCTCCCGGTAGGCTGCGCCTCGCAGCCGCACGGGGATGCTGAGCTGCGACATCGACCTGTTGGGAGCCGGCGTGCGCGACCTGTCCGACATCGTCAAGGCCTACGACATCCGCGGGGTGGTCGGCGAACAGATCGACGCCGCGCTGGTCCGTCGGGTCGGCGCGGCCTTCGCCCGCCTCGTCGCAGGGGAAGGCGCCAGCTCGGTCGTGGTCGGGCACGACATGCGCGACTCGTCGCCCGCGCTGGCCACGGCGTTCGCCGAGGGCGTCACCGCGCAGGGCCTCGACGTGGTGTCCATCGGCCTGTGCAGCACGGACATGCTCTACTTCGCCTCCGGCAGCCTCGATCGGCCCGGCGCCATGTTCACCGCCAGCCACAACCCGGCCCGCTACAACGGCATCAAGATGTGCAGGGCCGGTGCCGCGCCGGTCGGCCAGGAGACCGGACTCGCCACGATCAAGGCCGACATCGAGGCCGAGACCCCGGACGCCGATGGCGTCACCGCGGGCACGGTGAGCGAACGCAACCTGCTCGAGGACTACGGCAAATACCTGCGCGGGCTGGTCGACCTCAGCTCGATCCGTCCGCTGAAGATCGTGGTGGACGCCGGCAACGGCATGGGCGGCTACACCGTGCCCAGCGTGCTGGCAGGTCTCCCGCTCGACGTCGTGCCGATGTACTTCGAGCTGGACGGCAACTTCCCCAATCACGAGGCCAACCCACTGGACCCCAAGAACATCGTGGACCTGCAGGCCAAGGTGCGCGAGGTCGGCGCCGACGCGGGGGTCGCCTTCGACGGCGACGCCGACCGCTGCTTCGTGGTGGACGAGCGCGGCGAGCCGGTCAGCCCGAGTGCGATCACCGCGCTGGTGGCCGTGCGCGAGCTGGCCAAGGACCCCGGCTCGACGGTCATTCACAACCTGATCACCTCCAAGGCCGTGCCGGAGATCGTGCGTGAGCACGGCGGCAAGCCGGTGCGGACCAGGGTTGGGCACTCGTTCATCAAGCAGGAGATGGCCACGACCGGGGCCATCTTCGGCGGTGAGCACTCCGCGCACTACTACTTCCGCGACTTCTGGCGCGCCGACACCGGCATGCTGGCCGCGCTGCACGTGCTGGCCGCGCTCGGTGGCCAGGCGGAGCCGCTGTCCGAGCTGACCGCCGAGTACTCGCGCTACGCCGCCTCCGGCGAGATCAACTCGACCGTGACCGACCAGGCAGGCCGGATGACCGCCGTCAAGGACGCCTACGCGGGCCGGAACGGCGTCACCATCGACGAACTCGACGGGCTCACGGTGAACCTGCCGGACGGGTCCTGGTTCAACCTGCGCCCGTCCAACACCGAGCCGCTGTTGCGGCTCAATGTCGAAGCCGTGAACGCTGAGGCCGTCGCTGCCCTTCGAGATGACGTTCTTGGCATCGTCCGCGCCTGATAGCGACGTTGCCGCCCCCGGTCGGTGACCTGAATCTGGTAAACCCGGAGAATGGGTGTGGTCGACACCCGACTCGCTCGCCGTAGCAGACACAAGGAGGCACCATGGTCGTCGCGCTCGACGCCACGCTCTTGGAGATCCTGGCCTGCCCGTCGCCCGACCACGCCCCGTTGCGGATCGGCTCGCCCACCGACCCTGCCGCCGACGTCCTGACCTGCACGTCCTGTGGCCGGATGTACCCGGTTCGGGACGGCATCCCGGTGCTGCTGCTCGACGAGGCGATCCCGGCAGGGGGCACTGCGGCCGATACCACCGATACGGCGGGCGGGTGAACCTGTTGTTGGACGACAGCCTGCTGGACGACGCGGACCGCCTGGCCAGTGCCGACGTGCGTGCCGGTGGCTGCCTGCGAGCCGTTGCCTCGGCCGGTGCCCAGGTGCGGGCCACCGTGGAGGCCGCTGCCGAGGTCCGCATCGACCAGCTCGCCGGGAACCGGCCGAGGGCCCTGGTCATGGTGACAAGGCCCGGCGTCGCCCCTGCCGTCGCCCAACTGCTGCTCGCGCTGCTGCCGCCGAACTGCTCGGTGCCGATCGTGCTCAGCGAGGACGTGCCGGCCTGGGTCGGCCCGCTGGACGTATTGCTCATCCACAGCGACGACCCCGGTGACCACGCGCTGGCCGCGTCCATCGACCGGGCCCGTCGCTTCGGCGCCACCGTGGTCATCACCGCCGCCGATGACGGCCCGGTCGCCGCGGCCGCCGCCGGCACGCTGCTGCTGCCGCCGAGGATCGACCTGCCGACCGGTTTCGGCTACCCGAGGGCATTGGCCGCGGGCCTGATCGTGCTGGACACCCTCGGCCTGCTGCGCACCGACGTGAACAACCTGGCCGACGAGCTGGACCGGGAAGCCGAACGCGATCACGCGAACTTCGAGTCGTTCGTGAACCCGGCCAAGTCGCTGGCGCTGCGCATCGCCGACCGCACCCCGCTGCTGTGCGGGCTGGACCCGGTGGCCGCGGCGGTCGCCTGGCACGCGGCCGAGGTGCTGGCCGGATTCGCCGGCATCGTCGCCAGCCATGCCGGGTACCCCCAGGTGTGCAGCCGCCGGGTGCTCTACCGCTCGGCGATCGGCGCCAGCGCCGGGACGGACATCTTCGCCGACCCGGACGATGTCGTGCCCGGTGGTCCACGGGTGCTGTTGCTGTCGATCACCGACGAGCCGGAGGCCATCGCCAACCGGCTCGCCGCGACCGACGACCTGCCCGGCGCGGACCTGCTGCAGCCTGCGGAGGAGACCACCGGCGGCGCCGCGGTGCGCGCGGCGGTGTTGGCGTTGCGGTTCGAGATGGCCTCGGTCTACCTGGGCCTGGCCAGTGGCATGTTGGGTGGATCCGGCCGCTACGAGCCGGTCAACGCTTAATAGGAGGCGGGCTGCCGGAGGTTCCGGCGGTTCAGGGTTTCAGGGAGTGAGTCAGACGGTGGAGTTGCTGCGAAACGCGGTCCGGCGGTACGCATGGGGTTCGCGCACGGCCATCGCGCAGTTGCAGGGACGGGAGGTGCCCACCCCGCATCCCGAGGCCGAGCTGTGGATGGGTGCCCACCCGGACGACCCGTCGACGGTCATCGGCGCGGACGGCGTCGAACGGTCGCTGGTGGAGATCCTTGCCGCCGACCCGGTCGGCATGCTCGGCGAGACCTGCGCCAGGCGCTGGGACAACCGACTTCCGTTCCTGCTCAAGGTCCTCGCGGCCGACGAGCCCATGAGCATGCAGGCGCACCCCTCCGCGGCGCAGGCCCGCGCCGGGTTCGAGCGCGAGGAGGCCGACGGCGTCCCCAGGACCGCGCCGAGCCGCAACTACCCTGACCCGACCGCCAAACCCGAACTGGTGTGCGCGCTCACCGAGTTCCACGTGCTCGCCGGCTTCCGCGACCCGCACCGCACGGTCGAGTTGTTCAAGGCCCTGAACGCGCCGAGTTTCGACCGCTACGCCACCCTGCTCGCCGAGCAGCCGGACGCGGACGGGCTGCGCACCCTGTTCACCACGCTCATCACTCTCCCTGCCGCGGTCCTGGACGAGCTGCTGCCGCAGGTGGTGGACGCGTGCGTCGCGCTGCTCAAGGAGCATGGACCGTTCAGCCTGGAATGCCGCACCGTGCTGGAACTGAGCGAGCTCTACCCCGGCGATGTCGGCGTGCTGGCCGGGCTGCTGCTCAACCGGCTGGTGCTCGGTCCCGGTGAGGCCGTCTACCTTGCCGCCGGCAACCTGCACGCCTACCTGCGCGGCACGGCCGTGGAGATCCTGGCCAACTCGGACAACATCCTGCGCTGCGGCCTGACCCCCAAGCACGTCGATGTGCCGGAACTGTTGCGGGTGCTGGACTTCGGCCACGGCGACATGCCGATCCTGCGCGGCGAAGCGGTCACCGAGCACATGCTGATCTATCCGACCGACGCGCCCGAGTTCGAACTGTCCCGGCTGGAATGGCCGGAAGGCGGGACCGACGAGGAAATCGCCATCGACCACATCGGCCCGCAGCTGCTGATCTGCACCGACGGCGCGGCCGAACTGTCCCGGCCCGGCCTTCCGCCGCTCAAGCTCGGCTGCGGCGACTCGGCCTGGCTGCCCGCGCGCGACTGCGCCGAAGGCCCGGTCCTGGTGCACCCGCTCGGTGCCGGCCGCACCCAGCTCTTCCGGGCGACCGCCGGATCGCCGCTGGGCTAGGGTCTGGCGGGTGTCAGATCAGGGCGGCGGAAAGGCCGTTGTCGCCGCGTTGTCGGCCAATGCCGGGATCGCGGTCGCCAAGTTCGTCGGGTTCCTGTTCACCGGCTCGTCCTCGATGCTCGCCGAGGCCGTCCACTCGCTGGCCGACACGTCCAACCAGGGCCTGTTGCTGTTGGGCCGTCGGGCATCCCAACGCGAGGCCACCGAGTCGCACCCGTTCGGTTTCGGCCGCGAACGCTACTTCTACGGGTTCGTTGTGGCGCTGCTGCTGTTCAGCGTCGGTTCGATCTTCGCGCTCTACGAGGGCATCGACAAGATCATCACCCCGCACCCGTTGGAAGCGCCGCTGGTCGCGATCATCATCCTGTTCGTGGCTGCGATCATGGAGGGCCTGAGTTTCCGTACCGCGATGAAGGAGTCGCGGATCACCAAGGGCAACGTGAGCTGGTTCGCGTTCGTCCGCGAGGCCAAGTCGCCCGACCTGCCTGTGGTGCTGCTCGAGGACACCGGTGCGTTGATCGGTCTGGTGTTCGCGCTGCTCGGCGTGGTCCTCTCGGTGATCACCGGCAACCCGGTCTTCGACGGCATCGGCACCGTCTGCATCGGCGGCCTGCTCGGCGTGTTCGCGACCGTGCTCATCGTGGAGACCAAGAGCCTGCTGATCGGCGAGGGCGTCGGCCCGGCACTGCTGGCCACGATCGTCGGCGAACTGGAACGCGGCAGGGTCGAGCGGGTCATCCACATCCGCACCCAGTACCTGTCCCCGGACGAACTGCTGGTCGCGGCCAAGATCGCGCTGGTCGCCGACGTGCCATTGGAGGAAGTCGCGCAGGCCATCGACGACGCCGAACTGCGGGTGCGCACCAAGGTCCCGACCGCGAAGCTGATCTACCTCGAACCCGACCTCTACCGCGAACCACAACCGTCCCCACCACCGGTCGAGGAGGGCCCGGTAGCCTCCCAGCCATGACGACGCTCCTGGTTACCGGCGCGGCCGGGTTCATCGGCTCGCACTTCGTACGGCACTGGGTGCACGCGCACCCCGACGACCGGGTGGTCGCGCTGGACGCGCTGACCTATGCGGGGACCGAGACCAACCTGACCGAGGTCCGCGACGCGATCTCGTTCGTGCACGCCGACATCGGCGACCAGCCCGCCATCGAGGAGGCGCTGCGCACGCACGGTGTCGATGTCGTGGTGAACTTCGCCGCCGAGTCGCACAACAGTCTCGCCGTGCTCGACCCGGGCCGGTTCTTCCGCACCAACGTGCTCGGCACTCAGACGCTGCTGGAGGCGACCCGCCAGGTCGGCATCGCCCGCTTCCACCACGTCTCCACCTGCGAGGTCTACGGCGACCTCCCGCTCGACGCGGAGGAGGCCTTCACCGAGGAGACGCCGTACCGCCCGAGGACGCCGTACAACGCGAGCAAGGCAGGCGCCGACCACGCCGTGCGCGCCTACCACGAGACCTACCACCTGCCGATCACGATCACCAACTGTGCCAACAACTACGGCTCGCACCAGTTCCCGGAGAAGGTGCTGCCGCTGTTCACCACCCGCGCGCTGGACGGCCAGCCGCTGCCGGTCTACAAGTCCAAGCACAACCGCCGCGAATGGATCCACGCGCTGGACCACGTGCGCGCGATCGAGTTGATCCTGGACCGCGGCGTCGTCGGCGAGACCTACCACGTCGGCACCGGCGTCGAGGCCAGTGTTGAGCAGTTGGCTGACCTCGTCCTTGACGAGTTGGGCCTGCCTGCCTCGCTGAAGCAGGAGGTCGAGGACCGGCCCGGCCACGACCGCCGCTACCTCCTGGACTCCACCAAGATCCGCCGCGAACTCGGGTGGGAGCCGTTGATCGAGTTCGACAGCGGGATGCGTGACACGATCAGGTGGTATGCCGACAACAGGCCATGGTGGGAACCCCTGATCGGCCGCAGCCCGGTCGTTGAAGGGTCCTGGGCCGGCAAGTAAATGCATGACAGCCCTGGGCACCCACACCAAGAACGAACCATCGAGGTCGCCCTGGAAAGGGCGATCCGCGATTGGCGGCTGCGCAAGATCCGGGAGCTGCGGGGCACCGTTGAGTGGGAAGGCGACCTGATGGAGTCGCGGCGCAGCCGGGTCTCGGGTGAATGATCGCGGTGGACACCGACATGGACTTCGATCGGCTCGCCGCGGTCAGTGAGCTGTCTATGATCCGGGTCGGCTG
>DASYBO010000155.1:0-3443 GCA_036500685.1 Pseudonocardiaceae bacterium | reverse complement strand
CCAGCCGCTCCTGGATCAGCGCCAGCATCTCCTCGCCCGACATTCCACCGGTCGGCTCCGCGCCGGTGCGCAACCGTTCTTCGGCGCGCGCCAACAACTCCCGATACCCATCTCGACCGCCGTGCTCGACGATCAATGCATGGCTCGCATAGATCTCTAGTGTGCTCAGCATGCCCGCGAGGGCAACGATTTCGGCGGCCGCAAGGCATGCGACGCGCCAGGATTCGTCGAATTGCGACTGCTCCTCTGGGACCAGTCCAGCTCGGATTCTCGCGGGCGATATCTCACCGAACGGTTGCCCCGCCACATTGATGAACCTGCGAAGCGCAGACCTGTGGTCACCCAATCCAGATCACGTCCAGGATATCGACGCGCAGCTGATCTTCCAGGATCAGGTAGGTGACCATGCTGCCGTGCCCGAAGCACAACGCTCGCACTGGCCCGTCCGGATTATCGGAATTGGTTGGCTCACCCTGCCACGGGACCAACTCCATGACGCCCACGATCTCCGCGTAGGACACCAGGACGTCTGGGGGCAGCGCATCAATCTGAGCCGACGACTTCTCGTCGGTTGTGATGCGGTACACCTACCGGCCCAACCGCTCCTGGATCAGCGCACGCATCTCTTCGCCCGACATTCCACCGGTCGGCTCGGCGCCGGTCCGCAGCCGTTCCTCGGCGCGCGCCAGCAGTTCGCGGTAGCCATCCGCGCCGCGATGCTTGACGATCATTGCATGACGGCCATAGATCTCCAGCGTCGTCCTGACGATTGTCAGGTCGAAGGTCTCGGCGGCCTGAAGACACGCCTTACGCCAGGCTTGGTCGAATTCGACCTGCTCTTCGGGCACGAGGCCGGCGCGAATGTCGGCAGGCGACATCTCCGCGAAGGGCGTCGGTTTCTGAGCAGGAGCCACAGTCATAGCCAACACCCTAAGGACCGGATCTGACAATCCCGGCGAACCGCGCGTCAGCCCTGTGCGGCTTGGGCTTCTTCGCGAAGGCGGGTTTCGCGCTTCTCGGCTTGCCAGCCGTCCTCGTTCTTGCCGCGCCGCCAGTAGCCGGAGATGGACAGGAGGTCTTTGGCCACACCGCGTTCCTTGCCGAGGTAGCCGCGCAGGTCGGCGACGAAGCCGGCTTCGCCGTGGACGAAGGCTTGGAGGGTGCCGGGTAGGAATGCGAGGGCGCGGACCGCGGCGGCGAGGTCGGCGCCTTCGTGCAGCCAGGTGATCTCGACGTCGGCCGCGGTGTCGAACTTCTGCTCGTCGGTTTCGCCGTGGACGAGGATCAACGCGCGGACGGGTATGCCGGCGGGGATGGCTTCGATGGCGGCGCCGATGGCCGGGAGGGCGCTTTCGTCGCCGGCCAGCAGGTGCCAGTCGGCGTCCGGGCGCGGGGCGTAGGCGCCGCTGGGGCCCATCATGCGGAGGATGTCGCCGGGTTGGGCGGACGCGGCCCAGGGGCCCGCGTAGCCCTCGTCGCCGTGGTACACGAAGTCGATGGTGATCTCGCGGACGGCCGGGTCGACGCGGCGCACCGTGTAGGTGCGGGTGGTCGGCCACTGTTCGGCGGGCAGGTCGCGGCGGATGGCCTCGAGGTCGAACGGCTCGGGGTAGGTCACGCCGGGCTGACCGAAGAGCAGTTTCACATAGCGGTCGGTGAACTCGTTGTTCACGAAGGTGTCGAAGCCGGCACCGCCGAGCACGACGCGGATCAGGTGCGGGCTCAGCTGCTCGGTGCGCCGCACGGTGAACTCGTGCACGGTGCGGCGACGCGGAGCGGGTCGGTCGTCAGCCATCAGGTCTCCTTCTCGCCAGCAACAGCTCAGTCACAGCAAGGGTAGCCTAACCTTCATCGTCAATCGGCTACCCGGAGCAGACCTTCCTGCACCACGGTGGCCACGTGCGTGCCGTCCTCGGCGAAGAACCGGCCGGTGGCCAGGCCGCGCGCGCCCGACGCACTGGGCGACGAGCAGTCGTAGAGGACCCACTCGTCGGCGCGGAACGGGCGGTGGAACCACAACGCGTGATCCAAGCTCGCGCCGACGACCTTGTCCATCCCCCAGTACACGCCGTGCCTGGCCAGCACCGAGTCGAGCAGTGTCATGTCCGACGCGTAGGTCAGCACGCACACGTGCAGCAGCTGGTCGTCGGGCAGGATGCCGTCGGCGCGCATCCAGACCTGACTGCGCGCCTCGGCCGGGCCGTGTTCGCGAGAGAGCCACGGCGGCTCGGTCACGTAGCGGACGTCGATCGGGCGCGGACGGATGGCCGCGTTGTTGGCGACCACCCCGCCCCGTTGGGCCATGAGTTCGCCATAGGTGGGCAGGGTTTCCGGCGCCGGCACGGTCGGCATGGTGTCGGAGTGGTCGATGCCGGGTTCGTCGATCTGGAACGACGCGGAGAGCGAGAAGATCGCCTTGCCGCGTTGGATCGCCAACACGCGGCGGGTGGTGAACGAACGGCCGTCGCGGGTGCGGTCCACCTCGTAGACGATGGGGATGCTCGGGTCGCCGGGACGGATGAAGTACGCGTGCATGGAATGCACACGGCGTTCCGCCGGGACCGTTCGACCGGCCGCGACCAGGGCCTGGCCGGCGACCTGGCCACCGAACACGCGTACGGTCGAATCGGCCGGGCTGACGCCGCGGAAGATGTTCTCCTCGATCCGTTCCAGGTCGAGCAGGGCCACCAGCCGATCGAGCACCGGTTGGCCGAAAGGGACACCGTCGGCAGCCTTCGGTACGTCCCCTGCCAGGGACGCGTCCGGATCGGCCGCCGCGATCCGCGCCGCCTCGCTCACCCGCTCACCTCATCGCGCTCGAACGATGCCCGTACGGCACCGTTCGAGCGGTGCGGCTCAGGCGTGGTCTTCCTCGCCCAACCGGTGCACCCGGATGAGGTTGGTGGACCCGATGGTGCCAGGCGGCGAACCGGCCACGATCACCACCAGGTCACCCGGCTGGTACCGGCCGATGGACAACATGGACGAGTCGACCAATCGGACCATCTGGTCGGTCGAGTCAACATTAGGCACCAGGAAGGTTTCCGTGCCCCAGGTGAGAGAAAGCTGACTCCGAACGTGTTCGTCCGGGGTGAACGCCAGCAGCGGCAGGTGGGTGTGCAACCGGGCCAGTCGACGAACGGTGTCGCCGGACTGGGTGAAGGCGACCAGCGCCTTGGCGTTGAGCCGCTCGCCGATGTCCCTTGCCGCGTAGGAGATGACGCCGCGCTTGGTGCGCGGGACGTGGGTCAGCGGCGGTGCCGCGACCGAGTCGTTCTCCATGGTCACGACGATGCGGGCCATGGTTTCCACGGTCTCGGTCGGATACCGGCCGACGCTGGTCTCGCCGGAGAGCATGACCGCGTCCGCGCCGTCGAGCACGGCGTTGGCCACGTCCGAGGTCTCGGCCCTGGTCGGCCGGGAGTTGTTGATCATCGAGTCCA
>DASYBO010000154.1:0-15089 GCA_036500685.1 Pseudonocardiaceae bacterium | reverse complement strand
CGGCTACGCGCGCACCTCGGTCAAGGAGATCTGCGCGCGGGCCGGGGTGTCGCACGGCGCGCTGTTCGGCCGGTTCGCCACCCTGCTCGACCTGGTGCGCGCCGCCGGCGAGGAAGTGGCCCTGCGCCAGTTGGCCAATTTCACCGCCCGCATCACGCAACTGCCCGACACCGCAGACCTTGCCGCGATTCTGCCGGTGCTGCGGGCGTCAGCGCGCGATCCGATCAACGCCGTGTGGATCGAACTGCTCGTCGCCGCGCGCAACGATGCCGAGTTGCGGGAAGGCCTGCGGCCGGTCGTCGACGAGTACGGCGTCAAGATCATGGCGGCCAGCCGCCAGGTCCGGGCGCTGGACCGGCTACCCGCACAGGACCGCGCCGCCGCCGTCGCGCACGTCATCCACTACTTCGACGGTGAGGCGCTCACCGCCATGCTCTACGCCGATCCCGAATTCGACCGACAGCGCATGGCCCTGCTCATCGCGATGGCCGAGGGCCACCTCAAGGCTTAGTTCTTCGTGGCGAGCGAACGGAGGAAGAAGGCCAGGTTGGCCGGACGCTCGGCCAGCCTGCGCATGAAATAGCCGTACCACTCGCCGCCGTAGGGCAGGTACACCCGGATGCGGTTGCCGTCGTCGGCAAGCCGCTGCTGCTCGTCGGGGCGGATGCCGTAGAGCATCTGGAATTCGAAGTCGTCGGGGCCGCGACCGGCCTCGGCGGCCAGGTAGGCGGCGATCGCGATCAGGCGCGGATCGTGCGAGGCAACCATCGGGTAGCCCTGCCCGGCCATCAGCACCTTCAGGCAGCGCACGTAGGACCGGTCGACCTCGGTCTTGTCGGTGAAGGCCACCGAGGCAGGCTCGGCATAGGCGCCCTTGCACAGCCGGATCCGTGAACCTGAGGTTGCCAGGTCGCGGCAGTCGCCCTCGGTGCGCCGCAGGTACGCCTGCAACACCGCGCCGACCCAGGGGAAATCCTCTCGCAGCTCATGCAGCACGGCCAAGGTCGCGTCGGTGGTGGTGTGGTCCTCCATGTCCAGGGTGACCGTGGCACCGACCGAATCGGCGGCGACGCAGATGCGGCGCGCGTTGTCCAGGGTGAGGCCGGGATCGAGCTTCTGCCCGACCGCGGACAGCTTCACCGACACCTCGGCGCGATCGGTGAAACCCTTGTCCGCCAACCGCTTCAGCAGTTCCTGGTAGGCACGCACGGTCGTGTCGGCCTGGTCGGCGTTGGTGGTGTCCTCGCCAAGGTGGTCCAGGGTGACCAGCCGACCCGATGCCAGCAGGTCGCCGGTGGTGTCGATGGCGTCGGTCACCGCGTCGCCCGCGATGAACCGGCGCACCACGGGACGGGTCAGCGGGGAGCGTTCGACCACCCTGCGGGCGGCGGAGGAACGGGCGGCGGCATGCAGCATCGGTCGAAGCACGGTGATCACCCCTGGTGCGGATAGTGGTAGTCGGTTGCCGGGACGAACGTCTCCTTGATCGACCTCGGGCTCACCCAGCGCAGCAGGTTGTGCATGGCGCCTGCCTTGTCGTTGGTGCCCGAGCCGCGTCCGCCGCCGAAGGGCTGCTGGCCGACGACGGCGCCGGTCGGCTTGTCGTTGATGTAGAAGTTGCCGGCCGTGAACCGCAGGTTGTCGACCGCGTGCGCGATCGCGGCGCGGTCGGTGGCGATGATCGAACCGGTCAACCCGTACGGGGACACGGCATCGAGCTGGCGCAGCACGCTGTCGTAGTCGGCGTCCTCGTAGACATGCACGGCCAGTACCGGACCGAAGTACTCGGTGCGGAACACCTCGTGCTCAGGGTCGGCGCCGAGCACGACGGTCGGCGAGACGAAGTAGCCCTCGCTGTCGTCGGCGGTGCCGCCGGTGAGGATGCTCAGCCGCTCGTCCGCCCGGGCCCGGTCGAGCACGCCTGCCAGCCGGTCGAACGCGCGCCGGTCGATGACCGCGCCCATGAAGTTGCGGAAATCGGTGACGTCGCCGACGCTGATCGACTCGATCTCGCTGACCAGCTCGTCGCGCATCCGCGCCCACACCGAGCGCGGCACGTACGCGCGGGAGGCCGCCGAGCACTTCTGGCCCTGGTACTCGAAAGCGCCGCGGATCAGCGCGGTGCGCAGCACCTCCGGATCGGCGGAGGGGTGGGCGAGCACGAAGTCCTTGCCGCCGGTCTCGCCGACCAGCCGAGGGTAGGTGCGGTAGCCGGCGATGTTCGCACCGACCGTCGACCACAGGTGCTGGAAGGTCGCTGTCGAGCCGGTGAAGTGGATGCCGGCCAGGTCGGGCGAGGTCAGCGCCACGTCGGACACGGCGCGACCGTCACCGGGCAGCAGGTTGATCACGCCGGCCGGCAGCCCGGCGGCCTCAAGCAGGCGCATGGTCAGGTGTGCGGAGAGCATCTGGGTGGGGGAGGGCTTCCACAGCACCGTGTTGCCCATCAGCGCCGGCGCGGTGGGCAGGTTGGCCGCGATCGCGGTGAAGTTGAACGGCGTGATCGCGTAGACGAAACCCTCAAGAGGCCGATGGTCCATCCGGTTCCACACGCCCGGCGAGCTGGCAGGCTGCTCAGCGAGCACGCGGCGTCCGAAGTGGACGTTGAACCGCCAGAAGTCGGCGAGTTCGCAGGCCGCGTCGATCTCGGCCTGGAACACCGTCTTGGACTGGCCGAGCATCGTCGCCGCGTTCACCGTGGCCCGCCACGGGCCGGTGAGCAGGTCGGCCGCGCGCAGCAGGATGGCGGCGCGGTCGTCGAAGGACAGCGCCCGCCAGGCCGGAGCGGCGTCCTTGGCCGCGGCGATCGCGTCTCGCGCGTCCTGTTCGGTGGCGCCGGTGAAGGTGCCGAGCACGGCGCGGTGGTTGTGCGGCTGCACCACGTCGACCGGTGCGCCCGCGCTGACCCGCTGCTCGCCGCCGATGGTGGTGGTCAGCGCGGTCGGCTGCTTGGTCAGCTCGCCGAGCGCCGTTTCGACCGCGGCTCGTTCCGGGCTGCCAGGGGCGTAGTGCAGCGTTGGCTCGTTCACCGGGGTCGGCACGTTGGTCACGGCATCCATGCCGCCAACGGTAGGCAGCGCGGGGCGGCAAAGGCTTGTTCGATCGGCTAAGGTTCGTGCACTCGACTTGTACGATGGGACATAGCATGGCCAGCCTGCGACAGGTGTTGATCGCGCTCGGCGATCCACTGGTCGAGCTGCGGTCCGCACCGGACGGGCTGGAGCCCGACATCCGCGACGTGGTCATCGTCGAACCGGACGACCACCCCGAACTCGCCCCCGGCGACCTGGCGATGGTGGTCGGCGCGCGCGACCGGGCCGCGTTGCCGCTGGTCCGCGCGGCGGGCCGGCAGCACGCGGCGGCCGTCGCGGTGAAGGTCGACGACGAACGCGCGGCCGACCCGCTGGCCAAGGCGGCCGAGGAGGCCGGCATCGCGCTGCTCGCCGTGCCGGCCGAGGTCCGCTGGGAACAGTTCGAGGCGCTGGTCAGGGGAGTGCTCGACACCGCGCGGGAGGCCGAGGACGCGGACGACGGCGAGGTGCTCGGCGACCTGTTCACCCTGGCCCAGACGATCGCGGGACTGACCGGCGGCAGCGTCAGCATCGAGGACACCGCCAGCCGGGTACTTGCCTACTCCCGGTCCGACGACGATGTCGACGAACTCCGCCGACTGTCCATTTTGGGCAGACAAGGCCCCGAGCCGTACCTGGCGATGCTGCGCGAATGGGGTGTGTACCAAAGGTTGCGTGCGACCGAGGAGGTGGTGCGCATCGACGAACACCCCGAACTCGGCATCCGGCCCCGGCTCGCGGTCGGACTGCACGCGGGCGGCAGGCCACTGGGCAGCATCTGGGTGCAGCAGGGCGCGACCCCGCTGGCCGACAACGCCGAACGCGCCCTGCTCGGCGCGGCCAGGGTGACCGCCCTCCAACTGGTCCGCCGGCAACGCGCTGGCCACCGGTTCCGCGACGACCTTCTGGCCGGACTGCTGGCCGGCCGCGTCGACGCCCGCGCCGTGGCCAGGCAGATCGGCGCCGACCCCGACAAGCCGGCGGCCGTGGTGGCCTTCGTGCTGCGCGAGGATGTCGAAGGCGCCGAGCGCGCCGAACGCGAACTGCGCAGGGTCGAACTGGTCTCGGTGATCTCCGTGCACGCCGCCGCCTACCGGCGCAGCGCCCTGGTCACCCAGTCCGGCGACCGCACCTACGTCCTGCTGCCCGACCCCACCTCGGACAGCGCGCTGCTCGGCCTGACCCGCGACATGGTGGCCGCGGCCGCCCGTCAACTCCGGGTTCACACCCGCGCCGCGATCGGCCGCGTCGTGCCCGGCCTCGCCGACGTGCGCGCGTCCCGCGAGGAGGCCGACCGCGTGCTCGACGCGCTGACCGAGGACACCGACCCGGACGTGGCCGCCCTCGCCGACGTCCGCTCCCGCGTCCTGGTCGGCGAAACCCTCGCCCTGCTGGCCGAACGCCCGAGCCTGCGCGACCCCCGGCTGACCGCGCTTGCCGCGCACGACAACCACCTTGCCCCGTCCCTACTGGCCTATTTGGACACTCTCGGCGACGTGCGCACCGCCGCCGCGCGCCTGCACGTGCACCCCAACACCTTGCGCTACCGGGTGCGCCGCGCCGCCGAACTCACCGGCCTCGACCTGGACGATCCGCTGGTGAGGCTGTTCGCCGGCCTCCAACTGCGGCTACCGCTGGGCGGGGCGTGATTCGAGTGCTCGGCGTTGGGCCGGGTTCAGCCGGTCCGCTCTGGTGGTGACGGTGTAGGCGTCGGCCCCGATCGCTTGCAGGGCAAGGGGATCGGCGATGGCAGGCTGTTCGCGGATCACGTCGAAGGCGGCGGTGATGCGGTCGGCAGGCCAGTCGAGCGCGGTGGCCAGCGCGGTCAGGGTGAGCGGTCGGCACGCGTGCACGAGCGCCGCGAGCAGGGTCAGCGCGTCGTAGCCGGCCGGTTCGCCGATGGTGCTGCCGCTCATCATCTCGCCCAACCTGCCGAAGAACTGGCCCATCTTGCCGAACCGGACGCCCGCTGCCGTTTCGGCACCGAAGATCTCGGTTCCGCGTTGCGCCGCGGTGGCCAGCGCGCTGTGTGCGTCGGTATCGGTGTGCCACGCGCGCAGCCAGACGTCGTCGCCGATCACGTAGCGCTCGCGGCGCCGAGCGGGATCCCGTTGGCGCGCAACCAGATCCATGCCTTCCAGCGCGGCGATCGACTTGGACACCGACGCAGGGCTGACCTGAAGCCCGCACACCAGGTCGGCAGCCGTGAGGCCGTCGGCTTCGGCGGTGAGCAGGCAGGTGAACACCCTGGCGGTCATTCTGGGCAGGCCGGTCGCGGCCAGCAGGGTCGCGAAGTGATCGACGAATTCGCGCGTCACGCCGGCCTGTTCGTCCCAGACTGGGCTGGGCTTGGTCGGTTTGCGTCGGCGGGCGCGGTGGCCAGCGGCCTGCTGCGCGTCGTCGGCCAGATAGACGCCGGACGCGCCGTTTCGGGCGACTTCACGACTGATGGTGGACGTCGGCTTGGCCAGCCGTCGGCCGATCTCGGCGTAGCCGAGCCCGTCGGTCAGCAAGACCGCGATCCGGCGACGGTCATCGTGGGTCAGCCTGCCTCCCGGCACCTGCGCACACCTCCTCTTGCATTTACTCACAAACCAGTTGCAACGATTCCTGTGTAGCAACGACTTTATACATCATTCTAATTGACGATGCCTGAAACGCAACGTAGCTTCTCGGCATGCGCATTCAAGCCAGAGTCGCCGAACTCCTTGCCGAATACCAGATCCCCAGCGCCGCGATCGGCGTGCTGCGCGATGGCAGGCGCACCGAGTTCGCGGTCGGGGTCACCAACGTGGAAACGCGCGAGCCCGCGACGACGCGGACCGTCTACCAAATCGGTTCCATGACCAAGACCTAGACCGCGTTGGCCATCCTGCAACTCGTCGACGAGGGCGCGCTCGACCTGGACGAACCGGTGCGCACCTACCTGCCCGGCTTCACAGTCGCCGATGCCGACGCGAGCGCCAAGGTCACCGCACGCCAACTTCTCAACCACACCAACGGGATCGAGGAAGCCTACGGCGATCCCGGCGAGGACGCCGACGTCTACCGGCGCATGGTCGAGAACATCGCGGACGCGCCGCAGGTCTTCCCGATCGGCCACACCCACGGCTACAGCGCCGCGCTGGGCTACGCGATTCTCGCGCGGATCCTGGAGGTGCACGACGAGGGCCGCTGGGACGACATCATGCGCGATCGCCTCTTCGATCCCATGGGCCTGACCAGCACGGGCAGTTGGCGCGAGCAGGTGGACGACACCAGGGCCGCGACCGGCCACCTGATCCTCTCCCCGGAAGACGGCCCGATCCTGACCCCGATGAAGTACCTGCCGCGTGCCTTCGGTCCCGGCGGCAACATCACCTCGACGATCGGTGAAGTCCTTGCCCTGGCGCACGTCCTGCTCAACGACGGCATGGCGGCGAACGGACGACGGATCCTCTCGATGGACAGCGCGCGGGAGATGCGGCGGTCACGGGTGCCCGTGCCGGATCCGTACGTGTTCGGTCCCGAATGGGCGCTCGGCCTCATCGTGTGTGACTGGCACGGCGAAACCGTCTATGCCAGCGACGGCAGCACGATCGGCCAGAACGCGCGGTTGCGAGTACTGCCGGACTCGAACACCGCCATCGCGATGCTGACCAACGGCGGATCGAGTGAAAGCTTCTACCGCACGGTGTTCAACGAGATCCTGACCGAGCTCGGACTGGTCACCGTACCGGACCTGCCCGCGCCGGATCCGAAGCTCACGCTCGATCCGGCCCGCTACGTCGGCGGCTATGGACGTCCCGGCACCGGATACGAGGTGTCGGCCGAAGGCGGAAAGCTGTACCTGACTTTCGCGCTCGACCCCATGCACGCTGAGGTCCTGCGGAAACCGGACCACCTCCGCTACGAGCTGCGGCCGATCAGCGAGACGCATTTCCTGATGCTGCCGTTGAATTCAGCGGAGGACACCCAGACCGTCGCGATCTACGACTTCACGAATGGCGTTGCCGGCTACCTGCACACGAACTGCCGGGTGTTTCCACGACTCGACTGATGAAGGCCCCGATCAGACGACGTTGGCGGCGATCAGTTGTTGCCAGATCTCGCCCTGGTCGACGACCTCGACGCCGAGCTTCTCGGCCTTGGTGAGTTTGCTGTCCCCGACGCCAGCGCCGGTGATGAGCAGGTCGGTGTTGGCCGAGACCGACGACGCGGTCGTCGCGCCCGCTTTCTCGCACAACCGCTGGAAAACCGGTCGCGCGACCTTCTCGCCGGAGCGCGGGTCGCTGATCGCGCCGGTGATCACCACGGTCTTGCCGGCCAGGGGCGCGCCTGCCGCGACGACCGGCGGCAGGTCCTCGTCGCGGACGTCCAGAGACACGCCGGCCTCGCGGAGTCGTTCGAGTTCCGGCCGTAGCCGGGTCAGGTGCTCGATCAGCGACGCGGCCACCTTGGGCCCGATGTCGTCTACCGCGACGAGCCCGTCGACGCCCGTGTCGGCGACCTCCTCAAGTGAACCGAAACCGGCCCGGCACAGCCGCGCCGCCGTGCCATCCGACGCCATCGGGATCGCCAGCCCGATCAGCGCGCGACGCAGGCCGACCTGGCGGCTGGCGTCGATCGATTCGATCATGCGCGTTGCCGAGACTTCTCCCATCCGGTCGAACTCCAGCAGCGTTTCCTTGCTCAGGTGGTAGAAGTCCGACGGCTGCTCCAGCAGGCCGGCCTCGGCCAGCCGTTCGATCCAGACCCCGCCGATGGCCTCGATGTCCGCAGCGGCCCGTGACGCCCAGTGGATCAACCGGCGAACGGTCTGCGCCGGGCAGGACACGTTGGTGCAGAACAGTTCCCGGCTGTTGCCCTGTTCGGTCAACGCGTGCCCGCAGGAGGGACACGCCGCCGGCGGGACGATCTCGCGCTCCGCGCCGGTGCGCTTGGACGCGTCGAGCACGCCGGCGACGAACGGGATCACATCGCCCGCGCGGCGCACGAGCACCGTGTCGCCGATCTTGATCCCCCTGGCCCGGATCACCTCCTGGTTGGCCAGCGTCGCCCTGGTGACCGTGGTGCCGCCGACGAACACCGGCTCCAACCAGGCGACCGGCGCGATCTTGCCGGTCTTGCCGACGTCCCAGACCACATCGGCCAGCACCGTGGTCTTCTCCTCGGCCGCGAACTTGAACGCCAACGCGCCACGCGGCGAGCTGGACCGGGTGCCGGCCGCGGCGTAGGCGGCGCGGTCGGCAAGGCGCAGCACCGCGCCGTCCAGGTCGTAGTCCAGCTCGTTGCGGCGCTGCTCGATCGTGGTGATCGCCTGCTGCGCCGCGTCGGCGTCGACGCAGTGGCGCATGTCCGCCGCGGTGAACCCGAGGGTGGCCAGAGCGCGGCCGAGGTCGGCGTCGGTGCTGTCCGGGTCGGTGTCGAGGTCAAAGGCGAAGAAACGCAGGCGTCGCCCGGCAACGGTGGCCGGGTCCTTGGCCCGCAGGGTGCCTGCGGCGGCGTTGCGCGGGTTGATCAGCGGCTTGTCCGGGTGCTCGGCGTTGTAGGCGGTGAACGTGGTCCGCAGCATGACGGCCTCGCCACGCACCTCGACCCGCCCCGGCGCGTCGACCCCCTCCGGGATCCCGTCGGTGAGCGCGCGCACCAGCACGGTCACGTCCTCGCCGGTCGTCCCGTCGCCTCGGGTGACGCCCCGCACCAGCCGCCCGTTCTCGTAGACAAGGGACAGTGACAGCCCGTCCAGTTTGGGCATCACCACGACCGACTGGCCGGGGAAGCGGTCGAAGAACGCGGCGACCTGCTCTGGCTTGGTCGCCTTCTCCAGCGACAGCATCGGGCGTGCGTGCCGGATCGGTGCGTGCAGCACCGCAGGTGCGCCGACCTGTTCCAGCGGGTTCGGGACCGGCGCGAGTGTCGGGTTGCTCGCGATGAGTCCGCGCAGCTCGTCCTCGATCGCGTCGTACTCGGCATCGGCGACCAGCGGCGCGCCCTGATAGTAGGCGTCGCGCAGCTCGACGAGTCGGTCGGCGAGCTCCGGTATGCGTTCCCCTGCGTTCACAGGACAGCACGCTACCTGCGACGACCGACAAAGTGTTCATCAACCGCCGTTCGGCCACAGCGGTTCCGCGACGGTGCTGCCGAAGTCGCGCTGCCAGCGGTCATCGACCACCCCTCGTCGCTGGGCACGCCGAGCAGCGTCAGCACGGGTCGCGAGCAGCCCGCTCCAGGTCGCCGGATAGATGTTGGCGCGGCCGTGGTCGTCGATGGCGAATACGAACAGCAGCAACGGAATCTCGGTGAAGTGGTCGCCGGAGGCCTCGATACTGCGCATGGTTTCGTTGTGCGCCAACGGATCGTGCTCACTTCCTCCTTGGTCGCTTCGCCGCGATCGTAGGCCACAGCACGGCGACGACGGCTTCGGGAATGTCCTTCGTGGCCTCACCCCGGTAAAAAGCGGCGAAGTAGCTGCCGAAGCACAGGGTGGCGATGGTGTGCTTGTCGATGTCCTCGGCCACCGCCCCGCGTTCGCGTCGCTGGGTCAGCACGGCCTCGACCAGGGCGACCCGAGGCTCGACGGCGTGCTTGCGCACCTCGCGCGCATGATCACCGACGGCGTGCGGGCGGGCTGGGCCGCGAACATCTCCTACGACATCACTCCGCCCAGTGACTGACCAGGCCACGATCGAGGACGCCCTGCTCGGACCGAAGACCTGCTCGCCACCTACAACACCCATCCGCTCGTTCGCCCGGTTCTCTTCGACGGAATTCGTCGGGAAAACCTGACGTAGAGTTCACGGCCGCGTCCTCGTCGGGCGGAGGGGGTCGTCGAGCGGCTAGCGTTTACCGTTGTGCGACCTTTCTCTGTCCACATCGGACATCGCAGCCCGGGGCCTCGGCGCCAGCGGGCCCGGGGTCGGTACTCTCCCTGTCGACGATCGGTTGACGAGGGGGCGTGGCGTGGTGGAGTTCGGGCAACTCGTCGGCACGTGGCGGCTGGTGCGGGCCAGGATGTACACCCGCGACGGAGACACCTCCGCGAACATGTACGGGCCCGATCCGAACGGGGTACTGCTGTACGCGCCGGACGGTGGCGTATCAGCGACGATCCAGGCGAGCGAGGGCGACGGCGACGTGAGCTACGCCGGCCTGGTGAGCCTGGTCGACGGCGTCCTCACCCACCGGGTACTGGTCGGCGACAAGCGCTTTCCGGTTGGCGAGGAATTGGTCCGCTATGTCGAGTTCGACGAGGACGGTCAGCTGGTCCTGACCGTGCGGTACCCCGATGGCGCGGTCAAGTTCGCGCTGGTCTGGCGCGCCGTCGACGCCTAGACTTGATTCATTCCAGAAAATGCGCAAGACTGCGTTCCGTGCCAACGACCACGGAGTTCGAGCGCCTGCTGCGCGAGGCCGCGCTGCGGGTCACGCGGCCGCGGATGGCGGTGCTCAACGCGGTCTACACCCACCCGCACGCCGACACCGACTCGATCATCGGCGCGGTGCGGGAAGAACTCGCGGACGTGTCCCACCAGGCCATCTATGACGTGCTGAAGGCGTTGACCACGGCGGGGCTGGTCCGACGCATCCAGCCGTCGCACTCGGTGGCGCGCTACGAATCCCGGGTCGGGGACAACCACCACCACGTCGTGTGCCGTTCCTGCGGCGCCATCGCCGACGCCGACTGCTCCCTCGGCGCCGCCCCCTGTCTGACCCCGTCCGATGACCACGGGTTCACCATCGACGAAGCCGAGGTCATCTACTGGGGTCTGTGCCCCGACTGCTCCACCGCAACCAGTAGTTCCTGATTCCCGGAAGGATTTCCGTGTCTGACGACAACGCCGGCTGCCCAGTCACCAATCACCCGACCGAGGGTGGTAGCAACCGCGACTGGTGGCCCAACCAGCTCAACCTCAAGATCCTGCGCAAGCACCCCGCGGTGGCCAACCCGATGGACGAGGACTTCGACTACGCCAAGGAGTTCCTCACCGTCGACCTCGACGAACTGGCCGTCGACGTGGACGCGGTCATGACGAACTCGCAGGACTGGTGGCCGGCGGACTTCGGCCACTACGGCCCGCTGTTCATCAGGATGGCGTGGCACAGCGCGGGCACCTACCGCACCGACGACGGCCGAGGGGGAGCGGGCGCAGGCATGCAGCGCTTCGCCCCGCTGAACAGCTGGCCTGACAACGGCAACCTGGACAAGGCGCGCAGGCTGCTCTGGCCGGTCAAGAAGAAGTACGGCCGCAAGCTCTCCTGGGCCGACCTGCTGATCTTCACCGGCAACCGCGCCCTGGAAACCATGGGCTTCACGACCTTCGGCTACGCCGGTGGCCGCGCGGACGTGTGGGAGCCGGACGAGGACGTCTACTGGGGCCCGGAACGCACCTGGCTCGGCGACGAGCGCTACAGCGGTGACCGTCAGCTGCAGGCCCCGCTGGCCGCAGTGCAGATGGGCCTGATCTACGTCAACCCGGAAGGCCCGAACGGCAACCCCGACCCGCTCGCCGCGGCCAGGGACATCCGCGAAACCTTCCTGCGGATGGCCATGAACGACGAGGAGACCGTCGCGCTGATCGCGGGCGGCCACAGCTTCGGCAAGACCCACGGCGCGGCGCCCGACACCAACAACGGCCCCGAGCCCGAGGGCGCCCCGATCGAGCAGCAGGGCCTCGGCTGGAAGAACAAGTTCGGTTCCGGCAAGGGCCACGACGCCATCACCAGCGGTCTCGAGGTCACCTGGACGTCCACGCCGACCCAGTGGAGCAACAGCTTCTTCAAGAACCTGTTCTTCTACGAGTGGGAGCTGACCAAGAGCCCGGCCGGCGCGAACCAGTGGGTGGCCAAGGACGCCGAGGCCAGCATTCCCGGCCCGGAGGCCGGTGACCCGGCCCGCAAGCCCACCATGCTCACCACCGACCTCGCCCTGCGCGTCGACCCGATCTACGAGCCGATCTCGCGTCGGTTCATGGACAACCCGGAGGAGTTCGCCGACGCGTTCGCGCGCGCCTGGTTCAAGCTCACCCACCGCGACATGGGCCCGATCCAGCGCTACCTGGGTGCCCAGGTGCCGCAGGAGGAACTGATCTGGCAGGACCGCGTGCCCGCGCTCGACCACGAAGTGGTCAACGCGCAGGACATCGCGGGCCTCAAGCAGCAGGTCCTCGACTCGGGCCTGTCCGTCGGACAGCTCGTGTCCACAGCGTGGGCGTCGGCCTCGACCTTCCGCGGCAGCGACAAGCGCGGTGGCGCCAACGGTGCGCGCATCCGCCTTGAGCCGCAGCGTTCGTGGGAGGTCAACGAGCCCGGCTCGCTGGTCGGCGTGCTGAACACGCTGGAAGGCATTCAGGAGTCGTTCAACAAGGCGCAGTCCGGTGGCAAGCGGATCTCGCTGGCCGACCTGATCGTGCTGGCCGGCGCGGCCGGCGTCGAGCAGGCCGCCAAGGCAGCCGGTCACGACGTCACGGTGCCGTTCACGCCGGGCCGCACCGACGCCACGCAGGCACAGACCGACGTCGAGTCCTTCGCCGTGTTGGAGCCCGCCGCCGACGGCTTCCGCAACTATCGAGGCAAGGGCAGCCAGCTCCCCTCGGAGTTCCTGCTGCTCGACCGGGCCAACCTGCTCAACCTCAGCGCGCCCGAGATGGCCGTGCTCGTGGGCGGTCTGCGCGTGCTCGGCGCGAACTTCCAGCAGTCCCAACTGGGTGTGTTCACCGCGAACCCGGGTTCGTTGACGAACGACTTCTTCGCCAACCTGCTCGACATGGGTACCCAGTGGACGCCGACCTCCGACGAGGCCGAGACCTTCGAGGGCAGGGACGCCGCCGGCGCGATCAAGTGGACCGCAAGCCGGATCGACCTGATCTTCGGCTCCAACTCGGAGCTGCGGGCCCTCTCCGAGGTCTACGCCAGCGACGACGCGCAGGGCAAGTTCGTGCGCGACTTCGTGTCCGCGTGGGCCAAGGTCATGGACCTCGACCGGTTCGACGTCCGGTCCTGATCAACGCCTGATGTCCGGGTCGGTCACGTTGGCCGGCCCGGACTCTTTTCAGTGCAATGCGTTCTCGATGCCCACAATCAGTTTCCGGCTCGCGTCCAGCGCGGCGGCAAGGCCGGCGTTCGGTGAGCCACCGGGCTGCTGATACAACACGACGCCGACGATCACGTGATCGTTCGTCCGCGCGGCCCACATCAACGCGCCTCCGGCGGCGGAGGTCGAACCGGTCTTGAGGCCGATGACGCCGTCCTGGCCGAGCAGCGTGTTGGTGTTGATGATGGTCCCCGGCACGCCATGAATCCGGATGCCGCGCAGGTTGACGATCGAGGCGATGGCGTCGTTGCCGAGCGCGGCGCGGGCCAGGATGAGTTGATCGCTCGCGGTGCTGGTGGTGGAATCCTCCACGCCACTCGCCCCGGTGTATGTCGTCTGCCGCATGCCAAGGCTGGCGGCCGTCGCGTTCATCTTGGGCACGAACGCGTCCTCGCTGCCCGCGTCCCAGCGCGCCAGCAGCCGCGCGATGTTGTTGCCCGACGGGATCAGCATCAGTTCCAGCAGTTGCCGCTCTGTCAACCGCTGCCCGGCGACCACCTGGACCGTCGACTCCTCGGTCGAGGCGGCCGATTCGGCCTCGTCCTGGGCCTGGACGTCCACCGTGATGGTCGGGCCCTGCTCGTCGGCGGACAACGGATGGTCGTGCAGCACGACGTAGGCGGTCATCACCTTGGTGACGCTGGCGATCGGCACCGGTGTCCGCGTTCCGCTGGAGCCCAGGCTGCCGAGACCTTCGACCTCGGCCGCCGCCTGACCGTCGCTCGGCCACGGCAGATCCGGCATCGCCACCGTCCCCGGTGTCACCGACGGGCTCGACACCGCCCGCGCCACGAACAACCCGCCGACACCGACGACCACCACCACGACCGCGACCAGCAGTAGCCATCGCCTCCTCCTGTGTGGTTCGAGTCGCATCGGTCCTCCGGAATCGCCTGGTCAACGGGATACCGGGCAATCCTCGGGACGTTGGTTCACCGCACCGTCATGATCGTTCGACAGCTGTGCGACACGTTCGTAACGGCGTCGGTCAGGGACCGAGCCAGCCACGGGCATGCGCGGCGATACCGGCCTGGAATCGGGTGGTGGCATGCAGATCGGCCAACAACTGCCGGACCCGGCGCTGCGTGGTGCGCAGGCTCCAACCGAGTGAGCGGCTGATCCCGGCATCGGTCTGGCCCGCGGCCAACAACACCAGCAACGCACGGGTTTCCCGGTCCGGTCCCTCGCCGGGCGCGGGAGCGCGGCCGATCGCCTGCGCCAGCGGTTGGGCCCGTTCCCATTCCGCCTCGAACAACGTGACCAACGCTTCCAACAGCGCGGACGGATGAATCACGTACGCCGCGTCCACCACGTGCTCGGAGGAGCTGATCGGAATGATCGCCATCCGGTCGTCGGCCAGGATCAGTTTCATCGGCAGTTCCGGGCGGACCCGCGCCAACTCGCCCTGGGCCGAACTGGGCAGGATGTCGCCGGCCAGCCGGCCCGGCCAGGCCAGCGCTTCCCGGTCGTAGATCACCCGATACCGAATGCCCTCGATCAACCGCTGGTGTTCCGCGCCCTGATTGTGGCCGGGCGAGCGCACGTAGGGCGGTTTGTCGAAACCCAGGATCTCGGTGCGGGCCGCCGCCTGGAGGTGCCCGACCCGGTTGTTGATGTTCTCGACCCCGGTCACCACCTCCACCAGTTCGGCCGGATGCGTGAAGCGGGACGCCTCGCGGAACACCTCGGTCAACCGGTGCACGGTGGCCCGCGCGCCCCGCAACTCAGCCTCCTTGCGGGCGAGCAGCGTCCCGAGCGCGATGTCCGGCGCGGCGGCGAGATAGCGAGCCGGACGGCCGGGGACCCGGCTGGTCATGCCGTTCGCGGTGAGCCGGGACAGCGCTCTGCTGACCAATTGCACGGACAGTCCGCACTGTTCGGACAGTTCGGCGGCGGTTGTCCTCGGATGCCTGACCAGGATGGCGTAGAGCGCTCCGTCGATCGGC
>DASYBO010000153.1:0-5978 GCA_036500685.1 Pseudonocardiaceae bacterium | reverse complement strand
TCAAAGAAATACCTCTGACGAGGTTAATTTCATAAATGCTCTACTGGCATTATCGGCACGCTGTTGAGTTCTCAAAGAACACACGCACACCCTCACCCAACACCAAAGTGCCAGACGATCGGGGCGTCATTCCATCGTACTACATTGTGTCTCAAGCTTTGTGGCCGGGCCCTCATCGGGTTCCAACCGCAGACCGCCCACTCTACCACGTCCTGTGGGAGCTTGGTTCGCGGCCTCTGGATCTCTGTCGCGCCCGTTCCCTGGAGCCTTTCGGCTTTCCGGGCCCGTTCCGCGCTGACAAGGAGAAAGTTACACGCCCGGGAACGCGAGGTCAAATCGCGCCCCTCTAAGCCCGGAACGGCGCGTAACCGCAGGTCAGTGACCCCGTGCCGGGCTTGAGATGACGCTATCGCACCAGTCGGACGCCCGCAGTGTGACGCTTGCCACGCCGAAGGACCAGCCATCCGCCTTTCAGCAGGTCAGAGGCTGTTGGCCCCCATGCTTCGTCGGAAACCTTTGTGTTATTGACGTAGGCGCCGCCCTCCTTGATGGCGCGGCGCGCGGCGCTCTTGCTGTCCGCCAGCCCGGTGGAAACCAGCAGGTCAACGATGGTTGAGCCGTCCCCGAGGGCACCGGTGGCGCTGGGCGCCTCGGCCATGGCGGCGTTGAGCGTTGCCTCGTCCAGCTCGAACAGGTCGCCCCGGCCGAACAGGGCCTGGCTGGCCGCTACCGCGTTGCGCATCTCGGTCTCGCCGTGCACCAGGGCGGTGACCTGCTCGGCGAGCACGCGCTGGGCGGCTCGGGCGGCGGGACGGTCCGCGGTCTGTTTGGCCAGGTCGTCGATCTGCTCGCGGGGCAACTCGGTGAACACCTTGAGGTAGCCGTCCACGTCGCGGTCATCGGCGTTGATCCAGAACTGGAAGAACGCGTAAGGGCTGGTCAGAGCCGGGTCGAGCCAGATGGTGCCGCTTTCGGTCTTGCCGAACTTGGTGCCGTCCGCCTTGGTGATCAGCGGCGTGGCCAGGGCGTGGACCGAGTGGCCGGTAGCGCGGTGGATCAGGTCGACACCGGAGGTGAGGTTGCCCCACTGGTCGCTGCCGCCGGTCTGCAGCACGCAGTCGTAGCGCTTGTGCAGTTCGAGGAAGTCGTTGGCCTGGAGCAGCTGGTAGCTGAACTCGGTGAAGCTGATGCCGGCGTCGGAGTTGAGGCGGGCGCTGATGGCCTCCTTGGCCAGCAGCCGGTTCACCCGGAAGTGTTTGCCGATGTCGCGGAGGAAGTCGATCGCGGAGAGCGGAGCGGTCCAGTCGAGGTTGTTCACCATCCTGGCCGCGTTCGAGCCGGTGAAGTCCAGGTACGGCTCGATCTGCTCGCGGATGCGCTGCACCCAGCTCGCGACCACGTCGAGGTCGTTGAGGGTGCGCTCGGCGCTCGGCTTGGGGTCGCCGATCAGGCCGGTGGCGCCGCCGACAAGGCCGAGCGGGATGTTGCCGGCCTGCTGGAACCGGCGCACGGTCAGGATCTGCACCAGGTTGCCGAGGTGCAGGCTGGGCGCGGTCGGGTCGAAGCCGCAGTAGAGGGTGATCGGACCGGCGTCGATGGCCTTGCGCAGCGCGTCCGGATCGGTGGATTGCGCGATCAGGCCGCGCCAGGTCAGCTCGTCGAGGATGTGCTCACTCACGACCCGCATTGTCGCGCACGCGTGCGCGGAGGTTGAAACGGTTATCGCTGTTGAGCCGGTGTCCTGCGTTTGCCGCCTCGGCGATAGCCGCTGATGGCCTTCGAGCCGTCCACCCAGAAGCGCCATGGCACGTCCATGGCGACGGCGACGCCGACCCGTGGACCGGTGCGGATCTGCTCGTCGGGGACGGGGTCGCCGGCGAAAAGGCCGATCGGCGATGCCGGGTCGGTGAGGTCGATGCCGTTGTTCGCGCGGTCGATGCCGAGCACGGCGGTGAGGCGGGCGGGGCCTTTGGCCAGTTCGTCGTCGCCGCGGGAGTTGGGGCGTCGGCGGCGGGCGGTTTCGATGCCCTCGACGACCTCGCCCGCGCGGAGCAGGACGGCGGAGGCCACGCCGTCGGTCGCGCAGACAACGTTGGCGCAGAAGTGCATGCCGTAGACGAAGTACACGTAGAGGTGGCCTGCCGGGCCGAACATGACCGCGTTGCGGGGGGTTTTGCCTCGGTAACTGTGGGCGGCGGGGTCTTCGAAGCCGCGATATGCCTCGACCTCGACGATGCGCAGCGCGACGTCGTCAGCTCGCAGCACGGTGCCGAGGAGGATGCGGGCGACGTCGAGTGAGTCGCCCGCAAGCTCGTCTCGGGTGATGCGCCGAGGAGGAGTCATCCGCGACGGGGCGGGTTGTTGGCCCAGTCGCGGTATCGCCCGACGGTGTCAACCAAACGGTTAGTTTGCAGGGCGACGCGGGCTGGGGCGGTGCCGCCATGGGCGTCGCGAGACGCGATGGAGCCGTGCACGGTGAGCACGTTACGCACCTCGGGCGTGAGCGCCGGATGCACCCTGGCGAACTCGTCGTCGGTGAGGTCTTCCAGGCCGACGCCGCGCGCTTCTGCGACTTGGACGCACTCCCCCGCCGCCTCGTGCGCGACGCGAAACGGGACGCCGTGGATGACCAGCCATTCCGCGATGTCGGTGGCCAGGGTGAAGCCGGCGGGCGCGAGGGCGGCCATCCGGTCGGTGTCGAAGACCAGGGTGCTGATCATGCCGGCCAGGGCGGGCAGCAGGAGTTCCAGCTGTTCGACCGAGTCGAACAGGGGCTCCTTGTCCTCCTGGAGGTCGCGGTTGTACGCGAGTGGCTGCGCTTTGAGGCTGGCAAGGAGGCCGGACAGGTTGCCGATGAGGCGGCCGGACTTGCCCCTGGTGAGTTCGGCGACGTCGGGGTTCTTCTTCTGCGGCATGATCGAACTGCCGGTCGACCAGGCGTCGTCGAGCTTGGCGTAGCCGAATTCGGCCGTCGTCCAGATGATCACTTCTTCGGCGATCCTGGACAGGTTGACGCCGATCATGGCCAGCACGAACGCGGCTTCGGCGGCGAAGTCGCGGGCGGCGACGCCGTCGATCGAGTTCTCCACCGCCGAGTCGAAGCCGAGTTCTTTGGCGACCGCGTCCGGGTCCAGGCCGAGCGAGGAACCGGCGAGCGCGCCGGAGCCGTAGGGCGAGACCGCGGTGCGGGTATCCCAGTCGGTGAGCCGGTCGACGTCGCGGACCAGGGCCTGCGCGTGCGCGAGCAGGTGGTGGCCGAGCAGCACGGGCTGGGCGTGTTGCAGGTGGGTGCGGCCGGGCATGACGGCGCCTTGGTGCGCGTTGGCTTGGCCGATGAGTGAGTCGATGACGTCCAGGACGCCAGTGGCGACCCGGCGGACGGCGTCGCGCAGCCACATCCTGAACAGGGTCGCGACCTGGTCGTTGCGGGAGCGACCGGCGCGGAGTTTGCCGCCGAGTTCGGCGCCCGCGCGTTCGAGCAGGCCGCGTTCGAGGGCGGTGTGCACGTCCTCGTCGGCGACGGTCGGGGTGAACGCGCCGGATTCGACATCGGCTTCGAGCACGTTCAGCGCGGCGAGCATCGCTTCGAGTTCGTCGGCGGTGAGCAGGCCTGCGTTGTGCAGGACCTTGGCGTGTGCGCGGGAGCCCGCGATGTCGTACGGGGCCAGGCGCCAGTCGAAGTGGGTAGATGCGGACAGCGCTGCCATGGCCTCGGCTGGGCCGGACGCGAACCGGCCGCCCCAGAGGGCGACCGGTCCGGTTCCAGTCTTGTCGGTCATGATCAGGCGCCGTGCGCTTCCCGCTTGGCGGCGATCTTGCTCGGCAGGCCCCACAGGTTGATGAAGCCCTTGGCCAGCGACTGGTCGAAGGTGTCGCCCGCGTCGTAGGTGGCCAGGTTGAAGTCGTAGAGCGACTGGTCGCTGCGGCGGCCGTTGACCACGGCGCGACCGCCGTGCAGGACCAGCCGGATCTCACCGGTGACCCGCTCCTGGGTCTTGGCGATGAACGCGTCGAGGGCGTCCTTGAGCGGGGAGAACCAGAGGCCGTCGTAGACCAGTTCGCCCCAGCGCTGCTCGACCTGCCGCTTGAACCGGGCCAGGTCACGCTCGACGGTGACGTTCTCCAGTTCCTGGTGCGCGGTGATCAGCGCGATCGCGCCGGGCGCCTCGTAGATCTCGCGGCTCTTGATGCCGACCAGGCGGTCCTCGACCATGTCCAGCCGGCCGACGCCCTGCGCGCCCGCGCGCCGGTTCAGCTCGGTGATGGCCTGGAGGACGGTGACGGTCTCGCCGTCGATGGCGACCGGGACGCCCTGGTCGAAGGTGATGACCAGTTCGTCGGCGTCGCGCGGTTCGGCCGGATTCTGGGTGTAGGAGTAGACGTCCTCGATGGGGGCGTTCCAGATGTCCTCGAGGAAGCCGGTTTCGACGGCGCGGCCCCAGACGTTCTGGTCGACCGAGTACGGGGAGCGCTTGTTCACGTCGATGGGCAGGTTGCGCTCCTCGGCCCAGACGATGGCCTTCTCGCGGGTCCAGGCGTAGTCGCGGACCGGGGCGATGACCTTGAGGTCGGGGGCGAGGGCACCGATGCCGACCTCGAAGCGGACCTGGTCGTTGCCCTTGCCGGTGCAGCCGTGCGCGACGGTGGTGGCGCCGTGGTACTTGGCCGCCTCGGCAAGGTGCTTGACGATCACCGGTCGGGACAGCGCGGAGACCAGCGGGTAGCGGTCCATGTAGAGGGCGTTGGCCTGGAGTGCCGGCAGGCAGTACTGGTCGGCGAACTCGTCGCGCGCGTCGGCGACGACGGCTTCGACCGCACCGCAGTCGATGGCCCGCTTGCGGATGGTGTCCAGGTCCTCGCCGCCCTGGCCGACGTCGACCGCGACGGCGACCACTTCGGCGCCGGTTTCCTGGGCGATCCAGCCGATCGCGACCGACGTGTCCAATCCGCCCGAGTAAGCGAGCACAACCCGCTCAGTCATTGTCTGTCTCCTTGTTCGTCAGCGAGTTCTCGCCCAGCAAGTTCTCTACGGTTCTGCCTTCGGCCATCGCGGTGAATTTCTCGGCAAGTCGCGACCCCCGGACGGGTTCCCTCGCGATGACCATGATGGTGTCGTCGCCCGCGATGCTGCCGACCACCTCGTGCAATGCGGCCCGGTCGATCGCGCTGGCCAGGAATTGCGCGGCACCGGGCGGGGTTCGCAGGACCATCAGGTTGGCCGAGCCCTCGGCGGAGACGAGCAGTTCGGCGAGGACCTTGGCCAGCCGGGAGGTGCCGCCCTGGATGCCGCGGATCGGGCTGCCGTCGTCCGGGATCACGTAGATCGGGGCACCGCCGTCCGCGCCGCGCAGCTTGACCGCGCCCAGTTCGTCGAGGTCGCGCGAGAGCGTGGCCTGGGTGACGTCGATGCCTTCCGCGCCGAGCAGTTTGGCCAGGTCGGTCTGGCTGCGGATCGGGAAGTTCGACACCAGTTCGACGATCCGCGCCTGGCGGGCCGCCCTTGTCGACGCTGCGGCGCTGGTCATCTGGTCACCAGCCAGGTTAGGAGGGCCTTTTGTGCGTGCAGCCGGTTCTCGGCCTCGTCCCAGACCGCGCTGGACGGGCCGTCGATGACCTCGTCGGTGATCTCGAGGCCGCGGTGCGCTGGCAGGCAGTGCAGCACGATCGCGCCGGGCGCGGCCCGGCCGAGCAGGGCGTTGTTGATCTGTAGCGAGCGGAACGGGCCGACCCGGTCAAGGCCGTCGTTCTCCTGGCCCATCGACGTCCAGGTGTCGGTGACCAGGATGTCGGCGCCGTCGACGGCGGCGTGCGGGTCGCTGAGCAGGGCGATGCTGCCACCGGTTTCGGCGGCGCGCTTCTCCGCGTCGCGGATGACGTCGGGATGCGGCGCGAAACCGGTGGGGGCGGCGATGCGCACGTGCAGGCCGGCGGTGACGCCACCGAGCAGCAGGGAGTGCGCCATGTTGTTGGCGCCGTCG
>DASYBO010000152.1:0-5910 GCA_036500685.1 Pseudonocardiaceae bacterium | reverse complement strand
CGGCCCTTGTCTCCTCGGTGTGCTGGCGCATGGCCTCGGCGGCGCGTTCCTCGTCGCCCCGGCCGATCGCCTCGATGATCTCGGCGTGTTCCTTCCAGGACGCGATACCGCGCTGCTTGGCAAGGGGCGTGTAGTACCAGCGGACCCGCCGGTCGACCAGGGAGATCAACTCCCCGAGCACCGCGTTACCGGACATGGTGGTGATCAGACCGTGCAGTTCGGAGTTGGCCGAGACCGCCGTTTCGATGTCGTTCGCGGTGGCCGCCGCCCTGCCCTCCTTGAGCACCTTGCGCAGCTGCTTGACCATGGTCGGCGAGGTGTTCCCGGCGGCGAGCCGGGCGGACTCGGTCTCCAGCAGGCAGCGGACGGCGAGCAGTTGCTCGACCTCGTCCTCGGTGGGTTCGTGCACGAAAGCGCCCTGCGCGGGCCGCAGGTCCACCCAGCCTTCGGTCTGGAGTCGTTGCAGGGCCTCGCGAACCGGCTGCCTGCTGACGCCGAGCTGTTCGGCCAGTTCGTTCTCGACCAGGTGCTGACCGGGCTTGAGTACCCTGGAGATGATGAGCTCGATCAGCGAGTCGTAAACGGCCTGGCGCAGCGGCGCCGGCCGTTCGACCCGACGGGGGGCGCTACCGGAAAACGCGGCGCGCATCTCCTGGCGACGTTTACTGGTGTCGCCACCAGGCGCAAGCACGTTACCGTCCATTGGTTACCCGTCCCCAGATCTGCCTCGACACCCGAGGCGTTCACCGGACTTTACCATACGGGCTTTTGTATTCAATCAACCAGTGGTCGGGCACCGTGCGCAGGTCGAGCACCGCGAAGGTGATGGCGAACGCGATCCCGCCGGCCAGCGCGCGTCGGCGCCGAATGCTCTCTCCCACCCTTCATGATCGATCAAGTAAGCGGACGCGCGGCTGCGCCGGTGTCGACAGGATCCTGGACATCGGCGAACTGTATACAGTATGCTATCGCACCACGCACGAGAGGAGCCTGTCGTGAAGGTCGCAATCCTGGGCGCCGGGGCGATCGGCGCGTACGTCGGTGCGGCACTGCACCGAGGTGGCGCGGACGTCCACCTTGTCGCAAGAGGGGCGCATCTGCGGGCCCTGCGCACGGACGGAATCCGAGTGCTCAGCCCGCGCGGTGACTTCCTCGCCCACCCACCCGCAACCGACGACCCGGCCGAGATCGGCCCGGTCGACTACGTCTTCCTCGGCCTCAAGGCACACAGCTACCCGTCGGCCGGGGCGCTGGTCGAGCCCTTGCTCGGCCCCGACACCGCGTTGATCGCCGGCCAGAACGGCATTCCCTGGTGGTACTTCCACGGCCTTGCCGGGCCCTACCAGGGGCGCCGGATCGAGGCGGTCGACCCTCGCGGGGCCACCTCGGCGGTGCTGCCGGTCGAACGCGCGATCGGCTGCGTCGTCTATCCAGCGGCGGTCATCGAATCGCCGGGAGTGATCCGACATCTCGAGGGCACCCGATTCTCGATCGGGGAGCCCGACCAGAGCATTTCGGCGCGGTGTTTCGCGTTCAGCGAGGCCATGATCGCGGGCGGGCTGAAGTGCCCTGTCGAGCAGAACCTGCGCGAGGACATCTGGATCAAGTTGATGGGCAACGTCGCCTTCAACCCGATCAGCGCGCTGACCAGGGGCACGATGGTGGAGATCTGTCAGCACCGAGGCACGCGCTGGGCCGTCGAGCGGATGATGCGCGAGGTGTTGGACATCGCCGCCGAGGTCGGCGCGCATCCCACGATCTCCATCGAGAAGCGGCTCAACGGCGCCGAGCGCGTCGGGCACCACAAGACGTCCATGTTGCAGGACTTCGAGAGCGGCAAGCAGATGGAACTGGACGCGATCATCGCCGCGGTGGTCGAGATCGCGGACATGACCGGGGTCGAGGCGCCGCTGCTGCGCACGGTGCACGCGGCCATCGACCTGCTGGCGCGGACCAGTGGACCGGAGCGGATCCCCGCCTGAGCGTGTTGATCGTCGGGGCCGGTCCGGTTGGGCGGGCCCCGACTGGTGTCTAGACAGGCGGGCCGTTGCTTGCTATACAGGCTATCACATACTGTATACAAATGGCGGTGGTCCCGATGCTCGAACCGCGCGTGTATCCGGTTACTCAGGAAGTCCGCGACGTCTATCGCCGCAGCTATCGCATCGGCGAGACCGACCGCGACCTGCTCGGCCGCTCGCGGCGCTGGATCCTGGCAGCAGGCCTCGCCGCCATGTTCGCGGTGAGCGCGGGCCAGTACGGCTTCGGCGTCATCCTGCCCGCGCTCGGTTCCGGCCATGACTGGCCGGTGCCGCACGCGACCTGGCTGCTGCCGATCTGGGCGGCGGCGCAGGCCGTAGCGGTCGGCTGGGCGCGTACCGGTCGGCAGTCGGCGCGGGCGCCGATGCTCAGCGTGCTGCTCGGCGCGGTGTTGTGTGCCGGGGGACTGGTCGCGTTGGCGCATGGGCGGGACTTCGTCACGTTGGCGCTCGGCTACGGCGTGGTCTCCGGCGTGGGTTCCGGGTTGGTGTACGGCAGTTGCGTTCGCGCGGTTGCCCGCTGGTACCCGGAACGGGCGACCCTGGTCAGCGCGCTGACCGGTGCGTTCGCCTACGGCGCCATTCCGGTGCTGATCCTGCTCGGCGTGTTCGCGACTCCGCAGGACGCGGTGCTGCTGCTGGACATCGCCGCGGTCGTGGTGCTGCTGGTGGTCGGCGGGGCCGCGCTGGTGCTGCGCAATCCGCCACCGAACTGGTGGCCGACCGAGGTCGACCCTCGGGTGTGGGCGGTGGACAAGTCTGTCAATCGCGGCCTGCGGGACAACTGGCCCGCCATCCGCCGCTACGCCCCGACCGAACTGCTGCGCTGCCCGGCCGCGTGGCTGATGTACACGGTCGTGGTCTGTGTGTCGGCCGGCTGCCTTTTCGACATCGGCTATCTCGCGGTGTTCGCGAACCGGGCCAACTGGGGCTGGTGGTTCGCGATCGCGGTCGCGGTGCTGTTCGCGGCGGCCAGCGGAGCGGTGCGTGGACCGGCCGGGTTGGCCTGCGATCGGTTCGGTCGGCGGCGGGTGCTGTTCGTCGCGGTCGTCCTTGGCGCGTTGGGCCAGTTGCTGTTGCTCGGCGCCGCGCAGTACCACTGGGCCGGGTTGTTCGTGGTCGGCGTGTGTCTTGCCGGGTTCGGGCTGGGCACCGCGTACGCGTTGCTGCCCAGGGTGGTCAACGGGTTCTTCGGGGACGAGTCGGCGATGGCCAACTTCGGCGTGCTGTACTCGGCCAAGGGGATCGGGGGAGTGCTCGGGGTCGGCGTTGTCGCGGTCGCGGGCGGTCCGGCCGGGTTCGCGGTCGCGGCGGTGTTGGCGGTGGCGTGCCTGCTGCTGGTACCCGCGCTGCACCAACCGGGGCGAACGCTGGCGCTGGCATGATGCTCGCGCCGGGCCGGCATCGCGACCCCGGCGAGGGCCGGTGCCTGCTCGAACTCGTGTCCGTCCTTGCCGGTGAGCCGTGGACCGACCATCCCCGATGCGTCCATCCGGTATTGGCCAGCATCGCGCGGCGCGCCAACGACGCGTGCACGGATGCGGGTCGCGATGCGCTGATCCCGTTGGCGTTGCCGCTGATCGGCACGGCCGCGATACCGGAACCGGTGTCGTCGGTGCTGGTCGGCCTGTGTGCGCGCGCCGCGTTATCGGCGCGGCCGGATCTGCGCCGGTTGAACCGTGCTCCTGCTCGGACATCGGTGAGCGGGCTGTACCGGCGCTGGATCGCGCCCTCGCTGGTCGCGGACGCCGTCACCGTCCTGGCTGAACACGCCGTTCGCGCTGATCAGCGCCTTGTTGTGCTGTTGAGCGAGTGTGTCGCGGTGTGTCGGCACGTGAGCAACGGAACTTTCTCCTTGGCGGCTCTGGACATCGTCCCCGCCGAGGATCACGATGTGTGTACCCCATAGTGTATGCAGTCTACAAGCGTTAAGGAGTTGACCAGCAATGGCGCGGACAGCGACCGAGACCGCGGCGGCCAATGGGGCCGCGCCCGCGAGCAGTGGGCCGGCAGCCGGGTCGCAGATATCGGGCGAGCAGCAGATATCAGGCGGGCACCTGGTGGCCAAGGCGCTCAAGGCGGAGGGCGTCGACACGATCTTCACCCTCTGCGGCGGCCACATCATCGACATCTACGACGGCTGCGTCGATGAGGGCATCGCGGTCATCGACGTACGGCACGAGCAGGTCGCCGCGCACGCCGCCGACGGATACGCCCGCATCACCGGCAAGCCCGGCTGCGCCGTGGTGACCGCGGGCCCCGGCACGACCGACGCGGTCACCGGGGTGGCCAACGCGCTGCGCGCGGAGAGCCCGATGCTGCTCATCGGCGGCCAGGGCGCGCTCACCCAGCACAAGATGGGCTCGCTGCAGGACCTGCCGCACGTGGACATGATGACCCCGATCAGCAAGTTCGCGGCCACCGTCCCGTCCACCGCCAGGGTGGCCGACATGGTGTCGATGGCGTTCCGCGAGTGCTACAACGGTGCCCCCGGCCCGTCCTTCCTGGAAATTCCCAGGGACGTGCTGGACGCGAAGGTCCCGCTCGCGCAGGCCCGCATCCCCGAAGCGGGCCACTACCGCGCGTCCACCCGCAGCCTCGGCGACCCCGCCGACATCCAGAAGCTGGCCGACCTCCTCTCGCACGCGGAGAAACCCGCGATCCTGCTCGGCAGCCAGGTCTGGACGACGCGCGGCAGCGACGCGGCCATCAGCCTGGTGCGGACGCTCGACATCCCGGCCTACATGAACGGCGCGGGCCGCGGCACGCTCCCGCCCGGCGACCCGAACCACTTCCAGCTCTCCCGCCGCTACGCGTTCGACAACGCGGACGTGATCGTCATCGTCGGCACCCCGTTCGACTTCCGGATGGGCTACGGCCGCCGCCTCTCGCCGACCGCGACCGTGGTCCAGATCGACCTGGACTACCGCACCGTGGGCAAGAACCGCGACATCAGCCTCGGCATCGTCGGCGACGCAGGCCTCGTGCTGGCCGCGGTCGCCGAGGCAGCCAGCAAGGACGCCAACGCGCACGCGGCGCGGCAGGCCTGGCTGGCCGAACTGCGCGAGGTCGAGGAGAAGGCCGCTGCCAAGCGACTTCCGCAGCTGCTCTCCGACGCCAGCCCGATCCACCCGTACCGGCTGGTGCACGAGATCAACCAGTTCCTGACCGAGGACTCCATCTACATCGGCGACGGCGGTGACATCGTCACCTTCTCCGGTCAGGTCGTGCAGCCCAAGTCGCCCGGCCACTGGATGGACCCCGGCCCGCTGGGCACCCTCGGCGTCGGTATCCCGTTCGTACTGGCCGCCAAGCATGCGCGGCCAGACAAGGAGGTCGTCGCGCTGTTCGGAGACGGCGCGTTCAGCCTCACCGGCTGGGACTTCGAAACCCTGGTCCGCTTCAACCTGCCGTTCATCGGGATCGTCGGCAACAACTCCTCGATGAACCAGATCCGCTACGGCCAGGCCCAGAAGTACGGCCACGACCGCGAACGCATCGGCAACACGCTCGGAAACGTGCGCTACGACGAGTTCGCGAAGATGCTCGGCGGCTACGGCGAAGAGGTGCGCGAACCGCGCGACATCGTCAAAGCCTTGTGGCGGGCAAGGGAATCGGGCAAGCCGTCCCTGATCAACGTGTGGGTCGACCCGGACGCGTACGCCCCGGGAACCATGAACCAGACCATGTACAAGTGACCGGAGGCAGACATGGGAAAGGCGCTTGATGGTGTCCGCGTCATCGATATGACGCACGTGCAGTCCGGCCCGTCGTCAACGCAGATCCTGGCCTGGCTCGGCGCGGACGTGATCAAGATCGAGGTGCCCGGCCGAGGTGACGTGACCAGGGGCCAGCTGCGCGATCTGCCCGA
>DASYBO010000151.1:0-4211 GCA_036500685.1 Pseudonocardiaceae bacterium | reverse complement strand
CGCCTCGGCGTCGGCGTCGCGCTCGGCCATGGCCGTCGCGAACAGTCCCATGTCCATCAGTTCGACCTCGCGAAGATGGCTCGCATTGGCGAGGGTGATCGCCTGGTTGAGCGCGGACAGCGACGCGTTGTTGAACAGCTTCGCCAGCTGACCCGACCCGGCCGGGCCCAGGTAGCGCACATGCGCCGACCATGACTCGAACACCGGCGTGCACCAGGTGGCGACCGATTCGTCGCCACCGATCATCGTCGTCAACGTGCGCGACACCGCGCCGGCCCGCGCACCGCTGACCGGCGCATCCACCACCTCCACACCGAACTCGACCGTTGATCAGGTACCGGAGAGCATCGTCAACCTGATCAACGTCTGGCCGACCAATCCCGGGTACGTGCAGAACAAGTTCACGGACATCCTCGCCGTCAACCCGCTGGCCGCGGCGCTCTCACCCAACTACGCGCCCGGCGTGAACCTGTTGCGCGCCGCCTTCCTCGACCCGACCGACCAGCCTGCGCGCCAATGCCGGCTCTCCGATGTGGACAATCCGAGGTTCGTCGAGCAGTCGGCTGAACCATCCGCAGGTCGGCGAGATCGAGTTGCAGTCCAACAAGTTCACCGTCAACGGCTGTCACGGCCTGATGCTCGTGGTCTTCCACGCCCCGCCCGGCAGCCGCAGCGCTGAGCTGCTTGGCATCCTCGGCAGCCTGGCCGCGTCCCCGAAGCAGGCTTCGGCGCAGACCCCGGACTCCACTAAAAATCAGTCTTGACTGTTTGTTGATGGTCGGCCAGACTCGGGACCGTGGTCGTACCGACACGGCAACGCCAGGCCGACCGGAGCAGGGAAACGCGGCGCAAGCTCATGGAAGCGACCGTGGACTGCCTGGTCGAGCTGGGCTGGGCGGACACGACAACGGTCATGGTGGCCGAACGGGCCGGTGTGTCGCGCGGCGCTCAGCTGCACCATTTCCGCACCAGGGGCGAACTGGTCGCGGCCGCTGTCGAATACATCGGCGCGCAGCGGGCGGAAGCCATGCTGGCCAGGGCCGAACACCTGCGCGTCGCGCCGGACCGCACCACCGCCGTCGTCGAGTTCATCACCGACTTCTTCGTCGGCACTCTGTTCACCGCCGCGCTGGAACTGTGGGTCGCGGCGCGCACCGACCCGGAACTCAAGGAACTCGTCGTGCCGCTCGAAGCTCGGCTCGGCCGCGAGTGCCACCGCATCGCGGTGCGCCTGCTCGACGCCGACGAGAGCAGGCCCGGCGTGCGCGAGGCCGTGCAGGCCACCCTCGATCTGGCTCGCGGGCTCGCCCTCGCCGATCAGCTCACCGACGACGGCCCTCGGCGCCGCCGCATAGTCCGGCAGTGGTCGCGGATGCTGGCCGACGCACTGCGAACGGAGACACCATGACCGACCCGCAGGCCCTGTTCGCCGATCTCGCCGCCGAAGGCGACGCCCTCGACGCCATCGTCGCGGACCTGTCACCGGAGCAGTGGGGGATCGCGAGCCCGTCGCCCGGCTGGACCATTGCGCACCAGATCGCGCATCTGACCTGGACCGACGACGTGGCCATGCTCGCCGCGACGGACCAGCAGGAGTTCGCGGCCCGGCTCACAGCAGCCCTCGCCGCACCCACCTCCTTCGTCGACAACGCCGCCGACGAAGGCGCCCAACTCCCGACCGCCGAACTCCTCGCCCGATGGCGTCAAGGCCGCGCGGCCATGGTCGACGCGGTGAAAGCCGTTCCGCCCGGTCGGAAACTGCCCTGGTTCGGTCCGCCCATGAGCGCGGCCTCCATGGCGACCGCCCGGATCATGGAAACCTGGGCCCACGGTCAGGACATTGTGGACGGTCTCGGGCGGACACGGCAGCCGACCGCGCGACTGCGCCACGTCGCGCACATCGGCGTGCGCACGGTCGGGTTCGCCTTCGCGATCCACGATCTGCCGGTCCCCGCCGAACCCTTCCGTGTCGAATTGACCGGCCCGAGCGGTGAGGCCTGGACCTGGGGCGCACCCGAGGCCATGAACCGGGTCACTGGTCCCGCCCTCGACTTCTGCCTCCTGGTCACCCAACGCCGCCATCCCGACGACCTGCACGTCGAATTCCTCGGTGAACAGGCTCGCGAGTGGGCCACCATCGCGCAGGCATTCGCCGGTCTTCCCGGCGAGGGCAGGAAAGCAGGCCAATTCCAGTGACCACCGTCCCGCTGCGCATCGGCAACGCGTCCGGCTTCTACGGCGACCGGTTCGCCGCCATGCGCGAAATGCTCACCGAAGGCCCCCTCGACGTGTTGACCGGCGACTACCTTGCCGAGCTGACCATGCTCATCCTCGGCCGTCAACGCATGAAGGACCCCAATGGCGGCTATGCCCGAACCTTCCTGCACCAGATCGAGGAATGCCTCGGCCTCGCCGTCGAACGCGGCGTGCGGATCGTCAGCAACGCGGGTGGACTGAACCCCGCAGGCCTTGCCGAAGCCATCAGCGGCCTCGCCGACCGACTGGGCATCGCGGTGCGCGTGGCGCACGTCACCGGCGACGACCTGTTGCCGCGCGCGGAGGAACTCGGCCTGTCCGGCGCGCTGACCGCCAACGCCTATCTCGGCGGTTGGGGCATCGCCGAATGCCTGCGCGCGGGGGCGGATGTCGTGGTCACCGGTCGGGTCACCGACGCGTCACTGGTGGTCGGGCCGGCCGCCGCGCACTTCGGCTGGTCGCGCACCGACTTCGACGCGCTCGCCGGCGCGACCGTCGCCGGGCACGTCATCGAGTGCGGCGCGCAGGCGACCGGCGGCAATTTCGCGTTCTTCACCGAGATCGCCGATCTGGCCCACCCAGGTTTTCCGATCGCGGAGATCAACGCGGACGGTTCCGCCGTGATCACCAAGCACCCCGGTACCGGCGGCGCGGTCACGGTCGAGACGGTCACCGCGCAGCTGCTCTACGAGATCGCCGCCCCCGACTATCTCGGCCCGGACGTGACGAGTCGCTTCGACACGATCCAGTTGGCCGACGACGGCCCCGACCGGGTGCGGATCAGCGGCGTACATGGCCAGGCCCCGCCGTCGACGGCGAAGGTGTGCGTCAACACGCTCGCCGGTTTCCGCAACGGTGCGACGTTCGTGTTGTGCGGCCTGGACATCGAAGCGAAGGCCGCACTGGCCCGTCGCCAACTCGAAGCCGAGGTCGGCGCGGACGGCGTCACCTGGACGCTGGCCCGCACCGACCACCCGGACGCGGACACGGAGGAGGCCGCGAGCGCGTTGCTGCACGCGACCATCAAGGCCGACGATCCCAAACGGGTGAAGGGTTTCTCCCGGGCCTGCGTCGAACTCGCGCTCGGGTCCTACCCGGGTTTCACCCTGACCGCACCCCCGTCCGACGGCACCCCGGTCGGCGTCTACCGCCCAGCCTTCGTCGCGCAGTCCGCGATCCCGCACACGGCGGTCCTCCCGGACGGCACCACCGTTCCGATCGCACCCCCCGAAACCTTCGCCGACCCGCGCGCGACCTACCCCGCACCGTCCGCGCCCATCGCGTCCGGCACGACCCACCGAGCTTCGCTCGGCACAGTGGTCGGCGCGCGTTCCGGCGACAAGGGCGGCGACGCGAACCTCGGCGTCTGGGCCCGAACCGACGCCGGTTTCCCTTGGCTCGCAGGCGAACTGAGCATCGAGCGACTGCGCGAACTGCTCCCGGAAACCCGCGAGCTGGACATCGACCGATACGAGCTGCCGAACCTGCGCGCGGTGAATTTCGTCGTGCACGGACTGCTTGGCGTCGGCGTCGCCGCGTCAACCCGATTCGACCCGCAGGCCAAAGCACTCGGCGAATGGCTGCGCAGCCGCGTCGTCGACATCCCGGAGGAGCTGCGATGACCGCCCCTAGCAGATTTCCCGACACCGCCCGGAATCCATCCACAACCCCCCGAATGATCCACAGTCGCACCCCAAACCCCCACCCAACCGCACCCCGCCGACTAGACTGGCCCCGGGGCCGCCCCCCGGAGAGGGTGGGGGCTGTGCTGGGGGGATTTTCCGAATTCTTTTCGGGCATTTGTTGGGGTGTTCGTCGTGGGTGAGCGGTGGTGGGAGACCGCGGAGCGGCGGGCCCTTCGGGATGTGGTTCGGCGGTTCGTCGTCGATCATGTGGTCGACAATCTTGACGGCTGGGAGCGGGCCGGCGAGCTGCCTCGGGAATTGCACAAGACC
>DASYBO010000150.1:0-24263 GCA_036500685.1 Pseudonocardiaceae bacterium | reverse complement strand
TCAAAGAAATACCTCTGACGAGGTTAATTTCATAAATGCTCTACTGGCATTATCGGCACGCTGTTGAGTTCTCAAAGAACACACGCACACCCTCACCCAACACCAAAGTGCCAGACGATCGGGGCGTCATTCCATCGTACTGCATTATGTTTCAAGCTTTGTCCCAGGGTCGGATTCAGGTCTCCGTCCGGGCCGCTAAGCGCCGTACGAGAACCTTGCTCCGTTCTGGGGAGTGCCGCACTAGCTTAGTAGATTCGGTTTCCGGTGTCAAACCGGGGCCGAACTCATCCATGCCACCGAGCTAGGCTCGGAAGCACTTCGTCTACTTTACCGTCCCCGCCGGGCTTTTCGGCCCGTTCCGTCCGGTGTTCCGTGCGACATGGAGAAAGTTACTCACCGCCGCGGCGAGAGTCAAATCGCCTGGTCAGCGGTGGTTCGCTCGATCATCGTCGCAGGTCGGAGTGGATCACCCGGAGAACCGGGGGTGAACCCGGCTGAAAAATCTTTCGGTGACCGCCGAACCAGCAGGTCGCGCGCAGGTGGCTGGTCAGCGGGTGGCGCGGGGGCGCAGCCAGAGCGTGACGCTGTGCTGGCCCTCGGCCCGGTCGATGACCTGGGCCGGGGTCGACGGTTCGTCGTCACCCAGGAGGACGACGTCGAAGCCCCACGTGTCGAACTCGCGGAGTACGGCGGCGGGGTCGTCTCCTACCGCCGAGGTCTGACTGGCGGAGAAGGCGCAGAAGACGTTGGGCCGATCCCGGCGCAACAGGCGGACCAGGCCGCCGAGCGCGCGGTGTCCGCGTCCGGGAGTGTCGACCTTCACCACCGACAGGGGCATGCCCTGCAGGGTCGCGACCGCTTCGAGCTCCTTGTCGAGGCGGACCGAGGGAACGGTCGGGACCTCGCTTTCCGCGTCCGGGTCGGGTGGGTAGACCTGGTAGCCGCCGGTCATGGCCGGCTCGGTGCGCAGCGTGCCAGGGGAGTCCCAGGCGGCGGCCTCGATGACGGTGAGGCGCTCGGCGACGGGTTGCGAGACGTTCATGGAGATGTTGTGGCGCAACAGGATCGTGGCGTCCGGTTGCGGTTCGACGGCCACCACGGCGCCGCTGGTGCCCAGCCTGCTGAGGACTCGCAACGTGTGGTAGCCGACGTAGGCGCCGATGTCGACGAAGATCCCGCCCGGTTCGACCAGCGAATCGATCAATGTGGACAGTTCGGCTTCCCAGACTCCGTTGCTGGACAACAGGGGCAGCATCACGCCGTCGTCAGCCGGAAGTCGTAGCAGGCCCGCGTCGCAGAGTACGAGGGAGCTGGCGGTGCGGCCGAGCTCGGAGTCCGGGGGTTCGGCTTCGACGCGGCGTTCGTACTCCCGCAGGACTACCCGGCGCAGCGCGTCGGAGGTGTGCAGGGCCTGGCTGGCCGCGCGGACGGTGACCTGACTTCTGCCCTGTTGTTCGTCCAGGAGCGCGTTGGTGCGGATTTCCAGGCCGTCGATGCGGTCCAGGGTGCGGTCGAGGGCTTCGGTGAGGCGGTCCAGCCGGTCGGCGATCACCTGGAGGTTCTTGCCGCGTTTGCCGGCCTCGGCGACGACCGCATCCTCGACCTCGTCAAGGCGGCGGGACTGGGTGGCCAGGTCGGCGCGGGCGCGCAGGACGCCGTCGTCGGCTCTGGCCAGGTCTTCCGCTATCTGGCCGGTGTGTTCGGTGAGGCGGTCGAGTCGGTCGCGGAGCATGCCGACCTCGGCCGGTTCTCCCCCGGTCGCCAGGTCCTGCCGGCGGAGAAGTTCCTCGCTGGTGCGTTCGACGCCGTCCATGAGAGTGGTGAGCATGGCGCGCAGGTGCGCGTCGTAGTGGTTGAGCACGCGGAGCACGGCTTTGCGCAGCGCGGGCGCCATGGGCACCTTGTGCTGGGCGGTCACATCGGGTTCGCGGAGCAGGACGTGCCGGGCGGAGCGGAGCGGGCGCAGCGGGTCGGACATGAGTTCTGGCCGTTCGACGGCCCTGCTGGCGCGCCAGGCGTGGTAGGCCTGCTCGACGCGGTTGCGCAGCTGCTTGCCTGCGACGCCGACCGAGTGGGCGCGGAGCAGTTCGGCCCGGCCGAGCTGGCCGAGGTGGTCGGCGGCGTCGACGTCGCCCGCGGCGGCGCGGAGGGCCTCGACGGCTGCCGCGGAGTCGGCTTCGCCGACCAGGAGGCTGCCGCCGGTGCTGAGGAGTTCGCCCGCGGCGCCGTTTTCGGTGCACACCAACGGAATGCCGCGCGCGGCGGGTTCGGCCAGGGTGAGCATGACGCGCTCGGCACCGCTGTGTTCGGCTCGGTGCAGGGAGATCAGGCAATTGGCGGTGTCGAGCCAGAGTGCCCGATCGGTTGATTCCGGATCCTCGATCAGGCGAATCCGATCGTCGGGGGCGACGGCCATACGGAGGCGTTCCGCGACGTCCGGGTGGTCGGCGACACCGCGCAGGAGCAGGAGAAGCCGGACGTCGCCCGAGTCGGGGAATGCGGCGCGGAAGGCGGCGACGGTGCCCAGCGCGTTGTCCACCCGTTCGTGTGCATGGTCGGCGATGCCGGCGAACACGACGAGCTCGGGATCATCGCCGGGCCAGCCGAGTTTTTCCCTGGCCTCGGCCAGCGCGATCGGATCGCGTTCGCCCGCGTCGAGGATGGGCAGGGTCATGGTGTGCACGGTGGCGTTGAGCACGCCGTCGAGTCCGGCCTTGCCGGCGGTGGACAGGGCCCAGACCTCGTCGACGTCGGGGAAGGCGGGCAGTGCCGCGGGGTTTTCGGGGACCGCGACCAGGTAGCGGGCGCCGGCCAGGTCGGACGGGACGGAGTTGGCGTCGCAGCTGATCAGGACCGGGTAGTCGGGTGCATCGGAGACGGGCAGGCCGGACGCGGTCGCGGCCGCGCGGATCAGGGTGGCGACCGGGCCGGTGCCGAGCACGGACACGCCGAGGGTGTCGGTGAGCGGGGCGCTGGCGGTCGGCGCGAGCGGGACGGCGTCGGGTGGCAGTGCGCCGCTGGGGACACCGACACCGGCGCACCAGTCGCGGAAAGCGGTGGCGTCGGCTTGCAGCGGATGGGGGAAGCGGCGGCGCAGGTCGGGGTCGTCCTGCCAGAACGCCATGGCCCAGCGGGTGCTGGTCGGGTGGCCGGGCACGGGAGCGCAGGCCCATTGGGCGAATTCGGCGCCGTCACCTTGCCAGGGTGGCGGTGGTTTTTCGCCGTCGCGGTCGGCGGCGACCCAGGCGGCGCGGTATTGGGCGCGCAGCGCGGCGGGGAGCCGGGCCGGGCCGATGCGTTGTTCGATGGCGGCGGGTTCGCTCGGGTCGATGGCCGCGGTGAGCGCGTTGACGTAGCCGGCGCAGAGTCGGGCCAGCAGGCGGTGTTCGGAGAGCAGTACGCGCGGGCGGTCGTCGATGTCGGCGGAGAGCAGCCAGGGGCGGGTCGGGTCGAAGCCGGTGAAGTGCACCGAGCGCAAGGCCCCGCCGTCGACGGTGACCCGGCCGTTCTCGTCGGCGCGCAGCGCGCGCTGGCCGGCGTTGAACACGGAGAGGCCGATTCCGGGATCGCGCAGGACGTGGTGGTCGACGAGGACGGACGCGCCGTCGAGGAAGGCGGCGGAGCCGTCGGCGAGGACGTGTTCGGTCCAGGAGCGCAGGAAGTCCTCGGCGCCGCGGTTGACCGCGATCAGCGCCGGGTCGAAAAGGCCTGCGGCGTGCAGGTCGGCGGCGTCGGGGCGGCGGTTGTCCTCGGGGAGTGGTTTGAGCACGCGCGGGAGGAGGACCACGCAGCGTTGGACGAGGCCGGCGAGGACGGGTTCGACGAGTGGTGCGAGGACCAGGACGGCGGGGTCGAGGTGCAGGACCGGGCCGCTGGTGTCGGTCGCGGTGACCAGCCAGTGCATCAGGATCGGGCGGAGCACGTTGGCCAGTTCGGCGCCCTGGTAGGCGGTGCGCAGCCGAGCGAGTTGCTCGTCGTCGACGCCGATCACCGACGGGTGCAGGACTTCGACCGGGCCGTCCGGGACGGCGACGCCGCTGGACTCGTCGGAATCCACGAGTAGAACGTGGAACCGCGCGCCGGGATGGTGGTCGAGGAAGGACTTCAGCAGCACCCGAACAGCGGGCAGTTGCGCGACGGTCGCCGCGGTGCATGCCGTGACTGATGCGGTGGGGACCTCATTCACACGGCAAACGCTAACCCGCCGATGTGCCAAGGCAAGTACCGCTCCCGGCTATCGGAACAACGTGCTGGTGGGTTAGAGAACGGGTAGCCCGGTGCGGAGTTCGTAGGGGGTTACCTCGCTGCGGTAGCCGTCCCATTCGCGGCGTTTGTTACGCAGGAAGAAGTCGTAGACGTGTTCGCCGAGGGCTTCCGCGACCAGTTCGGAGTTCTCCAGTTCGGCAAGGGCCTCGCCGAGGTTCTGCGGGAGGCTGGCGTAGCCGGCTGCCTTGCGTTCCGCGTCGGACAGCGACCAGACATCGTCCTCGGTGGCGGGCGGGAGGTCGTAGTTCTCCTGCACGCCCTTGAGCCCGGCGGCCATGATCACCGCGTAGGCGAGGTAGGGGTTGCAGGCCGAATCTGGGCTGCGGATTTCCACTCGACGGGATGATGCCTTGCCCTTGGAGTAGAGCGGCACCCTGACCAGCGCGGAGCGGTTGGCGTGGCCCCAGCAGACCGCGGTCGGGGCCTCGCCGCCGACGATGAGTCGCTTGTAGGAGTTCACCCATTGGTTGGTGACGGCGCTGATCTCGCGGGCGTGCCGGAGCAGACCGGCGACGAACGCCTTGCCGGTCTTCGACAGTTCGTAGGGGTCCTCGCTGTCGTAGAAGGCGTTGCGGTCACCCTCGAACAGGCTGACGTGGGTGTGCATGCCGGAGCCGGGCTGGCCGGTGAACGGTTTGGGCATGAACGAGGCGCGCACACCCTGGGTGATGGCGACTTCCTTGATCAGGTAGCGGAAGGTCATCACGTTGTCGGCCATGGTGAGCGCGTCGGCGTAGCGCAGGTCGATCTCCTGCTGGCCGTGGCCGCCCTCGTGGTGGCTGAACTCGACCGAGATGCCCATGGCTTCCAGCGCCTCGATGGCATGCCGGCGGAAGTGCGTCGCGGTGGCGTGGCTGGCCTGGTCGAAGTAGCCGCCGTTGTCGGCAGGGACCGGCTCCTTGCCGTCCGCGTTGAGGTCGGTGAGCAGGAAGAACTCGATCTCGGGGTGGACGTAGCAGGTGAAGCCGGATTCGGTGGCCTTGGCCAGGGTGCGGCGCAGCACGTGCCGGGGGTCGGCCCACGAGGGTGAGCCGTCGGGCATGCCGATGTCGCAGAACATGCGTGCGGAGTAGTGGTCGCCGCCGTCGCCCTCCCACGGGAGCACCTGAAACGTGGACGGGTCGGGCTTGGCGATCATGTCCGACTCATAGACCCTGGAGAAGCCTTCGATGGCCGAGCCGTCGAAGCCGATGCCCTCGGCGAAGGCGCCTTCGAGCTCGGCCGGCGCCACCGCGACCGACTTGAGGAATCCGAGTACGTCGGTGAACCAGAGCCGGACGAACCGAATGTCGCGCTCCTCGAGGGTGCGCAGCACGAACTCCCGCTGACGATCCATACCCGCAGGGTAGGCACGCTCTGTTAAGCGCGTGTTTCCGGCTCGCCGATAAACACCCGCTCAGGTGGACCTGCTGTCACCAGTTCGTGACGTGGCGAACTGTTGCCGGGCGTGTACGCAGCGGTGTACTAACTCGTGTCACCAACTGACTGGAAGGAACGCCGTGACCAGCAGTGCAGCCGCGTCAAGGCAACGACTCAACTCAGACCAACGCAACGCGTTCCTCGCGGCCGTGCTGGGCTGGACCATGGACGCGTTCGACTACTTCATCGTCGTGTTCGTCTATGCCGACATCGCCAAGGACTTCAAGGTCTCGCTGACCACGGTCGCGTTCGTGACCACAGCCACGCTGATCATGCGACCGGTCGGCGCGCTGATCTTCGGGTTGTGGGCGGACCGGGTGGGGCGGCGGCGGCCACTGATCGTGGACGTGTGCTTCTATTCGGTGGTCGGCTTCCTGTGCGCGTTCGCGCCGAACTTCACCGTGCTGGTGATCCTGCGGTTGCTCTACGGCATCGGCATGGGCGGCGAATGGGGCCTGGGTGCGGCGCTGGCCATGGAGAAGATCCCGACCAACCGGCGCGGGTTCTTCTCGGGGCTGCTGCAGGAGGGCTACTCGTTCGGCTACCTGCTGGCCTCGCTGGCCTCGCTGCTGGTGATCACCGAGCTCGGCCTGTCCTGGCGCTGGCTGTTCGCGTTGAGCATCATTCCGGCGCTGATCAGCCTGATCATCCGATCCAGGGTCAAGGAGTCGGAGGTCTGGGAGAAGGCGCGGGAGCAGCTCAAGTCGACCAAGACGTCGATGAGGGACATCCTGCTCAACGGGAAGATCATCCGCCGGTTCATCTACCTGATCCTGCTGATGACCGCGTTCAACTGGATGAGCCACGGCACCCAGGACGTGTACCCGACCTTCCTGAAGGCGACCGGTGAAAACGGCGCCGGCCTTTCCGCGACGACGGCGACCTGGATCGCGGTGATCTACAACGTCGGCGCGATCGCGGGCGGGTTGATCTTCGGCACGTTGTCGGAGCGGTTCGGCAGGCGGCACACGATCATCTTCTGTGCGGTGCTCGGTCTGCCGATCATTCCGCTGTTCGCCTACTCGACGTCGGTCGCGATGCTGTGTCTCGGCTCGTTCCTGATGCAGTTGGCGGTGCAGGGTGCCTGGGGTGTGATCCCGGCCCATCTGACGGAGATGTCGCCGGACGCGATCCGGGGGTTCTACCCGGGTGTCACGTATCAGCTCGGTAACTGTCTTGCCGCCTTCAACCTGCCGATCCAGCAGGCGCTGGCCGCGTCGCACGGCTATCCGTTCGCGTTGACGGCGACGATCGCGCCGGTGCTGATAGCCGTGGTACTGCTCACGTTCTTCGGCAAGGAGGCCAAGGGCGTGCAGTTCGGCACGATCATCAGTGAGGCGGCGGTCACGACGCGCTGATGCGCTCTACGATCAGCCGCATGCGAACTCGGGTTCTCCTGCTGCTGAGTGCTGCCCTTGTCGTCGTCGCCGGCTGTACGGGCGGGGCAGGCAATACGGCGGCCACGACCACCACGCAGGGCGCGCAGGCGCTGTTGCACACATCGAGCGCGTCGATGAGCGCGGTGACCAGCGTGCAGTTCAGCCTGGCCGTGGCGGGCGACCTGAGCGCGGTGCCGGTGCACAACGCGACCGGGAGCCTGACCAAGGCGGGCGACGCCAAGGGCAGCGCGCAGATCACCGAGTTCGGCCAACTGGTTCAGGTCGACTTCGTACTGATCGGCGACACCTTCTACATCAAGGGCCCGACCGGGGGCTATCAGAAGCTGTCGGCTTCATTGGCCAAGTCGCTGTTCGACCCGACCGCGATCCTGGACCCGAATCGCGGCATCGCGCATGTGTTGGCGAGCGTGCAGAACCCGCAGCCCGCCGGTGGGGACACGGTCAACGGGACGGCGGTCACGAAGGTCACCGGGAAGGTCAGCGGCCAGGTCGCGGGCCAGTTGGTGCCGGGCATCAGCACGGACGTGAACGCGACGCTGTGGCTGGCCGATGACGCGAAAGCGCTGCCGGTGAAGGCGGAGTTCGTGGTGCCGACGACCGCCGGCAAGAGCGGCGCGACCGTGGACGTGACGCTGACGAACTACAACCAGCCGGTCACGGTGACCGCACCGGCCGGATGATCTCCGCTTCCAGACGCAGGGCCGCGATCGGGGCAGGCGGGCTGGCGGTGCTGCTGGCCGCGCTGGACGCGTACGTGGTGGTCGGCATCCTGATCGACGTGGTGCGCGACATGGGCGTGCCGATCAACCACCTCGAACAGGCGACGCCGATCGTCACCGGGTATCTGCTCGGTTATGTGGCGGCGATGCCGCTGCTGGGGCAGTTGTCCGACGTGCTCGGGCGGCGGGTGCTGTTGCAGAGCTGTCTTGTGGTGTTCGCGGTCGGGTCGGCGGTGACCGCGTCGTCCGGCGGGCTGACCGAGCTGGTCGCCGGGCGGGTCGTGCAGGGGATTTCCGGGGGCGCGCTGCTGCCGGTGACGTTGGCGCTGGTCGGTGATCTGTGGGCGGAACAGCGGCGGTCCGGCGTGTTGGGCGCGGTCGGCGCGGCGCAGGAGTTGGGCAGCGTGCTCGGGCCCCTGTACGGGGTCGGCTTGGCCGCGTTGATCGGCTGGCGCGGCATCTTCTGGGTGAACGTGCCGCTGGCCGCGGTCGCGGTCGTAGTGGTGCAGTTGGCGATCCCTGGTGGACGCGGGGCGCGGACGACGCGACCGGATTTCGTCGGCGGCGGGTTGTTGGCCGCGGCGTTGGGGTTGTTGGTGGTGGGGCTGTACAACCCGGACCCGCAGGTGTCGGTGCTGCCTGGTTGGGGTTGGCCGGTTTTGGGGGCGGCGGGGGTGGTGTTGGTCGGGTTCCTCGCGTGGGAGCGCTTTTCAACTAACCAGTTGGTTGAAAGGGCCGGGGTGCGGCTGCCGGCGTTCTTGTGTGTGCTGGGCGCGAGTTTTGCCGCCGGGGCGGCGTTGATGGTGACGTTGGTCGACGTCGAACTGTTCGCGCAGACGCTGCTCGGCTACAGCTCGGGCCAGACCGCGGTGCTGTTGGTGTGGTTCCTCGGCGCGTTGCCGGTCGGCGCGGTCGTCGGTGGGTGGCTGGCCGGGCGGGTCGGGGACGCGGTTGTGGGGTGCGCGGGCATGGTCATCGCCGGGCTCGGATACGTGTTGATCTCGCGGTGGCCGATCGGGGTGCTTTCCGCGCGGTTCGTGCTGGGACTGCCGGTGTTGCCGACCGACCTGATCATCGCCGGGCTCGGGTTGGGGTTGGTGATCGCGCCGTTGTCCGGTGCGGTCCTGCGGGTGGTTCCGGCCGCGCAGCACGGCGTCGCGTCCGCGTCGGTGGTGGTGGCGCGGATGACCGGCATGCTGGTCGGGGTGTCGGCGCTGTCCGCGTGGGGCCTGCACCAGTTTTCCAGCCTGACGGCGAACCTGAGCACGCCGCTGCCCTTCGGCATCAGCTCCGCCGAGTTCCACCGGGAACTCGCGAACTACGAAACGGCGATCCGCGCCGCGCTGCTCTCCGAGTACCGGGAGATCTTCCTGGTGACCTCGGTGATCTGCGGCGTCGGCGCGGTGTTCGCCGCGTTGGTCAGTTCGAGCAGGTCGTCCCGTTCGGGGGCAGGGTCAGGCCGACCAGGTAGTTGATGCCCCACTTGTCGATGCAGGTGCTGCCGGACAGGAATGCGGTGTGCTGGGTGCCGTCGAAGGTGAGCAGCCGCCCGTTGAGGTCCTTGGCCAGGTTGACGCCTTGCTGGTACGGGGTGGCCGGATCGTGCGTTGTGGAGACGACCAGCACCGGGGGGAGGCCGGGCGCGTTGGGCACGTAGGGCTGACCGGAGTTGGGCACCGGCCAGAACGCGCAGATGCCCAGCGGCGGCACGTAGCTGTCGGTGGACGGGTCGACGCCGATGCTCTGGTCGTAGGTGTGTTCCTGCTGCACCAGGGTTTGCCTGCTCTTCACCGGCGGATAGTCCGCGCAGCGCACGGCGTTGAACACGTCGTTGGTGTTGGAGTAGTGGCCGTCGGAGTTGCGCTGCAGGTAGTTGTCCGCCAGCGAGAGCAGGATGTCGCCCTGGCCCTTGCCCAACTCGATCAGGCCCTTGTTCAGGTCCGGCCACCGGTCCTGGCTGTACAGCGCGGCCGACACCGCGGTCTGAATGTCCTGATAGGACAGCTTGCGGTCGCCGACGACGATCGGCTTGGTCTTCAACGGGTCGCTGAGCTTGTTCAGCTGGTCCTGGTCGTGGCTCGGGTCGGTGCCGATGCCGCAGGACGACTGTTTCGCGCACCACTGGGCGAACGTGTCGAAAGCATCGGAGAAACCTGAGCCCTGCGCCAGATTCGCGGCGGTCTCGTCCTGGTTGGGATCGACCGCGCCGTCCAGGACCATCGCGCGCACGTTCTTCGGGAAGTCGGTGGCGTAGCGGGTGCCGATCGCGGTGCCGTAGGAGTAGCCGAGGTAGGTCAGCTGCGCGTCGCCGAGGGCCGCGCGCATGATGTCCAGATCCTTGGCCACGTCGCGGGTGCCGACATTGGCCAGCACGGCGTTGCCGGTGCGCTTGGCGCAGTCCTGCGCGTACCGCTGGTTCTCGATCTGCTCCCGGTCGGCCTCGCGGTTCGAGTCGTCCAACGGGACTTCCAGACGTTGTCGGTCCTGCTCGGCGTCGGTGAGGCACTGCACCTCGGGCTGGCTCGCGCCGACCCCGCGCGGGTCGAACCCGACCAGGTCGAACCGGGCGGCCAGGTCGGTGTCGGAGATCTGGCTGGACAGCCCGACCGCTTGGAGCATGCCGGAGTCGCCAGGCCCGCCGGGGTTCATGATCAGCGAGCCGATGCGCCGCGCCGGGTTGAGTGCGGCCACCTTCAACAGGCCGAGGCTGATGATCGTGCCGTTCGGCTTCGAGTAGTCCAGCGGCACCAGCAGCCGTGCGCAGCTGATGTCGACCCGGTTGTAGGCCTTGCGCGTCTCGTCGTCCGTCGCGTAGCTCGCGCACGACCCCCATTGGGGAGTCTGGTCGTAGAACGTGGCGAGGGCCGGTGGGACAAAGCCTTCCGCGATCGGTGAGCCCTGGATCTCGGTGCCGCAGCCCGCGACGAACAACGCGATGGCGGCGGTGCCGGCGAGCAGGCTGGTCCGGGACCTGCCGATTGATCTGCCGCTCAAGAGGAACACCGGGTGCCGGCCGGTGGCAGGGTCAGGTTCATCAGGTAGTTCGCCCCCCATTTGTCGACGCACGCGTTGTTCTGCAGGAACGCGGTGTGCTGAGTGCTCTGGAACGTCAACAGCCCGCCGTGCAACGCCTTCGCCAGGTTCACCCCTGATTGGTACGGCGTCGCAGGGTCGTTGGTGGTGGAGATTACCAAGGTGGGGGCGAGTCCGGGCACGTTCGGCAAATGCGGTTGATCGGTCGGCGGGACCGGCCAGTAGGTGCACGAGTCCTGTTCGGCCACGACCGGCCTGCCGTCGTCGAGGAACGGGGCGGCCTGCTTGTACTGCTGGGCCTCGGTGAGCAGCGTCGTCGGGTTGGTCACCGGGGGTCCGTCGACGCAGTGGATCGCGGTGAACGCGTCCTGCTCGTTGGAATAGCTGCCGCTGGCGTTGCGGCCGTTGTAGTTGTCCGCGAGTTCCATCAGCACCTGGCCGTCGCCCTTTTTCAGCTGGTTGAGGCCGCTGTTGAGGTAGGTCCAGAGGCTTTCCGAGTAGAGGGTCTGGATGGCGCCGGTGGTGGCGTCGTCGTAGCCGAGCATGCGTCCGTCGCCCACCGGGACGGGTTTGGTCAGTAGCGGGTCGACGAGGCCACGGAACGCCTGGGTCGCGTTGGCCGGGTTCGTGCCGACCGCGCAGTCGGACTGTTTCGCGCACCAGATCGCGAACTGGTTGAACGCGTTCTGGAAACCCTTGCCCTGGCCGACGAGCTGAGCGACCGGGTCCTCGGTCGGGTCGACCGCGCCGTCCAGGATCATCGCGCGGACGTTTTTCGGGAACTGCTCGGCGTAGGTGGTGCCGAGCAGGGTGCCGTAGGAGTAGCCGAGGTAGGTGAGCTGCTTGTCGCCGAGGACCGAGCGCAGGACGTCCAGGTCGCGCGATGCGTCCACGGTGCCGACATTGGCCAGCATCGCCTTGCCGTTCGGGGTGTTCGTGACGCAGGAGTTCGCGTAGGAGCGCTGCTGCTGCTGGTATTTGGCGACGCCGGCCGGGGTCGGGTCGTTGTCGAGGTTGGAGGCGCGCTGCGCGTCACTCTGGGCGCCGCTGAGGCAGCGGACCGCTGGCAGGCTCGCGCCGATGCCGCGCGGGTCGAAGCCTACGAGGTCGAACCGTTGGGACAGCGGCGAACTGGCCCAGGTCTGTGCCATCCCGGCGGCGGCCTCCATGCCGGAGGCGCCCGGTCCGCCCGGGTTCATCAGCAGTGAGCCGATCCGCTGACCCGAGCCGGTCGCCTTGATCCGCAGCACGCCGAGGGTGATCGTGGTGCTCTGCGGGGACCTGTAGTCCATCGGCACGCTGACCCGCGCGCACTGCAGGTTGGACCCGCCGAACAGCTGCGTGCCGTTGTCACTGCTCGCGTAGGCCCGGCACGGGCCCCAGATCAGCGTCTGGTTGTAGAACTTGTCAAGGCCTGCGGGCACCGGGCCGGACGGGGCGTGTTTCTCCGTCGTCGTCGGGGCAAGGCCGGACAACGCGCTCGGCACCCCGGTACACGCCGCTGTGGCGGCGAGCAGCACGACGACCAGGCTGGACAGCGACAGCAGACGACGGCGACGCGGGCGAAGTGGCACCTGGTGATGGTGCCACTGGCCGGGTTGCGGCGCGGTGTGGCCTGGTCTTTCTGCCTACTTCTCGGCTTATTTCGACGCGGCCGCCGCACGCTCCGCGAGGCGGTCGCTGACCCACTCCCCCGCGGCCGCCCTGCGCAGCTTGCCCGAGGGCGTCTTGGGCAGGCTGCCCGGTCCGAGTACGAACACGCTCACCGGGCGTGCGCCCACCGCGTCCAGCACCCGCGCGGTGATCTGCTTGTCCAGCAGTCGTTCCGCGTCCTGGTCACCGGCCAGTTTGGACTCGACGACCACCGCGAACCGTTCGCGCCGGGTGCCCGCGTCCAACCGGACCGCGACCGCGTTGCCGGCCCTGACTCCGTCCACGGACAGCGCGGCGCGTTCGATGTCGGTCGGGTAGATGTTGCGCCCGCCCATGATGATCACGTCCTTACGCCGCCCGCACACCACAACCTGATCGCCGACCAGGTAGCCGAGATCGCCGGTGGCCAACCAGCCCTGGTCGTCCTGGGTGGCCAGCGGGCCGTTCATCGTCAGGTAGCCGGGGGTGACGGCCTCGCCGCGTACCCGCAGTTCACCGACCTCGCGCTCGCCGCGCACGTTGCCCTGCTCGTCGACAACGCCGACCTCAAGGCCCGGCAGCGGCGGGCCGAGCAGCGAGAACGAGCGGGTGGTCGCCGGGTCGTCCGAGGGCGCCACCGGGACAGCCCTCGCGTTCTGCTCCAGTTCGACGGTGTCGATGGTGTCCACGGACAGACCGGTGAACAGGTGGGCGAAGGACACCGCGAGGGTCGCCTCCGCCATGCCGTACGCCGGCAGCACGCATTCCGGCGGCATGCCGAACCGGGCGCCCGCGTCGGTGAAGTTGCGCACCGCGGCCACGTCGATCGGTTCTGCGCCGTTGAGCGCGATGCGCAGCTGGCGCAGGTCGTAGGCGTCGTCCTCGTCGACCTTGGCCATCCTTCGGCCGACCATGGCGTAGGCGAAGTTCGGCGCCGCGGTGATGGTCGCGTGGTACTTGCTGATCAGCGCCGGCCACAGCAGCGGGCCGGAGAGGAAGTCGACCGGGGTGACCTTGACCAGTTCGATGCCCAGCGTCATCGGGATGGTCATGAAGCCGACCATGCCCATGTCGTGGAACAGCGGCAGCCAGGACATCATCGTGTCCGTCGCCGGGTCCAGCTTGGCGCCCTCGGACATCGAGCGGATGTTGGCGATCAGGTTGTCGTGAGTGATCCGGACCGCCTTGGGGTCGGCGGTCGAACCACTGGTCAACTGGAGCAGCGCGGTCGCTTCGCCGTCGACGGGTACCGGTTCGTCCAGCGCTTCGCCGTTGGCCAGGTCGCTCAGCAGCAGGTAGCGGATGCCGTGTTCGGCCAGCACCGGCGCGAGGGCGTCGAACGGCGACCCCAGCAGGACCAGGTTCGCGCCGATCATGCCGAGCACGGCAACGGTGTCCTCGGACCACAGCGCGAGATCGGTGCGCGGCGTTGGCTGGTGCAGCATGGTGACGCTGCCGCCGGCCAGCCACACCGACTGCACCGCAGGCGCGATCAGGGCCGGTTCGCCGGCCAGCACGCCCACCGCCGACCCGGGCGTGAAGCCGTCCGCGACGAGCGCGCCTGCCATCTTCAGGGCCAGCTCGTGTACTTCGCCCCAAGTGCTGCGGTGCGGCGCTTTGGGCTCGCCGGTGACGAAACCCCGCGTGCTGCTGCGGGCGGTGGCCAACAGTGTGTCAACGAACTGACTCATATCCGTGAGCTTAATGTGTGGCCTCTGGACATCGCCGGGGTTGTCGGCCAGCCAGGATCGATACTTTCCCCCGGTAGGGCTTTGTGAAAGTTCTTCATCTAACCCGGAAGAGGCGGTGCCCGAACTTGATCCAGCCCAGGCCCAGCACGGCCGCGAGACCGCCGACAACGGCGAGCCACGCGCCCCACAACGGCTCGACCGACACACCCTCGTCGTAGTGCGGCTTCTTCGCCTCCGGCACCGTTGCCGCGAACTTGTCCACCTGCGTCTGGATTTCCGCGAGGCCGGCGTCGGAGAGGCTGCCGTTCGCGCCGATCTGGTGGGCCAGGTCGGTGATCTGCTGGTCCTGTTCGTCGGTGAAACCAGGAAACCGGGCCACGGTGTCACTCGGCGGCACAACGGGATTGGCGCAGCTGAGCAGATTCCCGCCGACGTCGAAGGCCACCTTGTTCGCGCCGCAGTCGTCGCCGGAAGTGGCGATCGTCACCACGTAGGTGTTGTTGGCGGCGTGCTGTTCAGCGATGCCCGCGACCACCGCGACAGCGCCCAACACGAACGCGCCCAGCGCGACGAGATTGGCGAGCACGGACAGCAGGATCCTGATGACCACGAACGGATTCTGCCAAACCCGCGCGGGACCGGTCCCGACTCAGCCGATGATCGTCGTGCCAGACCGCGCCCCATCCCGGTCCGGAAAATCTGCGCCAACACTCCGGAGCGGCGGTTAACGCTCGGACTCGACACACCGATCATCCGGTGGGCACTCGGATACAGCGCCCGTACAACGACACAAGGGGGAAGTCTGTCCATGAAATCTGTACTCATGAGACGAGCCGGTGTGGTAGTCGCCGTGATGGCGGCCACGACAGCTCTGGGTGTCACCGTCGCTGCCGCACAGCCGGTCACCACCGGATCGCTGTCCTTCACCGGCGATCCCGGTGACTGGGTCAGTGGGGGGAACAGCTACTCGTACTCGACCGCGAACAAGGACGTGCTCACGGTCACCGGTAACAGCACGGACAACCATGTCGAGGTCACCGTCGGCGGCGCCAATGGCGACAACTGGACCCTCGACCTGGCTGCGCCCAGCGGTCAGGCGCTGGCTGCCGGGACGTACTCGGACGCCGCGAGGTACCCGTTCGAAACAGCCGCCCAGTCCGGTCTCTCGCTCTATGGCAATGGCCGCGGCTGCAACACGGTGACCGGTTCGTTCGCTGTCCAGGACGTCGTGTTCGGGCCGCAGGGCTACGTCCAGACGCTGGACGCGACCTATGTGCAGCACTGCGAGGGCGGCACGGCCGCGCTGCGCGGGGAGGTCCACATCGCCAACCCGGTGGCACCGCCGCTGCTTGGCCTTGGCCTGCAGGTGTCGACCAACGGCACCGCGAGCAAGCTCGACGGCAACGCCTACCTCTCCGGGCAGGTGAGCTGCAACGAGGCGGCATCGGTGACGGTCTCCGGCCAGCTGACCGAAGTGGTGCACAACGTGATCATCCGCGCCAACTACTCCACCCCGGTGGCCTGCACGCCGGGAGCTCCGGTGAACTGGTCGGCGACCGCCGTCCCGACCGGCACCACTCCGTTCCAGAAGGGCCAGGCCGTTGCGAACTCGACTGCCAGCGCGCCCGACCCGACCTACAAACTCACCGCCAGCACCAGCTCGACGACCGTAGTGAAGCTGACCACGGTGAAAACGCCCAGCTGACCCGTTGACGACAACGGCGCCCGGTCATCGACCGGGCGCCGTTCACGGTGATCCGGGTCAGCCCGCGACTTCGGCGGCCTCCAGCCACTGGCCTTCGAGTTCTTCCATTTCCGCGCGGATCGTGCGGAGTTCCTCGTCGAGTTTGATCAGCCGGTCGGTGTCGGCGCCGACCTCGGCCATTTCGTTGTTGATCTTTGCTTCGCGGCTGCTGAGCGTGTTCATCCTGCGTTCGATGCGGGCCAGGTTCTTCTGTGCGGCACGGTGTTCCGCCGCGCTCGGGCCGGATTGTTGAGGGCTCTCGGATTTGCGGGCGGTGATCGGCGCTGCCGGTGCGGCGGCGATGAGTTGGTCGAGGCGGGCCAGGTATTCGTCGATGCCGCCGACCAGCTGGGTGATCTTGCCATCGCCGAACAGGGCCACCACGTTGTCGCAGATTCGCTCGACAAGGTACCGGTCGTGCGAGACCACGATCATCGTGCCCGGCCACGAGTCGAGCAGGTCCTCCAGCTGTTGGAGGGTGTCGATGTCCAGGTCGTTGGTCGGCTCGTCGAGCAGCAGCACGTTCGGCTCGTCCATCAGCAGTCGGGCCAGCTGGAGCCTGCGGCGCTCGCCACCGGAGAGATCCGATACCGGGGTCCACTGGCGGGTCGAGCCGAAACCGAAGCGTTCGGCCAGTTGCGACGCGGACAGTTCGATCTTGCCGAGCGTGACTCGGCCTGCGACCTGCTCAATGGCTTCGAGGACGCGCAGGTTTCCTGGCAGGTCGTGCAGTTCCTGGGTGAGATGGGCAAGCCGCACGGTCTGGCCCTGGACGCGTTTGCCGCTGTCGACGGGTTTGTCGCCGGCGAGCACGCGCAGCAGGCTGGTCTTGCCGGAGCCGTTGATGCCGACCAGCCCGAACCGGTCCCCCGGCCCGATCCGCCAGGTGACGTCGTCGAGGAGTTTCCGGTCGCCGATGGACGCGGAGACGTCTTCGAGGTCGAACACGGTCTTGCCGAGCCTGCGCCTTGCGAAGGAGGTCAGCTCGACCTTGTCACGCAGCTCCGGCACGTCCGCGATGAGTTCTTCTGCGGCCTGGATCCGGTAGCGGGGCTTGGAGGTGCGGGCCGGGGCGCCTCGGCGCAGCCAGGCGAGTTCCTTGCGGGCCAGGTTTTGCCTGCGCTCCTCCATGACGTCGCTGAGCCGGGCGCGCTCGGCGCGGGCGAAGGCCCAGTCGGCGTAGCCGCCCTCGTACTGCTGCACCTGGCCGTCGACGACCTCCCACGTCCTGGTGCAGACGGTGTCCAGGAACCACCGGTCGTGGGTGACGACGACCAGCGCGACGCGGCTGGCGAGCAGGTGGTTGGCCAGCCAGCGGACGCCCTGCACGTCGAGGTGGTTGGTCGGCTCGTCGAGCACAAGCAGGTCGTTGTCCTTGACCAGGGCCGCGGCCAGCGCGACGCGGCGGCGTTCGCCACCGGACATGGTCGCCACTTCGGCGTCGAGGCCGAGGTTGCTGATGCCAAGGCCCTCGAGCACGGCCCTGATCCGCGCGTCCGCGGCCCATTCGTGTTCGGCGGCGGTGCCGAGCTGGTCGATGACCGCGTTGCGCACGGTGCGGGCGCCGGCCAGTTCGGTGCGCTGGGTGACGACGGCCATCCGGGTGTCACGCGTACGGCTGACCCGGCCCTCGTCGGGCGGTTCGACGCCGGCGAGGATTTCCAGCAGGGTCGTCTTGCCGCCGCCGTTGAGGCCGACGACGCCGATCCGGTCGCCTTCGCCGACGCCGAGGGAGACGCCGTCGAGCAGCGCGCGGACGCCGAAGCTCTTGTGGACGGATTCCAGGTTGACCAAGTTGGCCATGGGGGTGCTGGGCTGCCTTTGTTCGAAACGATGCGGAAAGGGTCAGGCGTGCACTTCGGGCGGGACCGGCCGGGGCAGGTCGTCGTTGCTGATGATGCGGGCGCCGGGGACCGGGCCGTGCGCGGCGCGGACCGTACGGCAGACGCCGGCACCGGCGAGTTCGGCGGCGACGCGGACAGCCGAGTCGGCATCTGCGCACAGGAACGCGCAGCTGGGACCCGAGCCGCAGATGATGCCGGCCAGGGCGCCCGCGTCGACGCCGGACCGCAGGGTGCGGCGCAGGTTCGGGCGCAGCGATACCGCGGCGGCCTGGAGGTCGTTGCCGAGAAGCAGGGCGAGCTGGCGCGGATCGCCTGCGGCGAGCGCTTCCAGGAGCGGTTCGACGGCGCCGAGCCGCTGTTGGCGGCCTGCCGCGCGCAGCCGGTCGATCTCGCCGTACACCTCGGGTGTGCTCAGGCCCTTGCGGTCCAGCGCGATCGCCCAGTGGAAGGTGTGCCTGCTGAGCACGGGCACGAGCTGTTCGCCCCGGGAGGTGCCCAGCGCGGTGCCGCCGTGCAGCATGAACGGCACGTCGCTGCCGAGGGTGGCGGCGATCGTGGCCAGTTCGTCCCGGCCCAGTTCGAGTTTCCACAGCGTGGACAGCGCGACCAGGGTGGCGGCCGCGTCGGCGCTGCCGCCCGCCATGCCGCCCGCGACCGGGATGCCCTTGCGGATGACGATGCGGACCTTGCTCTCGGCGAGGTCGCGGCCGGCATGCTCGGCGAGGGCCAACGCGGCCTTCCAGGCCAGGTTGGTCTCGTCGGCGGGCAGGATCGAGGCGCCCTCGCCGTGGATCTCGATGCCGAGTTCCTCAGCAGGCGCCACCGAGATCTCGTCGGTCAGCGACAGGGCCTGGAACACGGTGCTGAGCCCGTGGTAGCCGTCGTCGCGAAGATCACCGACGGCCAGATGCAGGTTGACCTTTGCCGGAACGCGGACTGTCACCGGTGGCGGAACTACGGCAAGCACGTACCTGAGCCTACGGAACTACCGGCCGTGATGGGGGCGGCGGTGGTAAGTCACCGCCGCGTCCCGTCACCGGTGACCCGACCGAGTTCACCCGAAGTGATCAAGCCGCGACGCAGTGTGGGCCGCGCGGGGTCTGCTGGACGACGGCGCCCCGGTCGGCGATCCAGGCCAGGGCACTGTCCGCGTGCTCGCCGCTGACGCCGATCGAGAACCGCGCCACCGGGGTGTCACCCAACCGCGTCAGACCGCCGCCGAGCACGGCGACCTCGACGCCGAACCGGGCGCCCGCCTCCGGGAGCAGCGCACCGACCGAAGCGAACCCGATCAGCACCACGTCGGCGACGCGGTCGTGCGGGGTGTTCAGGGCTGCGCGGATCGACGCGGGCTGCGCCTGGTGCGCGGGCGGCAGAATCGCCGATGCGGTCCAGGAATCCAGATCCAGGGCGAGGTCGAGCAGTTTGCCGCGCTCCAGCAGCCTGCCGCCGTCGAGCACGGCGACGTCGTCGCAGACCCGGCGGATCACGTCGGCGTCCTTGGTGACCAACAACACGGTCACGCCGAGTTCGGCCCTGGCGCGGTCCAGCACGGTGAGCACCGCGGTGGTGTCGCCGTGGTCGAGGCCCGCGGTGGGCTCGTCGGCCAACAGCACGGACGGGCCGCCGGCCAGAGCACGGGCGATGGCGACGCGCTGACGGGCGCCCGAGGAGAGCTCGTCCGGCTGGGTCGCGGCGCGCTCGGTCAGGCCGGCCAGGTCGAGCAGTTCGGCCACGCGGGCCCTGCGGTGCGGACCGTCCACCCCGGCCTGTTCCAGCGGGAGGGCGATGTTGCCGGCCACGGTCCGCTGCGCGAGCAGCGTGTTCTCCGGTGGCACAACGCCGATCTGGCGGCGCAGCAGGCGCAGTTGGTTGTTGCCTAGGGCGAGCAGGTTCGTGCCACCGACGCGAATGGTGCCTCGGTCGGGACGTTCCTGCAGGGTCACGCACCTGGCCAGCGTCGACTTGCCGGCGCCACTCGGCCCGACCAGCCCGCACAGGGTGCCTTCCGGCACGTCGAGGGTGACGTCGTCGAGGGCGAGGACGGTGCCGTTTCGGCTGGTGAACGATTTCGTGAGGTGTTCAACGGTGATCATGACTTCTCCCGGGCAGCACGCTGAGGCGCCGGATTACGGCGACCTGCACAAGGGTGTGAAGAACTCGCCCGTGTAGGGCGGCGAAAAGACAGGTGTTGTTGTCTTTCAGGCGGCTACGCGTGAGCTACGACAACCCGTTGCGGTGCGGCGGCAGTTGTCTACCGTCCGGCGGCGGGTGAGGTCCACGATTCCTCCATCGGCCCTGGCATTAGCACCTGCCCAGGTGGGTGGTTGCTGCGGCTTCAGCGAGCCAGGTCTCTCAGCCGCTCGGGATGGGTACTCTCAGTACAGCCGATCCCGCTGCCGATGGCAAGCGGCTAACCGGGCGAATGCCGCAGGTCACAGAGTTTACCCAGCTACCAGCCACCAGGTAATGGCGCCAATTCGCCTCGTGTCGGCGGTGTCAGGGAGCCTTGATTCCGGCCTCGACGGCGGCCGAGGCGAGCCGGGCGAAGTCCTCGACGGACAGTTGTTCGCCGCGCGCGGTGCTGGCCAGACCCGCCGCTTCGAGCAGGGCCTGGGCGGCATCCGGAGAACCGGCCCAACCGCCCAGCGCGGCCCGCAGCGTCTTGCGGCGCTGCGCGAAAGCCGCGTCCACCAACGAGAACAGCACGCCTCTGGACACAGTGGACGGTGCGGGGCGGCGGGTGAACGCGACGAGGGCGGAGTCCACGCCGGGGACCGGCCAGAACACCGCGCGCGGCACCGAACCGGCTCGGCGCGCCTGCGCGTACCAGGCCGTCTTCACGCTGGGCACCCCGTAAGTGCGGCTGCCCGGCCCGGCGACCAGCCGGTCGGCCACCTCGGCCTGCACCATGACAAGGCCGGTTGCCAGCGACGGCAGTTCGCTGAGCAGGTGCAGCACGACGGGCACTGCCACGTTGTAGGGCAGGTTCGCGACCAGCGCGGTCGGCGCCGGCAGACCGTCGAGATCAGCGGCCCGCAGCCGCAGCGCGTCCATGGGCAGCACGTGCAGCCGCTCGGCAAGCGCGGGGGCGCGATCGGCCACGGTGACCGGGAGGCGACCGGCGAGCACCGGGTCGATCTCCACGGCCAGCACGGCAAGGCAGGCCGGCAGCAGCGCGAGGGTGAGCGAACCAAGCCCTGGACCGACCTCCAGCACGACATCGTCGACGTCGAGCTTGGCCGCGGCCACGATGCGCCGCACCGTGTTGGCGTCGTGCACGAAGTTCTGGCCGAGCTTCTTCGTCGGCCGGATGTGCAGTTCCTCGGCGAGCGCGCGGATCTCGGCCGGGCCGAGCAGCGCGGCGGCCGGGCTGGTCAGGTCGTCCATCGCCTGACCATGGTGCCAGGCGATCGGCGAACGGGACTCAGTGGATGCCGAGGATGGTGGCGCAGGCCCACGGTTCGTAGCCGCGCGCGGCCCGGACCTTGTCGGCGATGGCGATCTGCTGCGCCTTGGTGGCCAGGTCCGGCCGGGCCGCGTAGACCGTGCCGCCGTTGGAGTCCCAGGTCGGGATGTTGAACTGGAGGCCGCCGTAGTAGCCGTTGCCGGTGTTGTCGGCCCAGTTGCCGCTGGACTCGCAATGCGCGATCTGGTCCCAGACCGCGTCGCCCGGCAGCGGCTGGGTGCCGACGCGCTCGACCTGGGTGACCGGAGGGAGCGTCACGTTGAGCGAGAGCTGCACCTTGGCGGTCTGCCTGCCGTTGACCGAGGTGATCCGGTAGGTGACCTGCTCGCTGCCGTTCACACCCGGCGTGGTGATCTGCTGGGTGCCTGCCTGCATGGTCGAGTCTTGGATCTGCTGGATCTGGAACGGGACGCTCTGGGTGACGGTGACCACCTGCGTGCCGGTCCGACTGACCACGATCCGCATGTCGGCGGTGACCTGGTCGTTGAGACCGGGGTTCACCGAGTCCTGGCTGCCGATGCTGATGTGGTGATCGGCGAGCACCTGGCCGACGGTGGCGTCGGTGGTGGTGACGGTCACCGGGGCGTTCGCGCCGTCGGTCAGGCTGACCTGCTTGGGCATGCGGACCTGCACGCCCATACCCGACAGCGGAATGGGCGTGCCGCTGGCCGAGGACACCCAGGCGCCCTTGGCGCTCATGCCCAACTCGTCCATGGCCGCGCCGACCGTGGTGGCGCGGGTCCAGTGGTCCTGCTCGACACCGTCGACGGTCAGCTTCATCAGCCGGCCGTGCTGGAGCATGATCGTGCCGCCGTCGGCGACCGAGGCGTTGGGCGAGGGGCTGACCGCGTCGTGCGCGCCGAGCTTGATGCCGTCGTCCTTGAGGACCTGGGCCACGGTCGAGGAGTAGGTGCGGATGTGCTGGCTGACGCCGTCCACATCGACGCTGACGTCCTTGTCCATGGCCATCGCCATCGCGCTGCCGCCGGTGGCGGAGAGCAGGATGGCGGCGATCGTGGCCTTGAGGAACCGCTTCTTCCAGCGCCTGCCGGCGGTCTCGACCAGCGAGCCCATCGGCTCCGGCTCTTCGCCGGCCAGCCGGGCCCGCTCGGCGCGGCGGTCCTCCTCGTCGAGGAGTTCGGCGAGTTCCTCGTCGATGCGCGGCAGCAGCGTGGTTTCCGCGTGGATCAGCGAGATGAGCTCGTCGACGTTGAGGTTCGCGGTAGCCAGCAGGTCCTCGGCGTCGGGCCCGAGTACGTCGAAAACTTCCTCGGAGGTGATGCCGTAGGGGTTGCCGGCGAGGACTGGTCGCTCCTGCAGGGCGGTGGCCGTGCCGTACACCGGCGCCAGACGCGGCATGCTCGGGTGTTCGGCTCGCGGCCCCTGCGGGAAGGGCTCTTGGGGGCGTGCCACCGGCCGGAAGCCGGGAACGCTCGGGTGGAACCAGTCGACTTCGCCGGACATGGTGCCGCTCACGACACCGGTTCTGCTGGTACTGCGGGTGGAACGATAGTCACCGCTCGCGGTCACAGGGCCGATACCTCCATGCGTGTCCGCGCAGGTTTTCGGATCGAATCCATCAGCATTGATGCCTCGACCGTCCTCCGTCAGCGCGGAACTCGTGGTGTGCTCCAGCTCCCGTAGCAAGCGCGTACCCAGACACCATTCCGGCGCTAGGCCCCGACACACGCAATCCTGACTGCTTCGGGTGAGGCCCTCGGGGTTTCCCCCTAGGGCATCGATCACGGGACCGTAACGGACTTGGAGGGGTTGCGCAAACACCCTCGCGAAATTCCGTGTCGCTCATCACACTACCGAGTGAGAGCAAACCAACACTCAAGGTCAACTTTGCTCCAACTGGCCTAGACCAAAAACACGCTCCGCGGTGCGCTCCACGGTTCTCGCCAAGTCAAGAACATCTACGCCGCGTAGCTCCGCAAGTGCACGCACCGTGTACGCCGCGCAGTACGGCTCATTTGGACGGCCCCGGAAGGGATGTGGCGTCAGGAACGGCGCATCCGTCTCGACGAGCAACTGTTCACCAGGGACGATCCGCGCCGCTTCCCGCAACGGTGCGGCATTCCGGAAGGTAACCGGTCCCGCGAACGAAAGAATGTAACCGGCGTCCACGCAACGGCGGGCCATGTCCACGTCACCGGAGAAGCAGTGGAAGATCACGGTCTCCGGCGCGCCTTCTTCGTCCAGGATGGACAGAACGTCGTCGTGCGCGTCCCGGTCGTGGATCATCAGCGGCTTGCCGACCTGCTTGGCAAGCTCGATGTGCCAACGGAAAGCGGCTTGCTGGACCTCGGGAGGCGAGTAGTCCCAGTAGTAGTCCAAACCGGTCTCACCGATCGCGACCACCCTCGGCTGACGGGCCAGCTCCTTGAGCGCGTGCCGCGCCGCGTCCGCGAAGTTGGTGGTACGAGTGGGATGCACGGCCACCGCGGCGAACACCCGATCGTCCCAGGTGGCCGCCTGCGCGGCCCAACGCGCCGAGGCGAGGTCGTCAGCGACCGTGACGACCCGCGTCACACCGGCACTCGCCGCCCGGTCCACCATGGCCTTCACGGACTCGGGATCCTTGGCGCCACAGGCATCCAGGTGCGTGTGCGCGTCCACCACCGGTGCCGGCAGACGCTCCGGCACCGGTGGCAGTTCGCCCTTACTCACCGATGGGTGCGAAGTCCGGGCCGGTCTCGGCCAGCTTCGGGTCCAGCTTCTGGAACAGCGGCGTCGGCTTCTCCAGCGGCTTGCCCACCTCGATCGGCGTCGACTCCCACTTCGCCTGCTCGGCCTTGTAGTCGCCGGTGATGATCGGGTAGCGGCGGCCTTCGATGTCCAGGTCGTCGACCTCGCGCAACTCTGGCTGCGCCGCCCAGGCACCCGTGCCGCCCAGCGCCTCGTGCACACCCTGGGCCGAATGCGGCAGGAACGGCGTGAGCAGCGTGTTCACGTCCGAAACCACCTGCAACGCGGTGTGCAGGATGGTGTCGCGCCGCTCAGGGTCGTCCTTGCGCTTCCACGGTTCCTGGTCGGAGAGGTA
>DASYBO010000149.1:0-2814 GCA_036500685.1 Pseudonocardiaceae bacterium | reverse complement strand
TCGCCGACCCGTTCGGCGAACCGGGGGAGCGGATGTATCGCACCGGCGACGTGGCGCGCAGGCGCGCCGACGGCCAACTGGACTTCGTCGGCCGGGTCGACGACCAGGTGAAGGTGCGCGGTGTCCGAATCGAGCTGGGCGAGGTCGAGTCCGCGCTGGTGCGGTTGACCGGGGTCGGCCATGCCGTCGCGACCGTGCACGGGTCCGGAGTGGACAGTCGACTGGTCGGCTACGTCGTGCCCGACGCGGTGACCGGCTCGAACGGGCTGGATCCGAGCGGGCTGCGCAGGGAGCTGGCTGCGCTGGTGCCGGACTACCTGGTGCCTTCGGTGTTCGTGGTCATGGACGCGTTGCCGTTGACGCCCAACGGGAAAGTGGACCGGGCCGCGCTGCCCGATCCGGGCGACGCCGTCGGCGAGCGCGGCTACGAGGCCCCGATCGGCGCGGTGGAGCAGACGCTGGCGCGGCTGTGGGAGGACATCCTCGGCGTGCCGAAGGTAGGCCGCAACGACGAGTTCTACCACCTCGGCGGCCATTCGCTGCTGGCAACGCAGCTGGTCAACCGGGTCAGGTCCACGATGAACGTCGAGCTGCCCGTCCGCGACCTCTACGAGACCTCAACCCTGGCGGACCTCGCCCGGCGGGTGGCCGTGTTGCGGCAGGGCACCCGAGCCGTGCTGCGCCGCAGGGTCCGCCCCGCGCTGGTGCCGCTGTCCTATCCGCAGCAACGGTTGTGGCTGACCGCGCAGCTGCGTGCGGGTGACTCGGCCTACCACATTCCGGTCGTCCAGTACCTGACCGGCCCGCTGGACGTCGACGCGCTGCGCGCGGCCCTCACCGACCTCGTCCGGCGGCACGAGCCACTGCGCACCGTGTTCCCGTTGCTGGACGGTGCTCCTCGGCAGCGGGTCGTGCCGATGACCGAGATCGGCCCGGTACTGGTGCCGGAGCGCGTCTCCCGCGACGAGCTGGACGAAGCGGTGGCCCGGATCGTCCACACCGGATTCGACCTGAGCGTAGACCGGCCGCTGCGCGGACACGTGCTGACCATCGGCCCCGAGGAGCACGTGCTCGTCCTGGTACTGCACCACATCGCCGCCGACGGCGCGTCGATGGCACCGCTGATGCGCGAGTTCGGTCAAGCCTATCGAGCGCGGTCGGCGGGCGAAGCACCACAGTGGACCGAACTGCCGGTACAGTACGCGGACTTCGCGCTGTGGCAACGGGAATCGGTCGACCTTGGCCGGACCCACCTTGACTACTGGCAGAACCTGCTCGCCGGCCTACCCGACCAGCTGCCCCTGCCCACCGACCGGGCTCGTCCGGCCACGGCGACCTTCCGAGGCGACTCGGCCCCGGTCGCGTTGCCCGCCGACGTGCACGCCGGCCTGACCGCGCTGGCCCGTCGGCACAACGCCAGCCTGTTCATGGTGCTGCAGTCGGCGGTGGCGGCGCTGCTGTTCCGGCTGGGCGCGGGTGCGGACATCCCGATCGGCTGGCCGTCCGCCGGACGCGTCGACGAGGCGCTGGACGATCTGGTCGGATTCTTCGTCGACACGCTGGTGTTGCGGGCCGACGTGTCCGGCGACCCGACGTTCACCGAAGTCCTTGGCCGGGTGCGGGAGCAGGACCTTTCCGCGTTCAGCCACCAGGAAGTGCCGTTCGAACGCGTCGTGGAGGTTCTCAATCCGGCTCGGATACCTGGGCGGCATCCGCTGTTCCAGGTCATGGTGGCCGTCCAGGGCGACCGCTCGGCCGAGTTCAGCCTGGACGGCGTTCGGATCAGGCGCATGCCGATGGGTTCCGGATCGGCCAAGTTCGACCTGAGTTTCCAGTTCGCCGAACGTTTCGACGAGGCTGGACGCCCCGCCGGGCTGGGCGGCGAGTTGACCTACGCATGCGACCTTTTCGACCGCGACACGGCTGAACGCATGGTCGGCATGCTGCGCCGGTTGCTGGCCGAGGTGCTGGCCGATCCCGGTCGGCCGGTGAGCAGGCTGCCGCTGTTGGCCGCAGAGGAACGCGAAGCCGCGCTGGCCGCGAGTACCGGACCCGTACGTGACTGGGCCTGCGAGGAATGGGCGCACCAACTCGTCGCCCGGCGAGCCCGGTCGGCCCCAGACGCGATCGCCGTGCGGTTCGACGGCGCCGACGTGTCCTACGCCGAACTCGACCGCAGGGCGAACCAACTGGCCCACCGACTGATCCGGCTTGGCGTCGGCCGCGACGTGCTGGTCGGGATCGCCATGGAACGCGGCATCGACCTGGTGGTCGCGGTGCTCGCGGTGTGGAAGTCCGGCGGCGCCTACGTTCCGTTCGACCCGGACCTGCCCCCGGCCCGCCATGCCGCGATGGTCGCCGACACCGGAATCGCGCTGGTCCTCACCCACCAAGCCGCGTCCGCGCGGCTGCCCGAGACCGAGGCCACGTTGCTGTGGGTCGACGAGCCCAGCGACGAGCCCGCGCACGACCCTGATGTCGCGGTCGGCGGCGAGGACGCGGTCTACGGCATCTACACCTCCGGCTCGACCGGCACGCCCAAGGGCGTCGTCAACGTCAGGGCGGCCGTGCACAACCGGCTGCGCTGGATGACCGAACAATTCGGCCTCGGCCCCGGCGACCAGGTGCTGCAGAAATCGCCGTACACCTTCGACACCTCGGTCTGGGAGTTCTTCTGGCCGTTGATGACCGGCGCCACCCTGGTGCTGGCCCGGCCAGACGGCCACCGCGACCCTCGCTACCTGGTGGAGACCATCCAGCGGGAGCGGATCACCTTCGCCGACTTCGTGCCGTCCATGCTGGAGGCGTTCCTGC
>DASYBO010000148.1:0-15137 GCA_036500685.1 Pseudonocardiaceae bacterium | reverse complement strand
TCGAGCAGTTCGGTCGCCTTGGCCTGCACGAAAGCCCGGGAAAGGCCGAAGTAGCGGCCGTAGACCTGGAGGTTCTGCCGGACGGTCAGCTCGGTGTCCAGGATGTCGCCCTGCGGGACGACGCCGATCCTGGCGCGGATCCTTGGCCCCTGCCGGTCCGGGTCCATTCCGAGAACGCGCAGGTCACCGCTGGTGCGCGGGGACACGCAGGCGATCATGCGCATGGTGGAGGACTTGCCGGCGCCGTTGGGGCCGAGGAAGCCGAACGCCTCGCCTCTGCGCACCCGCAGGTCGATGCCGCCGACGGCGGTGAAATCACCGAACCGTTTCACAAGGCCACTTGCTGACACCAGGGCGTCGTCGTCCGCCGCCGCATTCATCGACACTCCCTGACGGTAGCTGCCGGCACCGACTGTTTCAGCCGGTTTTCGGCGCGAAACGGGCCGCCGACCTGCTGGTCGGCGGCCCTTGGCCTGCGTCAATGGTGACTCAGAGGTCGGGGAACCAGAGCTTGATCTCGCGGGCCGCCGAGTCGGGCGAGTCGGAGCCGTGCACCAGGTTGTACTGGGTCTCCAGGCCGAAGTCACCGCGCAGCGAACCGGGCGCGGCCTTCTCCACCGGGTCGGTGCCACCGGCGAGCTGGCGGAACGCGGGGATCGCGCGCGGGCCCTCGACGACCATGGCGACAACCGGGCCGGAGGTGATGAATTCGAGCAGCGAATCGAAGAAGCTCTTGCCGTCGTGCTCTGCGTAGTGCTGCTCGGCCAGCGAACGGGCCACGTTGCGCAGCTCCAACGCGACAAGTGTGAGGCCCTTGCGCTCGATCCGGGAAATGACTTCCCCGACGAGACCGCGGCTGACGCCATCCGGCTTGACAAGTACCAGGGTGCGCTCGGTCACGGCAGTTGAACTCCTTCTAGTCGTCATTGACAGGCCGATGGGCCCTGTTCGCACGCACCCTACCGACAAGTAGCGGACAATCGCCAAAATCCGGTGGAACAGCGCCTGCCATTGTCGGGTTGACCCAGACGGCAACGACACCGGCACGGGAAGGCACACGCATGCGGGCGATACAGGTACGGGAAACCGGCGGACCCGAGGTCCTCACCGTCTCCGAGGTGCCGGACCCCGAACCGGGGGCCGGTGAACTGCTCATCGACATCTCCGTGGCCGGCGTCAACTACATCGACATCAACCACCGTGCCGGCCGCTACCCCATGGATCTGCCCATCAAGATCGGCCTTGAAGGCAGCGGCACGATCCGCGCGCTCGGTGCCGGGGTCACCGGCTTCGCCGTCGGCGAGCGGGTCGCCTGGCCGCAGACGTCCGGCAGTTACGCCGAGCAGGTCGTGGCGCCGGCCGGCCGGGTCATCAAGGTCCCCGATGGCGTCGACGACGAGGTGGCGTCGACCCTGTTGCAGACCATGACCGCGCAGTACCTGATGCACGACAGTCACCAGGTGCGACCGGGCGAGACCGTGCTCGTGCACGCCGCGGCGGGCGGCATGGGCCTGCTGCTCACCCAGTGGGCGACCGCGCTCGGCGCCCGTGTGATCGGCACGGTGTCGACCGAGGCCAAGGAGAAGCTGGCCCGCGAGGCAGGCGCCGCCGAGGTCATCCGCTACACCGAGGTCGACTTCGCGCCCGAGGTGCGCAGGATCACCGGCGGCAAGGGCGTGCAGGCCGTGTACGACGGCGTCGGCAGGACCACGTTCGACGGCAGCCTGGCCAGCGTCGCCCCGCTCGGCTCCCTGGTCGTCTACGGCCAGGCCAGCGGCCCGGTCGCCCCGATCGACCTGGCACGCCTCGCCGCCGCGGGCGGCATCTTCCTGTCCCGTCCGACCCTGGGCAACTACCTTGTCGAGGACAGCGAACTGGCCCGGCGCGGCCAGATCACCCTCGACGCCATCAGCACCGGCGCCATCCGCCCGCTCATCGGCGCCCGCTATCCGTTGGCGGACGCGGCCACGGCGCATGCGGATCTGGAAAACCGCCGTACCACCGGCAAACTCCTGCTCTTCCCGCGCTAAGTCCGATGTGGACGGCCGGCTCCGACGCGGAGCCGGCCGTTCTCAGTGGGGTCGGCCGATGCGGCCCAGCCGACCGGTGCGCAACTCCTCGATCGTGAAGTCGGGAGCGCGGCCAGCCTTGTGCAGCACTGCGGCGAACTCAGCCGCGTCGGTGTCGCACAAGTCGCCTGCGGTGATCATCGTGTGCAGCAGCCGGTGCACGCTGAGCGATGTGATGTTGTTCCGGATGGCCAGGGCTCGCGCACCAAAGTCATCGGCGAGCAGGTATGGCGCGAGGCGTTGTGCACGGCACGCCATGGCAACGATGACCGCCTCGCCGTAGTGTTCCAAGCGGTGCCGAAGCGGTCGTTCATCCGCCACTTCTTGCTGAAGTCGCCTGGCTAGTTGGGTCCCGGTCGGGACGTCGATCGGAACCGGTTCACCCAGCCAGGCCAGCTGGCCGAGCGCGATCTTTGCCCATCTCGCGGTGTCATCTCGTCCCTTGGCCAGGTCGTTGAGCTCGTTGACGATCGCGGTGGCCAGTATGCGGTGATGCCGCGACAGCGCCGCGCCAACGGCAGACTGCAGCGGTGGGTGCACGGCGAGGGTGATCAACGCGCTGGTGTCCAGGAACCATATGGCGGGCTTGGCCCGCGACGCATCGGTCACAACGGAACCGGGGTGGTGTAGTCGTACTCGGGACCCATGATGTCGTTCCACAGGCTGTCGTCGTCCTCACGGTCGAGCAGGCCGGCAACGATGGTCAAGCCGGTGCGTTCTTGCCGAGCTGCGGCCACGGCGTGGCGGATAAGGCGCTCCGGAGCACGGTGCATCTGGCTGACCCTGGTGGCCGCACCCGTTGGTGCGACGTCGCCATGCCTTTGCAGCAACTCCTCGATGGTGTGCTCATGCAGCAGCCGCTGACCATCCTCAAAGGACATGACGCCGAGCAGATCTAGCTCGTGCAGTAGCGCTTCCAACGGCACGCCGATTTCTTCCATCATCGTGACAACGCAACGGTCGGACGCTTCTTTGGGCGATTCGTCGAGCCACTCGAGCACGTCGTGCACGCTTCGGGCCGGCACCAGCAGATGTCCGGCAAATGCGTTAGCCCGCCATTCGAGCACGGCGTCGGCGGACATGGCTTGCTCGTCCTCTTCGATGATTTCGCACGGATCATTGAACAGGTGGTGTGCGAGTTCATGGGCGAGAGTGAAGCGCAGGTGCCCGTCCGAGTGATCACTGCTGGCAATGATCAGGGCTACTGAACCGGCGTGCACGCACAGGCCGTCCGCGTCGGTGCCCAGCGGGGAGATCGACACGTCGACCGCGAAGTGCTTCTCGATCAATGAGGCCATGTTGTAGATGGGGGCACCGCCGAGATCGAGTTCGCGGCGGACCAGCTCGGCAACTGCGATCCCCTGCGCCTGCGACTTCGCCCTGGTCTTCGGTGCGTCAGCGAACACTCGCTCGACCTGTTCGAGGACGCGGGCGCCGTGTTTGCTCGGGCGAGCCGGCGTAAGCACGCCGATTTGAGTGAGCAGGTCGTCGTAGCCGATCAATAGCCGCGCCCGCTGACGCGCCCGCGCCGTCGCGGCCGGCAATGCGCCTGAGGCGAGTCGGGTCGAGATGGCCATGGCGGGCCGTTCAGGCTCGCCCAGCACATACCCCATGGTCACACCGAGAGCCTCCGCAAGGATGACCAACTCAGTGATGTCGACGCCGCGTCGGCCCGACTCGAGCTTGGAAATCTGGTCCTTGCGCAGCCCGATTACCTCGCCAAGCTGGGTACCGGTCAGCCCCCGCTTGCGGCGTGCCGCGGCGATGCGCGCGCCCATTTCCTTCTGCTTGGCCACATCCTCAGCGGTCGGCTTGGGGCGCCCACCCAGGGCTGCCCAGCCGGTCAGCCTGCCCTGTTCGACTGGTTCGGGCAGTTCGTCATTCATCGCAACCTCCGGGGAGCATCGTCCGCTGATAGTTGCGATTATGACAAGTTGACTACGAGGTTGGGGGCTGGCTAGTAGACGACGCGCCCGGTGGTAGCGCCGACACGCAGGCGTACTGGCCGGAGGTCGGGTTCTGGTAGTACCAGATGTCCGGCGTGGTCTGGTCCTTGCAGGCGGCGCCGGCGGTCACGGCGGGCTCGACGGATTCGACACGGACGACGTTGGGCGCGGAGCCGCAGGTGGCCCGTTGGATGGGTTTGCTGTTGTCGGTGCTGAACTCGAAGCACTGATTCGCCGGTACCACAAGGGAAACGCAGTAACTGACGCTGGCGATCTCGTCGGGCAGGATGAAGCCGTGGTTGACGTAGTCGGCGCCGTTCTGGCAGTCGTTGTAGTTCGCGACCACCTGGTTGACGATCAGCACCGCCGCGTCGCCGGTGCACGGGACCGGGTTGAGTTCGACGCCGCCGGTGGTCGGGTCGATCGGTTCGGTGAGGCAGGTGCCGACGCCGTAGGCGGAGGTGTCCGGAGTGGTGGTCGGTCGCGGCTTCGGGGTGCGTCGTGGGGTGCTGACGGGTGAGGCGGCGGTGCGGTTGTTCGGTTGGTTGTCGCGGCCGGAGAACCACCAGACCGAACCGGCCGCACCGATCAGGACGACGACCGCGGCCGCGATGGTGGCGACGAGTCTGCTTCTGTTGAAGGCCCGCTCCCGGTGTTCCGATGGGTCGCTCTCGGCTTCCCGAGGCTCGTGCTGCTGGCCGGGAACTGGGGTCGTCATCGGGGCTGTCGGTCTCCTGTCGCGATGGTCAACTCTGCTGGCTCGGCAACTGGCCTGCCGCCATGCGGCGCGCCACGTCCCGGCGCAGCCAGAACAGGTACACCCAGACGGCCAGGAACAACAACCCGACGATGCCGACCGCGACCGCCGAGACGACGCAGCCGACGAGTACCAGTTGCAACACCAGTATGACGATCATCGACCAGTTGTGGCGCAGGAACGCACAGGTCAGCAGGAGCGCGAGCACGTCGAAGCCGACGAGGTAGCCGACGGTGGAGTTCAGGCCGCCGTAGAGGTCGGCGACGGTGAACAGGGCGAGGCCGACGACGATGGCCTCCATCACAAGTGCGCCGGCCATGACGCCACGGAAACCCTTGAGCGGGTTCGGGGGTTCCGGCGCGGGGGCGGATTCCGGCGCGGGGGTGGGTGCTGGTTCGCTGGTGGTCATGCGGGTTCCTTGCCGAACAGGGCGCGGGCCTCGCCCGCGGTGACGACCGAGCCGGTGATGATCACGCCTGCGCCGGAAAGCGGTTGGCCCGGTTCGGCCACGTCCTCGGCCAGTTCGATGGCGGTCTCGACCGCCGTCGGCAGCTGGGGTTCGACCTCGATGCGATCGGCGCCGAAGACGTCCTTGGCGATCGCGGCGAGTTCGTCGACCGGCATCGAGCGGGCCGAGGAGTTCTCGGTGAGCACCACCTCGTGGACCACCGGCTCCAGCGCGGTGAGGATGCCGCGGGCATCCTTGTCGGCCAGGATCGCGATGACGCCGACGAGCTTGCGGAAATCGAACTCCTCGCCGAGCGCGGCGGCCAGGGCCGTCGCGCCGTGTGGGTTGTGCGCGGCGTCGAGCAGGACCGTCGGCGCGGAGCGGACGGGTTCGAGGCGGCCGGGGCTGCTAACCGCGGCGAAGCCGTTGCGGATCGCGTCCACGTCGAGTTGGGCCTGCGGGCCGGCCGCGAAGAACGCCTCGACGGCCGCGAGCGCGTTGGCGGCGTTGGCGGCCTGGTGTCGGCCGTGCAGGGGAAGGAAGATCTCGTCGTAGATCCCGCCGAGACCTTGCAGCTTCAACAATTGGCCGCCGACCGCGATCTCCCGGCCGACCACGCCGAACTCCTGCCCGGCCCGCGCGACGGTTGCGTCGACGTCGGCGACGCGGCGGAGCAGTTCGGTCAGCACCTCGGGGCGCTGTTCGCCGATGACGGCGACGGCGCCAGGTTTGATGATGCCGGCCTTGTCGCGGGCGATGCCGACCACGTCGGAGCCCAGGAACTCGACATGGTCGATGTCGACCGGACCGATCACCGCGACCTTGCCGTCGGCGACGTTGGTGGAGTCCCAACTGCCGCCGAGGCCGACCTCGATGACGGCCACGTCGACCGGGGCGTCCGCGAACAGGGCGAAGGCCATGGCGGTGAGGACCTCGAACTTGCTCAGCCGGACCGCGAACTTGGCGTCGATCAACGGCAGGTAGGGCTCGATGTCGCGGTAGGCGTCGATGTAGCGCCGCGGTTCGATCGGCCGGCCGTCCAGGCTGATCCGCTCGGTCACGACCTGCAGGTGCGGGCTGGTGAACCGGCCGGTCCGCAGGCCGATCGAGGTGAACAGCGCGTCGATCATGCGCGCGGTGGAGGTCTTGCCGTTGGTGCCCGTGATGTGTACGACCGGGTAGGCGGTCTGCGGGTTGCCGAGCAGGTCGAGCAGGGCGGCGACGCGTTCCAGGGTCGGGTCGATGTCCTTCTCGCCCCAGCGGGTGTCCAGTTCGCTCTCGATGCTGTGCAGCTCCGCCAGCACCCCGGGATCGGTTGCGGGCACGGTCGACTCCTCGTTACTGGACTGCGGTGGGACCCTGGGAGTCTACGGCGGGCAGTCCGGACTGGTGGCGTGGCTACCATGGCGGAGTGACCGAACAACTGCCTTCCGGTCGCTATTCGACGCCGCGGCGCGGCCGCCGGGGTGGGCTGCCGTGGCGGACGACACGGGAGAAGTGGCGGATCGTCGCGGTGTCCGCCGCTGCGATCTCGGCCGTCTACGGGATCGGGTACGCGGTGACCCAACCGGGTCCGGACGCGACGGCGAGCATTCCGCGCTCGGGCGATGTGCGGCTGTCGCTGAACCTGCCCGACGCCCCGCCGCCGGGCGCGACGTTCGTGGACGGGGTGTACCCCGGTACGGCGTCCAACGAATTCGGCACGATCGCGGTGGAGGTCACCATCGCGGGCGGCCGGATCGATACGGTGCGAATCAGCAGGTGCACCACGTTCTTCCCGCAGAGCTACGTCGACGGGCTGCCGGACAAGGTCGTCTCGACGCAGTCGACCCACCTTGCGGTGGTATCCGGCGCGACCGGTAGCTGGCAGGATTTCGTTGCTGCCACTCGGTTCGCGTTGAACGCTGCCACCCATCCGAAACAGCCGGGGTGATCGATGCTCGAACCTGAACTCGCCGGTTGGTCCCGCGCGGTGATGGACACCGTCGTGACCATCCGGATCGCCGCGCCATCGAGGATGGCCAGCGAATTCGACCCGCTGGTCGAGCAGGCTTTCGACTGGTTCGACGCGGTCGAGGCGGCCTGCTCGCGCTTTGCCATGGACAGTGAGGTACGCCAGTTGGCGGCGCGGGTTGGCGAGCCGGTCACGCTCAGCCCGATCCTGCTGGCCGCGCTGACCGTGGCGTTGCAGGTGGCCGAGCACACCGACGGCGCGTTCGACCCGACGATCGGCTACCGGCTCGCCGCTGCCGGTTTCGACAGGGACTATCGCACCGGCGAGCCGATGCGCAGGCCCAGTCCGTCCGAAGTGGACTGCGGAACCCTGGCCGACCTGCATCTGGATCCGGTCGCCGGCACGGTGATCCTGGACCGACCGCTGCTGCTCGACCTTGGTGGGGTGGCCAAGGGCCTTGCCATCGACCTGGCCGCGCAGGAGCTCTCCGCACTGTCCGGGGCGACGGTCGACGCGGGCGGCGACGCCTACCTGCACGGCACCGATCTGGCCGGCAATGCCTGGCCGACCGGGATCGCCGACCCGTTGCGGCCGGGCGAACTCATCACCGAGTTGGCCCTCGCCGATCTGGCCATCGCCACCTCCGGCGACTACGCGCGGCCCGGGCACCTGCTCGCGCCGCGCAATCCGCCGGCCGATCCGCTGGCCGGGGTGACCGTGGTGGCGCCGACCGCGATGGCGGCCGACGCGGTGTCCACGGCCGTGTCGCTGCTCGGCATGTCGGCCGGGCTCTCGCTGCTGGCCGAGACCGAGGAGGTTGACGGGCTGCTGGTCGCGCGGTCCGGCGAGGTGCGGACCACGAAGGACTGGGGTTCGTGGACCTGACCCGGTCGCTGAAGAGTCCACTGGGGACGGTGAGCGTGGCGATGGTGGTGCTGGCCGCGGTGAATCTGCCGTGGGCCAGCCCCTCCCCTGCCGTGGCCGGGATCGGGCTTGCGGTCGCGGTGCTGACCGCGGGCGCGGTGGACGTGCTGGTCGTCGGGCTGCGCGGCTGGGGCTGGCGGGTGCCGGTCGGGGCGTTCGTCACCGGCGGCGTGCTCGGCATGGTGCTCGATCCGACCGTGGGGCCGGGCGTGCTGGCGTTGTTCGCGGCCGGCGCGGTGCTGGTCAAGCACGCGTTACGGATCGGTCGGCGGCCCGTTTTCAACCCGGCCGGGCTGGCCCTGGTGATCGCGGATCTGTTCGGGGTGCGGGCGCAGAGCTGGTGGGGCGCTGCGGCGGCGCCGATCTGGTTGGGCGTGCCGGTACTGATCATCGTGACCCTGGTGGTCGCGGACCGGGCGAACCGGCTGCCGGCCGTCGGTGCGTTCCTCGGCGCCTGGTTCGCGGCGCTGACCATCCTGGTGTCCTTGGGTTTCACCACCGAACTCGCGGTCGCCTATCGGGAACCGCTGCTGAGCATGGCGCTGTTCTTCGCCGGCGTGATGCTGCTCGATCCGCCGACCAGTCCGGGCCGGGTGCGCCAGCAGTACCTGTTCGGCTTCATCGCCGCGATCGTGGGTATCGTGCTGCTCGCCACCGCGCACGAGGGCGCGTTCCTGCCCATCGGCCTGCTCGCCGGCAACGCCTGGCTGGCTGGTGATCGGATCCGGCTGCGAATCCGGAGAACGGCAGTGCGGGCTGGATCACCCGGGTAAACTCGGCCCACAGTCAACCGGTGGATAGAGGGCCCGTGACCAGCGAGAATGCCCGCATTCCGGTAATGCCGGTCGCCGCGATCGGTTTCTGTTGCGTCGGGCTGGTCACCGCGTTCATCGGGCTGCGCGACGTCATCGGGGCCGGGTCGACGACCAAGCTGTGGCTGGTCCTGTTCGTCGCGGCCTGTATCGCCGCCCTGGTGCTGTTGCGCACCGTGCGCGACGATCGGGGCCGGGTGCGGCTCGGCGCCGGTTGGGCGGTGCTCGGCGGCCTGGTCATCGGTGTCGCAATCGACCGCACGCCGAGTCCGGAGCCTGGTACGCCGATCAGCTCCGGCTGGGCGGTGCTGGTCGCGGGCGGGGCCGCCGTGCTGGTCGGCGGGGCGCTACTGGCGACGTCGCCGCTGGTGCGCGCGTCAACTAACTGGTTGGTTAGGTGGCTGGTGGTGGTCGCGGTGTGCGCGATCGAGGTTGGTGGCTACGCGGGCGCGGTGGCCTGGACCGACGGGCGCAACGTGCAGCTGACCGTCGCGGAAGCCGCGCCGCCTCAGGCCCGGGAGTCCACTGTGGATGGGCACGTGCAGTGGTCGTCGATCGTGCAGGGTGCCTATGCGGGCCAGCCGGTCGCGAGCGCGGGCGGCGTGCTGACCGCGCTGCCCAACGGCTTGCAGATGCTCGACCCGGCGACCGGCGCGGTGCGCTGGACCTATCGCAGGGCCGACGCGACCGCGGTTGTCGAAGAGGTGGCCTCCTCGGACGGCGCCTATGTCGCGGCGATCGCGATCGGCCCGAGCCTGAACCCGAAGCCCGGCGGCGGTGGCGTGTCACGGTTGTGGGTGCTGGACGCGGTCACCGGCAGGGTGATCACCGACAGCGCGCTCGACCGGCGCGCGCAGGGCCTGCTGACCACGGTCGACCGCACCGACGCCTACTTCGCCGGCACCCCAGACGGGTTCAGGACAGTGCAGGTCAGCGCGGTCAAGATCACCGGGCCGCAGGCCGGCCAGCAGGACTGGGTGTACATCCCGAAGGACGCCTGCAACATCAACGCGATCAGCGCGTTGGACACCGAGGTGGCGGTGAGCACGGCCTGCGGCGCGGTGACCATGCTCAATCAGGACGGCTCGCAGCGCTGGGTGTTCCACAGCCCGGCGGGCGACGCGCAGATCTGGCCACTGGCCGGCTCGCCTGCCGGCACCGTGCAGGCCGTCACGGAGCCCGGCCCGGTCGCGGACCCACCCGGTGAGGGAGTGTCCGCGCCGTCCGGAGTGGTGTCGTTGGACGCGCGCACCGGCGCGGTCCGCTGGCAGGACGGCAATCTGCCGGCGGCGCCGTTCGCGCCGGACAGCCAGGACGCGGCGACCGCCACCATGTCCACGTTCTGGGCCGGTGGCACGGCGGCGCTCGCCTACAACCTGCCCCAGACGCGGGCGGTCTGGCTGGTTGGCTACCACCACACGGGGGCGCCGAAGTCGTGGAGCGCGCTCGTATATTCGATCGCGCCGGGCGTGACGGTCGGTAACCACGTTCAGGCCACATCGTACGGACGGATCCTGGTGCCGGGTCAGAACATCGAGTCCGCGAGCGATCGCAACGCCCATCCGACCGTGACCGTGATCAACGCGCAGGACGGGAGCGTCGGGACGGGCATCGCGATCGACGGTCCGAGTGGCATTGCCGGGTCGGTCGGATTCGCCAGTCCGCCCTCGGTGTTGTCCACGCCGGGCGGCGTGGTGCTGGCCATTGTCGGCACCCTGCAAGAGGGCGGCGGCGGACTGCGGAGGCTCCTGTTGGTCGGCCTGCACTGAGGACAGGCCGACCAGCGGCGTCCTCAGGAGGCAGGCAGGGCGGCCAACTGGGCGGTGATCCGCTCGATGTCCGCGACCGCGGTGTCCTTGCGGGCGGTGATGCTCTCGACCACGTCGGCAGGGGCCTTGGCCATGAAGTTCGGGTTGCCGAGCTTCTTCTCGCACTGGGCGAGTTCCTTCTGTGCGGCCGCGAGGTCCTTGGTGAGCCGGTTGCGTTCGGCGGCGACGTCGATCGCGCCGGAGGTGTCCAGTCGCACGGTGACCTTGCCGGTCGGCAGCGCGACCTCCAGGGTCGCGGTCGCGGCGAAGTCATCGCCCGGCTCGTCGAGCCAGACCAGGGTGCGCACCGCCCGCTCGTGCGGGAGCAGGCCGGCGCAGCAGGCGCCGGAGAGCTCGGTCCGCACCCGCTTCTTGGGCGCGAGGCCCTGGTCGCTGCGGAACCTGCGGATCTCGGTGATCAGCTTCTGCACCGACTCGACCCGCAGGGCCCCCTCGGCGTCCGGTTCCGCCCCGGAGACCGTCGGCCATGCCGCGATCACCAGCGATTCGCCGCCGGTCAGCGTGGTCCACAGCGTCTCGGTGACGAAGGGCATCAGCGGGTGCAGCAACCGGAACAGCACGTCGAGAACGTGCCCGAGCACGGCCCTTGTCGCGCCTGCCCGCTCGTCGCTCTCGGCGATCTGCACCTTGGCCAGTTCCAGGTACCAGTCGCAGAACTCGTCCCAGGTGAAGTGGAACAGCTCCTCGGCGACCTTCGCGAACTCGAACTCCTCGAACAATCCGTCCACTTTGGACACGAGCGCGTCGGCGCGATCCAGGATCCAGCGGTCCACATCGGTCAGCTCCGCCCTCGGCGGGACCGGGGTGGCCACCGTCGCGCCATTGGACAGCGCGAAGCGGGTCGCGTTCCACAGCTTGGTGGTGAAGCGCCGCGCGTTCTCGACGTTCTCCTCGCCGATCGGCACGTCGACACCGGGGTTGGCGCCGCGCAGCATGGTGAAGCGCACCGCGTCCGCGCCATAGCGGTCCAGCCACTCCAGCGGGTTCACGCCGTTGCCGTTGGCCTTGGACATCTTCTTGCCGTAGATGTCGCGGACCATGCCGTGTAGCGCGATCCGGCGGAACGGCGGCTGACCGTCCATGGCGTAGCCGCCGAACATCATCATCCTGATGACCCAGAAGAACAGGATGTCGTAACCGGTCACCAGCACGCTGGTCGGATAGAACTTGGCCAGGTCCTGGGTCTGCTCGGGCCAGCCGAACGTGGAGAAGGGCCACAGGCCGGAGGAGAACCAGGTATCCAGCACGTCATCGTCCTGGGTCCAGCCTGCCGGCGGCTGTTCGTCAGGGCCGAGGCAGACCTGCTCGCCGTTCGGGCCGTACCAGACCGGAATCCGGTGGCCCCACCACAACTGCCGCGAGATGCACCAGTCGTGCAGGTTGTCCACCCAGTCGAAGTAGCGCTTGTCCGATTCCTTCGGGCTGATGGTGACCTCGCCGGAGCGCACCAGGTCGCCCGCTGCCTTGGCCAACGGCTCGACCTTCACGAACCACTGCAACGACAGCCTTGGCTCGACCGGCTCCTTGGACCGCTCCGAGTGGCCGACCGAGTGCGTGTAGGGGCGTTTCTCCGCGACGATCCGGCCCTGCGCGCGCATGGCCTCGCGCACCGCGACCCGCGCCTCGAACCGGTCCATGCCGTCGAACTCGGTGCCGGTGCCGGCGATGCGGCCCTGCTCGTCCATGATCGTCGGCATCGGCAGGCTGTGCCGCTGGCCGATGGCGAAGTCGTTGGGGTCGTGCGCGGGCGTCACCTTGACCGCGCCGGTGCCGAACTCCGGGTCGACGTGCGCGTCGGCGATGATCGGAATCTTGCGCCCGGTCAACGGAAGTTCGATCTCGACGCCAATGAGGTGCTGGTAGCGCTCGTCGTCCGGGTGCACCGCGACCGCCGTGTCGCCGAGCATCGTCTCCACCCTGGTGGTGGCCACGATGATCGAGGCGTCGCCGTCGCCGTAACGCATCGAGACGAGCTCGCCCTCGACCTCCCTGTGGTCCACCTCGGCGTCGGAGAGCACCGAGCGCAGCACCGGCGACCAGTTGATCATCCGCTCGGCCCGGTAGATCAGGCCGTCGTCGTAGAGCCGCTTGAAGATCGTCTGGACCGCTCGGGACAGACCCTCGTCCATGGTGAACCGCTCGCGCGACCAGTCGACGCTGTCGCCGAGGCGGCGCATCTGGTTGAGGATCTGGCCGCCGAAGTTGTTCTTCCACTCCCAGACGCGAGCGACGAACGCGTCCCGGCCCAGTTCGCGACGCGACGTGCCCTCAGCGGCGAGCTGCCGCTCCACCAGCGCGTGCACCGCGATGCTTGCGTGGTCCATGCCGGGCAGCCAGCAGGTCTCGAAGCCCTGCATGCGCTTGCGCCGGACCAGCGCGTCCATCAGCGAGTGCTCGAAGGCGTGCCCGATGTGCAGGCTGCCGGTCACGTTGGGCGGCGGGATGACGATCGAGAACGGCGGCTTGTCGCTGGCCGAGTCGGCGGTGAAGTAACCGGCGGCTACCCAGCGCGCGTACAGCTCACCCTCTACGTCGGCCGGGTTCCAGCTCGGCGGTAGCTCACGGGTGTCGCGCTGCTCAGGCAGGGTTTCGGTCACCCGTCAATTCTACGGAGCCCCGCGAACAGGTTTCGTCGGGCCGGCATTCGTGGTATGTCCTGTCCAGTAACATGGCCGCACGATGACTGGGGGACCTCGCCGTGTCCGATACTGTCGATAACCACTCGGCTGATCACTCAGACGAGTCGATCGACACGCATCCCGACCTGATCGATCCGAAATGGAACGAGCGGGCCGAACGGGAGGCACGCAAGGCCGTCAAGCGCAGCGAGCCGAAGCCGAAGGGAACCCGGCGGTTCCGGTTCGGGCTGAGCAACCGAAGTGTGTCCGCGGTTCTCGGGCTGCTGATCGTCGTGGGACTGTTCGTGCTGGTCAACCGGGTGAGCGACGAGAACAAGGGCGCGGCGCCGGCACCGCAGGGCGCCATCCCGGTCGGGAAGGCGCAGGCCGCGCCGACACCGACCGCGCGTCAGCAGGGTCAACTCGATCTCAACGCGCCCTTCGTGGACACCCCGGCGGCCGGCTGGGCCGACGGCGCGGACGGGATCCGCCCGCCCGCCGGGGTCGCGGTGGGCAAGTGGAGCGCGAAGACGGTCGCGAAGGCCGAGGCGTCGGCCAAGCAGACCCTGATCGCCGCACACCTTGACCCGGCCATGCTGGTCGGCCACGACCCGACCGCCTACCTGACCGACCTGGCGCCGAGCACCCGCTCCGCCGAGCAGGCCCGGCTGAACACGCCGAACGGCCGGGACAGCGGCGCGGTCAGCATGCTGGCGGCCGGCTTCCAGCTGCTGCCCGCGCCGGTCAAGGTGGACGGGAGCATGTCCCCTGGCACCGACCCGAAAACCGGCGACCTCGTGATCCATACCAACTACGTGTTCGCGTTCGCCTTCAGTCCCGGTCAGGCGCGGGACGTGTCCATGCCGTGGCAGATCATCGCGGTTCAGCACGTAGCCGAGGACTTCACCGTGGTGTCCGGTGCGGGCCTGCGCACGGCGGACAAGGGGCTGTGGCCGACGGCCGAGAACGGCTACCTCGACCAGATCGGCTGCACCGAGTCCAGTCAGGGCTACATCGCACCCGCGTTCGCGGACAACTCGAACATCAACGCGCCGAGGGCGAGCGAGGACCCGGACGCACTGTATGCACCGTCACACTCGCTGAACATCGCCAACAGCTGCCCGGCACCGCCCCAGCACGCCTGATCCGCCCGCCGGAGAACGACCGTTATTGGACTGTCCGGCGCGGCGGGCGCACGATGTATACATGAGCCGCAAGCCGCCACAGCAGGACATCGACGAGTCGCAGCTGGACGTGCACGAACCGAAGACGTGGGCGGCCGGTCTGCCGGGCGTGCTGGTGTCGACCCAGCGCGGGTTCGAGCAGATGGGCGCCACGCGCACGGTGCGCACGTTGCGGCTGCTCAACCAGCAGCACGGCTTCGACTGTCCCGGCTGTGCCTGGCCGGACCCGCAGGGGCATCGCAAGCTGGCCGAGTTCTGCGAGAACGGGGCCAAGGCGGTCGCCGAGGAGGCGACGCTGCGCCGGGTCGGCCCGGAGTTCTTCGCCGCCCACTCCGTCGCCGAGTTGGCCGACAAGACCGACTACTGGCTTGGCCAGCAGGGTCGGCTGACCGAGCCGATGGTGCTGCGTGAGGGCGGCACGCACTACGAGCCGATCAGCTGGTCGGACGCGTTCGGCCTGGTGGCGACCCACCTCAACGGGCTCGCCTCGCCGGATGAGGCGGTGTTCTACACCTCCGGCCGGACCAGCAACGAGGCCGCGTTCGTCTACCAGCTGCTGGTGCGCAGCTTCGGCACCAACAACCTGCCGGACTGCT
>DASYBO010000147.1:0-13808 GCA_036500685.1 Pseudonocardiaceae bacterium | reverse complement strand
CTCCGGTTCAGCCCGGCCGCGTCGGGTGGTCAGCCTGGTCCCGTCGCTGACCGAGTCCATCGCGGTGACCCTGCCGGGAATTCTGGTCGGTGCCACCGACTACTGCATGCATCCGTCCACATTGGACTCCGTGGTTCGGGTCGGCGGTTCGAAGTATCCGAAGGTGGATGCCGTGCTCGCGGCCCGACCGGACCTGGTGGTGGCCAACGTCGAGGAGAACCGGGAGGAGGACGTGCTGCGCCTGCGCGCCAACGGGATCCCGGTCTGGGTGACCGAGGCCGCGCGCACCGTCCCGGCCGGACTCGCCTCGGTCCGTCGCCTCCTGACCGACGTTCTCGGCGCGGCCGAGCCGAGTTGGCTGCTCGACGCCGAGCGGATCTGGGCGTCGACCGAACCGGTGCGCGCCACGGCCATCATTCCGGTATGGCGTAAACCGTGGGTTGTCATCGGGCGCGGCACCTTTGCCGGTGATGTCATGCGCCGGCTCGGCATCGCCAACGCCTATGGCGAGGACGTCGCGCGCTATCCGCGCCCGGACCTTGTCGATCTGCGTGCGAAGTTCTACATCGGCGTCGCTGACCTGCTCGTACTGCCGGACGAGCCGTATCTGTTCACCACGGAGGACGGGCCGGACGCGTTTCCCGGAGTGCGCTACGCGCTGCTGTCCGGCCGGCACCTGACCTGGTGTGGCCCGTCGCTGGTCGAGGCTAAAAGCCTGTTGTCGGCGGCTCTAGCCTGAGGTATTGCCAGTCGACGAGCAGCTGATCAGCATCGGCCCCGCGACCGTGGCCGACGCCGGCGAGATCCTGACCGTGCAGCGGGCCGCGTACGTTTCCGAGGCCCAGCTGTACGACAACCCAATGTTGTCGGCGTCGTGTTGATCGCGCGGCGCGCGGGATCGTCGGCGCGGTCCGTGGCGAACTCGTCGACGACGAGTGCCGTGTCGGCCGCCTCGTTGTCGCACCCGACCTGCAGGGTCGAGGCATTGGCCGCGCCCTGCTCTCCGCCGTGGAGGCCAGGTTCACACCAGGATCGGACAGCGGTTCGGCCCGATCGGCGCGTTGGCTGATCGGGCCGAATCCGAGGTGGATCAGTGGAAAGCGTGTTCCGGGGCGGGGAATTCGCGGGTGCGGACGTCGGCCGCGAACTGGCTGGCGGCGTTGGCGAGTACGCCCGCCATGTCGGCGTAGCGCTTGACGAAGCGCGGTGCCTTGCCTCGACGCAGGCCGGCCATGTCCTGCCAGACCAGCACCTGGGCGTCGCAGTCGGGGCCGGCGCCGATGCCGACGGTCGGGATGTGCAGTTCGTGCGTGACGCGCTTGGCGACCTCGGCCGGAACCATCTCCATCACGACCGCGAACGCGCCGGCCGCTTGCAGGGCCTTGGCGTCCTCGACGATCAGGTCGCCTGCGTCGCCTCGGCCCTGGACGCGGTAGCCGCCCAGGTTGTGTTCGCTCTGCGGGGTGAAGCCGATGTGGCCCATGACCGGCACGCCCGCCGAGGTCAGTGCCTCGACGTGTGGGGCGAAGCGGCGGCCACCTTCCAGCTTGACGGCGTGCGCAAGGCCTTCCTTCATGAACCGGACGCCGGTGGCCAGTGCCTGCTCGGGGGAGAGCTGGTAGGAGCCGAACGGGAAGTCGGCGACGACCAGGGCGCGCTTGACCGAGCGGGTGACGGCGCGGACCAGCGGGAGCAGTTCGTCAACGGTCACAGGGAGCGAAGTCTCGTAGCCGTAGACGTTGTTGGCGGCTGAATCGCCGACGAGCAGGACCGGAATGCCGGCCTCGTCGAACAGTTCCGCGGTGTACATGTCGTAGGCGGTCAGCATCGGCCAGGGCTCGCCCCGGTCCTTGAGTTGCTGCAGGTAGGGGATGCGGACGCGCTTCGGGGACTTGATCTCGGTTGCCGCCGACGGACCGGAGCCGTACGGGGCGGGTTCTTCTGCGACACCTGCGGTGGTGGACATCGTCGTCGACCGTCCTTCCCTCGAGGCCCATGTTCATGGGTCCCCGGGTCTGTGCGGATGGTGTACCCAGCCAGGGTGACACCCGACTCCGTCAGGCGCAGTGGCTTGCGACGATGCTCACACGCCCGGTCAGGGGCGTGTGAAGGGCAGGTTTACATTGCCGCCATGAACATGTAGACCATGCCGGCCCCCATCACGACCCGGCATCCTTCGACGACGCGGGGTGTGCTGAGGACCGTCCGTACGCCGCCGCCGGCCACCGCGAGCGTGCCGCGTTTCACTCGGACGATGGACCAGATCGTGTAGCCGATGAAGTAGATGGCGAAGGAGCTTGCCAACGAGGGCAGCAGCATTCGGTGGGCGGCGCCGCCGGTCAGGGTCGTGGTGGCCAGGACGACGTAGGCCATGGCGAGGCCGGCCATCAGGTGGTGGACGTACTGCCAGGAGTCGGCGGCGGCGAGTGGGGCGTTTGCCTGCGGGCGGAACAGCAGCACCGCGAAGATCGCGGCCTCGCCGAGGAAAGCCAATAGCCACACGGCTTTGGGTACCAGGCCCAGCCAGGCGAGCAGCATGGCGATCATGCCGACGCCCATGACGAGCTGGCTGACGTCCTCGTGCCAGTGCGGTGTTCCGGGCGGGCGGGTTCGGGTGCCGCGGTAGATCGCCAAGCGGGCCAGGCAGGACACGCACACCAGGCCCAACAGCGAGGACAACACCCAGTTGACCCAGACGGGTCCGCCCACCATGTTCCTTCCCTCGGGCGCCCGGAATCCCGACTCGATCGGGGCGCCGCGGACGGTTGACGCTGTCTATCGTCCAACAGCGGGTTCCCAGTGAACACGCCGGGCGGCACGAGGACGAGCGGGCAACCGGGGGATTCCCTTACCCGACCGAGTGAAGCGGGCTCAGCCGGCGGTGATGGGCGCCCGCTCGCGCCAGCCGTTGGTGATCGGCAGGCGCCGGTCTCGGCCGAAGGCGCGGAAGGTGATCTTGGTGCCCGGCGGGTACTGGCGCCGCTTGTACTCGGCTCGGTCGACCATGCGCAGCACCTTTTCGACGACCTCGGGGTCGAAGCCGGCGGCGAGCAGGTCGCGGTAGCCGCGGTCGGCCTCGACGTAGTCGTCGAGGACCGCGTCGAGCAGGGCGTAGTCGGGCAGGCTGTCGGTGTCGAACTGGTCGGGGCGCAGTTCGGCCGAAGGCGGTTTGGTGATCGAGTTCTCCGGGATGGGCGGGGTTTCGCCGTTGCGCTCGGCCTCCGCGTTGCGCCATTTCGCCAGTTCCCACACCAACGTCTTGGGCACGTCCTTGATCGGCGCGAAACCGCCGACCGCGTCGCCGTAGATGGTGGAGTAGCCGACGGCCAGCTCGGTCTTGTTACCGGTGGCGAGCACCAGGTGGCCGAATGAGTTGGACCGGGCCATCAGCAGCACGCCACGGCACCGCGCCTGCACGTTCTCCTCGGCGAGGCCGGAGAGGCCGAGTTGGTCGACGAAGGCCTTGACCAGTTCGCCGATCGGCTGGGTCTCGAAGTGGCAGCCGATCCGCCGGGCCAGCTCGGCGGCGTCCGAGCGGGAGTGCTCGCTGGAGTAACCGGAAGGCATGGAGACGCCGTAGAGCGCGTCCGCGCCGAGCGCGTCCGCGGCCAGCGCGGCGACCACGGCCGAGTCGATGCCGCCGGAGAAGCCGAAGGTGACCGAGCGGAAATCGTTCTTGTGCGCGTAGTCGCGCAGCCCGGTGACCAGCGCGGACCACACCTCGGCCGCGTCGGGCAGGGGCTTGGCGAGTGGCGGCGCGGGTTGCGCCGGGTAGGCCGGCACCGACTCGGTGCTGATCGGGACGCGGCGCAGTTCGAAGTCGCGCACCTGGCCGGTGCGCTGGTGGCCGCCCGAGGGCAGGTCGAAGTCGAAGATCATCAGGTGCTCGACGAACTGTGGCGCCCTGGCCAGCAGGGTGCCTTCGGCGTCGACGATCAGCGAGTCGCCGTCGAAGACCAGTTCGTCCTGGCCGCCGATCAAGTTCACGTAGGCCAGCGGTGCGTGCGCCTCGCGGGCCCGGCCCGCGACCAGCGGCAGCCGCTGGTCGTCCTTGTTGCGCTCGTAGGGCGATGCGTTGGGCACCACGACCAGGTCGACGCCTGCCTCGCCGAGCGCGGCGACCGGGCCGCCGTCGGCCCAGAGGTCCTCGCAGATGGCAAGGCCGATGTCCAGGCCGTTGAGCTGGATCACGTCGAGGGCGTGGCCGGACTTGAAGTAGCGGCGCTCGTCGAAGACACCGTAGTTGGGGAGGTGGTGCTTGAACTGCTTGGCCACGATCTGGCCCCGGTGCAGCACGGCGACGGCGTTGCGCGGGCCGACCTCGTCCCGGTCCAGGTAGCCGACCACGGTGGCGACCTCGCCGCAGCCGGCGTCGTCGAGCCGCTCGGCGAGCAGGTCCAGCGCGCGCAGCGTGCCGTCGGCGAAGGACGCGCGCAGCGCGAGGTCCTCGACCGGGTAGCCGGTCAGCGCCATTTCGGGGAAGACCACCAGGTGAACGCCTGCTTCGACGGCCTTGCGAGTCCAGTCGAGGATCAGGTCGGTGTTGGCGTCGAGGGCACCGACGCAGGGGTTGCATTGGGCGAGTCCGAGGCGCAACTGCGGCATGCCGACATCATCGTCCACGCGGGCCGCGAACGCGCCTGGATGTGGGCCAGAACGCACTTTTCGACTGTGAGTATAAAACCTCGAACGGCTTGCCAAGGGTCGTTTGCAAAGATATGTTGGCATTGACTTGATGGGGAGGGCGCGTGGATGGGAATGAGCGGCCGAGGGTTCTTGAGCTCAGTGATCCAGTTGCGTTGCGGGCGCTGGCGCATCCGTTGCGGATGAAGTTGGTCGGGCTGCTGCGCACGAAGGGGCCGCTGACCGCGACCCAGGCGGCGGCGCTGGTCGGGGAGAGCAGCGGCAGCACGTCCTTCCACCTGCGCCAGCTGGCCAAGTACGGGCTGGTCGAGGAGGCGGGGGGCGGTACGGGGCGGCAGAAACCGTGGCGGGCGACTGCGCAGTTCACCAGCTGGCCGAGCGCGGCGGCCGCGCCCGAGGCGGCCGTCGCCATCGCGGCGATGAACGCGAGTGTCGCGCAGGTGTACACCAACCTGCTCGCGCAGTGGCTGCGCACCAGCGCGGACGAACCCGAGGAGTGGCAGGAGGCGGCCGGTACCGGGGACACCATCGTCTGGGTGACCCCGGCCGAGCTCGTCGAGTTGACGCGCGGCATCGAGGTGTTGTTCGCCGGTTTACACGAGCGCACCCACAATCCGGAGTCTCGACCGCAGGGAGCTCGGGCGATCGACGTCATCACCATGGCGCTGCCCTACGACCCGCCCGCGGCGGGGTGAGCGCGATGCTCGCGGTGCCGCCCTTGTTGCGGCAGCGGACATTTCGGCGGTTCTGGTTCGGCGAGACCATTTCGCTGTTCGGCGACGAGATCATGAACCTCGCGTTGCCACTGACCGCGGTACTGGTGCTACACGCGAACGCCGCCCAGATGGGTTACCTGACGGCGGTCGGGATGCTGCCGAATCTGTTGTTCGCGCTGAGCATCGGCGCGTGGGTTGATCGGCGTGGTCGGCGTCGGCAGATCATGATTGTGTCTGATCTGGCGCGGGCGGGGCTGTTGATCAGTGTGCCGTTGTGCGTTGTCGCTGGTGTGCTTGGTCTGCCATTGTTGTATGGGATCGCGTTTGTGGTGGGTGTGTTTGAGGTGTTCTTCGCGGTTTCCTACGACACGTTGTTCGTTGCGATGGTGCCTGCCGAGCAGTACGTCGAGGGCAACGCGCTGATCAACGGGAGCCGGGCGGTCGCGGGGGTTGGCGGGCGGAGTGCGGGTGGGGTGATCGTTGCCTTGCTGACGGGGCCGTTCGCGTTGTTGGTGAATGCGGCGTCGTTTCTGGTTTCTGCGTTCTTTCTCTGTCGCATCAGGCCGGTCGAGCCGGCGCCGGAGGCGACGGGGCGCGGTCATTTTCTGGCTGGTCTGCGGTTCATCGTGAACTCGCCGGTCATGCGGGCGGCGTTGGGTTCCACCGCGACGGTGAATCTCTTTACCTTCGTCTTCTTCGCGGAGCTGGTCCTGTTCGCCACGAGTGAACTGCATGTTTCGGCGTTGCAGTTGGGGTTGGCGTTGGGCGCGGGTGCGATGGGTACTGTGCTCGGCGCCGCTGTGGTCCGGCGGTTGACAGCGAGGCTTGGGCTCGGTTGTACATTTACTGTGAGTTTTCTGGTGTATACGGCGCCGGTCGCGCTGGTGCCGCTGGCGCATGGGTCCCGGTCGGTGATCCTGGTGCTGCTGTTCCTGGCCGAGTTCGGGTCGGGGTTCGGCGTGATGATGCTGGACGTCGCGGGCGGAGCCATTCTGCTTGGCGCGACGCCGGATCGGCTGCGGGCGCGGGTCGCGGGCGCTTATCGGATGGTCAATTACGGCACTCGGCCGCTCGGTGCGGTGTTCGGCGGATTGCTCGGTAGCGCGATCGGGTTACGGCCGACACTGTGGGTCGCGGTGATCGGTGCGATGCTCTCCGTGGTGTGGCTGTTGCCCTCGCCCATTCCGCGGATGCGGGAGTGCCCGGAGGTGGACTGACCTGCTCGGACCTATCCTGGGGTCAGTGAAAACCGAGGGAGCTGGAGACCAATGGCTGCCCAGGACGAGCCAGGCAGATCGGCGGACGGGCAGGTGTGCCGGTGCGGCCACGCGCGGACGGCACACGGCCACTACCGCAGGGGCAGTGACTGCGCGCTGTGCCCGTGTCCGAGGTTTCACCGTACATGGCGGGAGTTGCTGTTCGGACGGCCGCGTTAGCGGAACTATCTACAGTGGACCGAGGTGAGCTGGCACGTGGTCACGGAGAGGCCCTGGCGGGTCAGGGAATGATCCGCGGAGGCGGCCGGGTCGGCGAGGCAGATGAGGTCGTGGGCGTAGCCGTTGACATGTTCGAGCGCGCTGCGGGCCTGCGCGAGCAGATCGGTCGCGGCGAGGTCGGTGCCGACCGCGATGCCGACGGAGACGGTCACATCGGCGATCGTGACGAACCAGTCCACGCTCGCCATGGCCTCAGTGACCAGTAGGCGCGCGCGGTCCCTGATCCGGATGCCGAGTTCCAGGGCGGCATCGGCGTCGCGGCCGGGGGCGAGGATCAGGAATTCGTCGGCGACGCTGCGGCACACCAGGTCGGTGGGAAGGGTTGCGCTGCGCAGTACTTCGCCCACTGAACGCAACAGGTCGTCGCCTGCCGGGTGGCCGTATTCGTTGTTGATCCGGGTGAACTGGTCGATGTCGACGGCGAGCAGAGCGACCGGTTCGTGTCGCCAGTACGCGTCGCACTGCATCAGGGCGGCCCGCTGTGACCAGCACCGGGCGTTGCCGAGGCCGGTCACGTGGTCGATGGCACGCAGGGTTCGGTAGCCCAGGCGCGCCTGCTGTCCTGCCGGTGCGGCGGGAGGGTTCCAGTCGGTGCGCATGTGCGCAACTATCGCCGCACCCCAGTTGGCTGGGCAGTCGCGACTTGTCGCCTCTTTGGGGAGACAATGAGCCAACGTCGGCGGGGGCCGCTCACTGGGAGAGTTGCATGACGCACGAGCTGCGGGACCCCGCGACCGAGCCGGCCGAACGTGGCGCTCCGGCGGACGGTCTCAAGCGTGGTGGCATCGAGCGCCTGGGGATCGTGTGGGTGGACGATGCGTTGCGGCGGGGCGTGCCTCGGCGGTTGTTCTGGCCGTGGACCGCGGCCAATGTCAGCTTCTTCACCGTCTCCTACGGGGTTTTCGTCGTCGCGCTGGGGCTGAACACCTGGCAGGCCGTTCTCGCGATCGTCGTGGGCGGGGCCTTGTGCTATCCGGTCGTCGGGGTGGTCGCGATGGCGGGCACGAAGGGTGCGGCGCCGACGATGGTGCTTTCTCGCGCGGCGTTCGGCTTTCATGGCAACAAATTGCCGACGTTGTTCGTCTATTTGTCGTTGGTGGGCTGGGAAACGGTCAGTATCGCGCTCGGCGCGCTGGCCACCCGGACGATTCTGGTACGGATCAATCCGAGCCTCGGCACGACAACGGCACTCGCGGTCGGGTTCGCGATCACCGTTGTGCTGTCGGTGTTTGTCGGGGTCTACGGCTATGACCTGATCATGCGGGTGCAGAAGTGGATCACGGTGATCGTCGCGGTGATGACGGTCGGTTATCTGGTTGTCATCGTGCCGGAATTGAACTTCGGTTCGGCGGCGCACGCGGGTGGGTTCGCGTTGGTGCTGGGCGGGATCGCGTTGGTGGTGGCGAACGGGATCGGGTGGGCGGCCGGGGGCGCCGACTACAGCCGCTACCTGCCGAAGGGGAGTTCGCCGACGGCGGTCGCGGTGTGGACGGCGGTGGGTGGGTTCGCGGCGCCGACGGTGCTGATGCTGTTGGGGGTGCTGTTGACGGCTGGGGATCCGAAGCTGGCGGCGGCTGCTGCCAACGATCCGATCGGGGCGTTCGCCACGCTGCTGCCGACGTGGTTTCTGGTGCCGTTCTTGGTCACGACGGTGTTGAGTGTCATCGCGGGGGTGGTGTTCAACCTCTACTCGTCGGGGTTGAACCTGCTGGCGTTGGGGTTGCGGGTTCCTCGGTGGGTCGCGGTGGCGATCGACGGGGTGTTGATGCTGCTGGGCGGCGTCTATCTGGTGTTCGTCTCGCCGACGTTCTTCGGGCCGCTGCGAGCGTTTCTGATCGTGATCGGCGTGGTCATCTCGGGGTGGTCGGCGATTTTCGTTGTGGATCTGGTGATGCGGCGACGGGATGGGTATGACCGCGATGCGTTGTATCGGCCGGATGGTTATGGGCGGGTGAATGCGGCGGGGGTGGTGTCGCTGGTGGCGGCGATCGTGGTGGGGTGGGGGCTTTCGGCGTCGACGGCGCCGGGGTTGGGGTCGTTGTTGGGGTTTTTGCTGACGCCTGCTGCGAAGGCTGGGACGGTGGGCGAGAGCAATGTGGGTGTGGTGGTCGCGTTCGGGGTCGCCGGGGTGCTGTATGCGGGGCTGTCTCGAGTCAGGCGGTGACGAGGGCCAGTTGGGCGCGGAGGTCTTCGGCGCGCGGGTCGCCGAGTTCGGTGAAGATGGCGACGGCCTGGCGCCAGTAGGTGATCGCGGTGTCCCGGTCGCCGGTGTCCAGCAGCAGCGCGCCGGTCTTCTGCAGGGTTTCCGCCTCGCCCCAACGGTCGCCGATGTCGTGGCGGGTGGTCAGCGCCTCCTGGTACGCGCGCAGCGCGTCCTCGGCTCTGGCCAGATCCTGATACGTGTCACCGAGTTTGACCAGCGCGTAACCTTCGCCGTGGGCGTCGTCGATCTCGCGGAAGATGCGCAACGCCTCGCTGAGGCATTCCAGTGCCTTGCCCGCGCTGCGCAGTTCGCGGTAGGCGTTGCCCAGGTTGGCCAGGGTGATGCCCTCGCCGTGCCGGTTGGCCACCGCGATCTCGGCGTCGTCTTGGTAGCGCAGGGCGATGTCGGCGCGGATCGCCAACGCCTGCTGGAAGCGTTTCGCGGCCTCGCCGTGGTCGCCGAGGTCGGTGGCGAGCAGGCCGAACGCGGCCAGCGTCCACGCCTCGCCGACCGGATCGTCGATCTCGACGCGGATGGCCAGGGTTCGGTCGAGCAGTTCGCCTGCCTCGTGGAAGTGGCGCAGTTCGCGGTGCGCGTGCGCGAGGTTGTTCATCACCCAGGCCTCGCCGAACTTGTCGCCGCCCGCTCGCGCGCCGACGAGGCCCGCTTCGTGCGCGCTGATCCAGGAACTCCAGCGTTTGCGCAGGTACAGGTAGTTCCAGCAGCCGACGGGCAACTGCCAGGCGACCGCGTACCGACCGGCGTCGACCGCGGTGTGCGTTGCCGCGACCAGATTCGGCATCTCCCGTTCGCACCAGGACAATGCCTCGTCGTAGTTGGCGAATCCGGGTGCGGGAAGGTCGAATTCGGAGGCGGGTAGCACCGGGTCGTGCCGTTGCGGGGCGAGGACGTGGTTGGCGGCGTACGCGGCGGCCAGGTACCAGTCGAGCATCCGCCGCACGGCCAGGGTGCGCTCGGCTTCGGGTTCCTCCTCGGTGGCCCGTTCTGCGGCGTAGACGCGCAGCAGGTCGTGCATGCGGTAGCGGTCGCCGACGATGCCCTCGGCCAGGTGCACGCCGACCAGTCGGTCGAGCAGCCTGCGGGCCTGGGCGGGCAACACACCGGCGAGGGCGGCGGCGGCAGCCGTGCCGATGTGGGGGCCCCGGTGCAGGCCGAGTAGCCGGAACATGCGCGCCGTCGCGGCGCTGAGGTCCTGATAGGACCAGGAGAACACCGCGCGCACGGTCAGCGAATCCGAGGTGACCAGGCCGTCGAGGCGTTCGCTCTCGTCGGTCAGTTCCTCGACCAGGGTCTGGATCGCGTGGTGCGGGTGGGTGGCGACGCGTTCGGCGGCGATGCGCAGGGCCAGCGGGAGGTGGCCGCAGCGGTCGGCGAGATCGCGGACGGCCTGGGGCTCCTCGTCGGCGCGGGTCGCGCCGATCACCGTGCGCAGCAACAGAACCGACTCGACCTCGGTCAGCGGGTCCAGAGTGAGGCGTTGTTCCTGGCGGGTGTCCAGGCTGGTCAGCCGGACCCGGCTGGTGACGATCACGCCGCAGCCGGCCGAACCGGGCAGCAGCGGGGTGACCTGACCGGACTCGCGCGCGTTGTCCAGTACCAGCAGTACCTTTCGACCGTCCAGAATGGACCTGTAGAGGGCGGCGCGCTGTTGTGGTCCGGGTGGGATGCTGTCGGCGGGCTGGCCCAGGGCGACCAGCAGTTCCTCCAACACGGTCGTCGGTTTTGCCGGCGCCTCGGCCGGGGCGTAGCCGTGCAGGTCGACGTAGAGCTGGCCGTCGGGGAAGGCGGCGCGGACCTGGTGCGCGAGGCGCAGTGCGAGCGCGGTCTTGCCGGTGCCGGGCGGCCCGTCCACCGCGACGAGAGTGGGCGTGCCGGGTGGGCCCTCGCGCAGCAGTTCGGTGGTGAGGCCGGTGAGTTGCGATTCTCGGCCGACGAAGGTGGCCGGCACGGCGGGAAGTTGGGCGAGTCGGGGGAGACCTTCGCCTGCGGCCAAGGCGATCAGGGTGCCGCCCGCTTCGAGGACTTCGTCGCAGCGGTGGGCCAGTTCGCCGGTCGGTGGCTTGTCGCCGATCTCCACCTTGCCGATGTAGCCGCGCGAATAGTTGACCAGGTCGGCGAACTTCTGCAGGGAGAGCCGGCGCTGCTCGCGCAGCCTGCGCAGTTCGCGGCCGAAGGGGGAGATTTCCGGGCCACTGCTCATGTTGCGGCCCTGGCTGGAAAAACGAACTGGCGCGGTGCCGGAGTCGCTGGGTCCTTCATCAGCAACTCCCACACCGCGCCGGTTGTTCTGCTACCTGCTTTGGCTCAGCTGAGCCGAACACGTGGATCGAGGAAGGCATAGACCAGGTCGACGAGGATGTTCGCGACCACGACGAACACCGCCGCCAGGATCACCACCGCGATGATCACCGGCTCGTCCTGGTTGGTCACCGACTTGACCGACAGCAGGCCGAGCCCGTTGAGGCCGAAGACCTGCTCGGTCACGATCACGCCGCCGAGCAGTGTGCCGACGTCGATGCCGAACTGGGTGATCACCGGGACCAGCGCCGCCCGCAGACCGTGCCGGTAGGTGACCCGGCTCTTGCGCAGACCCTTGGACCGCGCGGTGCGGATGTAGTCCTCACCCATGACTTCCAGCATCTGGGTTCGGGTCAACCGCACATAGGTCGCCATCGTGATGAGGGCGAGCGTGACCCACGGCAGGATCAGGTGTTGGGCCCACACCGCCGGATTCTGGGTGATCGGCACGTAGCCACCCGGCGGGAACCAGGGTACGCCGTTGATGGTCAGCTGGTAGTACAGCACTTCCAGCAGCAGCAGACCGAGCACGAAGCTGGGGAACGACAGGCCGATCAACGCGAACAGCGTTGCGCCGCGGTCCAGCAGCGAGCGCGGCCGGGTCGCCGAGAGCACCCCGATCAGCACCCCGAAGAACAGCCAGATGACCGCCGCACCGAGGGCCAGCGACAGGGTGGTCGGCAGGGCCTGGCCGATCAGGAAGGAGACCGGCTCCTTGCTGTAGTAGGAATAGCCGAGGTTGCCCTGTAGCAGTCGGAGCAGGAAGTGCCAGTACTGCGAGTAGATCGGTTGGTCCAGGCCGAGCTCGTGGTTGACCTGGGCGACCAGTATCGGGTTCTGCGCGTTGAACTTACCGAGGATCGACGCCGCGACGCTGCCGGGGTGGACGAAGAACAGGACGAACACGACCACGGTGATCAGCCAGACCACGACCAGACCGGTGAGCAGGCGACGAATGATGAAGCGCAGCATGGTGGGATCACTTCCTCGCCGCGAACATGCGATCGCTGCGCGGATCCAGCGCATCTCGAACGCTGTCGCCGAGCAGGTTGAAGGCCAACGTGGTCAGTACCAGCGCCACACAGGGGAACACCAGGAACCACCAGGCCACCTGGTAGTAGTTCTGTGAGTCGCTGAGCATGTTCCCCCAACTCGGAGTGGGCGGGATGATGCCGACACCGAGGAAGGACAACGTCGCCTCGAACACGATCGACGTCGGGATGAGCAGTGTGGTGTAGACGATCACCGGCGCGATCAGGTTCGGCAGGACGTCGACGAACATGATCCGCAGGTCGCTCGCGCCCAGCGAGCGGGCGGCCTCCACGTACTCGCGCTCCCGGATGGACAGTGTCTGGCCACGCACGATGCGGCCGACCGATGCGAAGGAGAAGAACGAGATGACCACGACCTCGATGAACTCGCTCGGTCCGACCACGGTGACCAGCGCGATCGCGAACAGCAGGAACGGGAAGGACAGCACGACGTCCATCAACCGGGCCAGGACGGTGTCCACGACGGGACCGAAGTAGCCGGCGCACAGGCCGATGACCACGCCGATCAGCACCGCGGCGACCGCGGCGGAGATGCCCACCTCCAGCGATACCCGGGTGCCGTAGAGGATCCGGACCAGGATGTCTCGGCCCAGGTTGTCGGTGCCCAGCAGGTGCGGCCCGCTGGGACCGACCGGCAGGCCGTCCACGGTGATGCCGTTGGTGCTGCGATCCTGGTCGATCGGACCGTAGCCGAGCAGGCTCGACAGCGGTCCGGCGAGGACCGCCACCAGCACCAGCAGGAGGATGAATATCGCGCAGACGATCGCGACCTTGTCGCGACTCAGCCGGGCCCAGGCCAGCGCCCACGGACTGCGGCCCTCGACCGCCCTGCCCGGCGGAGGCGGCCCGTCGCCGGCCGGCGACTTCGCCTCGGCCAGCTCGGTCATAGACATGGAGTGCTCCTTATAGACGCCGTGCGGACCAGATGGATGGTCGGTCCGGTCACGGCCGTTCCTGGGACAGGACGCCTGCGGCTTCTGCCTCACGCGCCGACTGGGCGATCTCCGGGGTCGCCTCGGTGAGGTCCTCACCTGGCTCGACCGGGAAGTGGCAGGCGGTGAAATGCCCCGGGTCCGCCGGCGCGTCGCCGGTCCTGCGAACCTCGAGCAGGGGCTCCTCCGTCGTGCACTTCTCCTTCGCCTTGGGGCAGCGCGGGTGGAATCGGCAGCCCGACGGCGGTGACACCGGCGACGGCACGTCGCCGACCAGCACGATCTGCTGGCGTTCCCGAGCCCGGTCCGGGTCGGCCACCGAGGCCGCCGAGAGCAGCGCCTTGGTGTACGGGTGCTGCGCGGTCCGGTACAGGCCGTCCGAGGACGCCAGCTCGGTGACCTGGCCCAGGTACATCACGGCGACCCGGTCACTGACGTGCTCCACC
>DASYBO010000146.1:0-17870 GCA_036500685.1 Pseudonocardiaceae bacterium | reverse complement strand
CGCCGCCCACGACCTGGTGTGCTGAAACGGCCACGTCACGGGCCCACTGACGTCTGCGGATCAGCTCGCAGAGTCAATCAGCGTCGTCAGCCGGGCGACCAGCGCGGTCACCGGGGCGGCCGGTTCCGGTCGGATCCAGGCTCCTGGATGGCGACCAGGCTCATGCCGGCGAGGTAGAGCTGGGAAGCGCAGAAGTGCCGCAATACGTGCGGGTGAGCTTGTCAGCCCAGATCGGCAGATGCCGGGCGGCGGCGTCGGCCGGCGACCGACGGAACACGTCGGCGGTCGCGCGCTTTCTGGAGCGGTCGGCGTTGCGGCGCGCGGAGGGAAACAGTGGCCGCACCTGGACGGTTGTGGTCGGCGTCGAACTGGCCCCAGACGTCCTCAATGAACCAGCGCAGATCGCGGTCGGCGCCGTTGATCAACGGCGCCGCCCGTGGTTTCGGGCCACGTCGGCGAAAACCCTTACCGTGGCGGACGTTGAGCTTGCCGAACCGGCCCAGCTCCCACCGCACGTCTCCCAGGTCCAGCATCCGGGCCTCTTTGATGCGCAGCCGGACGTCAGCAGCCAGCCGGGGCGACAGCGTAGTTGCGTGTGACCGGGGCGAACTTGCGGCAGGACAACAGTTCCTCGCGCCACCCGGCGAACAGCCGCTCGATCTCGGTCTCGGTCGGCGAGATGCGCAACTGCGGGTCGACCGAAGCCCGCGGCCGGTTCATCTCGTCCAGCGGGCAGTCGACGACCAGGCCGGCCAGGTTGTGCAACTCGACCTCGTGCCGCAACTCCAGCAACTGGAAGTACGCCGACAGCGCGGGGCGAGCATGAGCAGGGTGATCATTCACGGTCAATGCCGTCGGGGGTACAACCGGGGAATGTCGCGGCTCAATCATCGGGATCCGATGGGATCCCAATGGAATCCGTCTGTCTGACCTACCGAGGCGTGTTTCCTGGATAGCGCCGCACCCATGATCCCGGGGCTCGGATCCTCCCTCACCACGTCATCGGCCGCCCCTGCTCCGTCTGATCGACCATGGTGAGGTCGGGATCGCGTGCGGCCGCGCCGGCCTGGTCGAGGAACCGGCGGGCGACCGTCTGCGCCTGCGCCGACCCGGTGCCCAGCCAGAACCCCAGATGCGCACCCTCCGCGATCCAGTACCGTTGCGCACCGGCGATCTGCTCGTACGCGCGCACGCCGTGGCAGAACGGGACATCGGAGTCGTGCGTACCGTGCACTACCAGCGTCGGGCAGCGCACATCGGCCATGGGCAACTCGGCCAATCCGCGCAACTGCTCGGTGTCGTTGGTATTGCCCGGAACGCGTGGCCGGTAGGGCATCAGCGCGGCGGTGAAGTCGCGCAGGAACGCGGCTGAGTCCGGCGATCCGAGGGTGAAGTCCAGTTGCCGCTGGAGTTCTTCTGCCGAGTAGTGCGCCGTGCTGTTCAGCATTGCGCGCGCCATCCGGCCGGGCGCTCGGTTCGTCATCCGGACAGCCAGCTTCAGCCCGGCGTCGCTCATGAAAAGTGCCTGAGCCAAACGATTTCCGCTGTGCTGTGGTGCGTACCGGCCGGACACGCTGGCGATGGCGACCAGCGCGGCGACCCGCTCGGGATGCCGCGCGGCGAAGAGGTAACCGGGCGGCCCACCGGCCGACACGGTCACCACCGACACCCGCTCGATGCCCAGCGCGTCCAGGAGCGCGGCGAACAGATCGGCCTGCTCGGCAAGGCCTCGGCCGCTGGACAGTGGGGTGTTCAAGTATCCGGGGCGGGAACAAGCCAGCACCCGGTAGCGCATGGGATCGAGCCAACCCAGCAGTAGTCGGGCTTGGTCGACTCCGCCAAGGCCGCCGTGACTCGCCAGCACCACCGGCCCGATGCCCTCGGCGAGGTGGTATTCCACCGGACCGAGCGCGGTGTTGATCAGCGCGTTGATCACTGCGTTCATCGCGCACCTGCCAGTGCCTGCACCAGCCACATCTCCGCCGTCAGCCGCACCCCGCCGGCCTGCTCGTATGGCCGCAACGAGTCGATCACCTCGGCCTTGGTGCGGTCGATGTCGGGCTGTGCGACGCCGGCCAGGTTGAACCGCATGGGGTCCATGGCAAAGATGAACTCGGCCGCGTCGGCGGCGTTGTCGCCGAACACCATGTCCACGGTGATCGAGGTGCTGCCGACGTCGGTGAATCCGGCTGCGCCGAGCAGGTCAGCGATCTTGTACGGGCTGCCCAGTGAGGTGGGGCCTGGCGTCGTGGCGGGCTTGGCGTGCTGGCGCATCAGGTGCCACAACGGGGCGAGTGCGCGCGCGAAGTCGCCGCTCATGCTGTTGTCTTTCGGCGCGACGAACGCCAACCTGCCCGCGGGGCGTAATGCGCGGTGGATGTTGCCGAACGCGGCAGCCGGATCGTCGAAGAACATCACCCCGCCCCGACTGATCGCCACATCGAAGCCGTTGTCCGGCAACGGATACACCTGCGCGTCGCCCTGCTGGAAGGTGACGTTGCCGATGACCTCGGCCGCGGCCAGATCCCGTGCCTTGGCCAGCATCGGCCCGGACAGGTCGATGCCGGTGGCATGGCCATGCGTGGCGAGGCGGGCGGCCAGCCGGGTGGTGCGACCGGTGCCGCAGCCGATGTCCAGCACACGGTCGGTTTCGGTGATCGCAGCCGCGTCCAGCAGCGGCTGGTTCATTCCGTCGTTGGCTCGGTTGTAGCGCTCGTACTCCTCGGCCCAGTGCTCGCCTTCGTAGCCGTTCCAGGCTTGCGCCTTGTGCGTGTTGACGATGGTCGTCATTCCAACCCTCTCGACCTAGCTCTTACAGTGCTGTCAAAGTTAGCGCCTTGCGCTAACTTTGACAACCATGTCCGAGCTAGTGCCCGAGCGTCCGCGCCGCCGCCCACGGCGGGCCGACGCCGAACGCAGCATCGCCGCGATCCTGGATGCCGCCATCTCACTGCTGGGCGACCGACCAGACGCGAGCATCGAAGACATCGCCGAGGCCGCCAGCGTCACCCGGCAGACCGTGTACGCGCACTTCAGCTCCCGGGACGCGCTGCTGGGCGCCGTGGTGGCACGGGTGACCGAACAGGTCGCCGCCGCCATCGACGCGGCCGAGCTGGACCAGGGCTCGGCCACCGACGCCCTGGTGCGCTTCGTCGACGCCAGCTGGCAGACCTTGGAACGCACGCCATTGCTGCTGCGGCTGCCGGTCGCGCCGGTAGGTCCGCGCGAGGAGCTCGACCGGCACGAGCCGATCACCAACCGGTTGACCGAGCTGATCCGGCGCGGCCAGCAGGCCGGCGAGTTCGACCGGGACGTGTCACCGCAGTGGCTGCTGGCCGCCACGATCGCGCTCGGGCACGCGGCCGGCGCGCAGGTCAGCGCGGGCCTGATGCCGGTAGAGGTGGCCGGCGCCGCGTATCGCCGCAGCTTGTTGCGGGTGTTCGGGGTGACCAGGAGCTAGGACCACCAACCGGAACGTATGGGCAGACCCGGCGTATTGCAGGAGTTCACGTGGTGCACCGACTGATGGACGACCGCGAGCCCGGCGACGTGATCCACCTGCTTCAAATCGGCACAGCCGACACCGGCCAGGTCTTCGCGATCGAGATCAACGGCTACACCGGCATTTGTGCACAGCCCAACCTCTCGCGAAGCGCGCCCGCTTGTTCACCGTGTACACCCACGCCAACGGCGCCGACCGCGCCGGCTACGCCGTCAACGGCCGACCCATCACCAACGAGGAGCCCCGGGGACAAGACCCGGCAACCACATCGACGTCACCGGCGACACCGTGCGCAAACGCAGGCCGCCAGGAACCGAGTGACCGGACCTGTCAGCGAGATGTAAGCGGCAACTGTGAGAGTTGTCGCGAATCGACAGCAAGCCATCCGGCCAGGGCGAACGCCGGGATCCGAGTGCCAGTCGCTGGGGTGAGACGGCAGGGGGATCCGGCCCTCAGACTCGGATCCCGACGGTCCGCCTGGCCGGTGCCTCGGGCGCGCTCGCTCCGGCTGCGGGCGCTCCCGTCATCCGCCCAGGTTGCCCGGACCGTTTAGGGGTCGGCCCGGCCAACTTGGGCGAATCCTACAAATGTGCCTTGACAGGCGTAACCGACACAGCCATTCGGGTGTACCTCCGGATTGGCTCGCCCATTACGCTCTGCCCGTAGAGGGCCCGTAACGGGGAGAGACAGCGGCGACTGGGGGCAGGATTGCGGCGGGGCCATGGGCTCGGTCTCCGAAGTTGGACCGTTGCCGCAGAACGGCATGCGAGCTACGCCGTCACCGTGGTGGACGACGTGTTCGACGTGGCGAATCCGACGCTGTCACGTACAGTCGCGGCGTCGGACGAATTCGTGACCAACTCCGGGATTCGTCGATTTGTCGCCGTCGATGCCAATGTCGACCTGCTGTATGGCGAGCAGATTCGCAACTATTTCGAACACAACGGTATCACTGCGCACATCCGGCCGATTCCGGTCAGTGAACAAGGCAAGTCCATGGCTACCGTGTGCGAACTGGTCGACGACATCGACCGGTTCGGCATCGACCGGCACGAGCCGATCATCGCCGTCGGCGGCGGCGTGCTGCTGGACGTCGTCGGTGTCACCGCCAGCCTCTACCGCAGGGGCACCGCCTACATCCGGGTGCCCACGACCCTGGTCGGGCTGGTAGACGCGGGCATCGGTGCGAAAACCGGCGTCAACCACAACGGGCGGAAGAACCGGCTCGGCGCGTACCACCCCCCGCAGACCGTGTTGTTGGACCGCGGTTTCTTGGCCACGCTCGACCGCCGGCACATCGCCAACGGCCTGGCGGAAATCGTGAAGATCGCTCTCGTCCGGGACGCCTACCTGTTCGACCTGCTCGTCGAACAGAGCCCGGAGCTGCTGCGACAGCGGTTCCAGGAGATGGGCATGGACGTGCTCGACCGGGCCATCGCCGGCATGCTCGACGAGCTCAGGGACAACCTGTGGGAAACGACGCTGGAACGGCTGGTCGACTTCGGCCATGCCATCAGCCCGGCGATCGAACTGCTGGCCCTGCCCGAGCTCCTGCACGGGGAGGCGGTCGCGATCGACATGGCCCTGTTCACGACGGTGTCCTGCCGACGCGGCCTGCTCAGCGGCGCCGACCGAGACCGAGTGCTGGGCCTGCTGCGCTCGATCGGCTTGCCGGTCACCCACGACCTGCTCGAACCGTCGGTCCTGCGGGACGCGCTGGCCGAGGTCACCCGGCACCGTGGCGGCCGGCAACGACTGCCGCTGCCGACCTCGATCGGCACGGCCTGCTTCGTCAACGACGTGACCGAGTGCGAACTGGTGCTCGCGGCCAAGGAGCTTGAGGGCCTTCGGTGAGCGGACTGATCATCGGCGACACGTCGTCGGCATCGCGGATCCAGGACGTGCACGGCGCGGCCGGTGCGTCGGAGTGGAAGTGCTTCGCGCGTAGGAGCTGGCTGCGCGGCGACTGGGAGGCCGTGGAGTGGGCCCGCATTCCGCCCGGCGGCATCAGCGGCGAGCACCTGCACAGCCGGACCGAGGAGGTCTACTTCATCCTGTCCGGCAGAGGCGAGATCCTGCTCGACGGCGTCGCGACCGAGGTCGGCCCCGGAGACGTCATCCTGACCGGGCTGGGTACCACGCACGGGCTGCGCGCCATCGGCGAGGAGAGCGTGAGCTGGCTGGTTGTCGAGGTCTCCAGCCCTGCGACCGCGGCGGTGCTGCGTCAGGAGCGACGGCCATGACCAACGCCGCGGTGTTCAGTCTGCGCGAGCCGGGTGAGATCGATCCCAGGACGGTGCTCACCGGTCCGTTGCGGAGCATCCGCAGGGTGCGGCTGGGCGCTGGTGAGCTCGACACGCTCTGCGCGACCGGGGTGGAGTTCACCTTCTTCGTGCTCGCGGGCTCCGGCTCGGTGAGCACCGACTCGGCGCGGGTCGAACTCGCCACCGGGGTGTCCGTCACCGTGCCGTTGCACACCGAACTGCGGATCGCCGCCGGTTCGGGCGGCCTTGAGTACTTCCTGGTCGAGCTCGCGGTGCCGGCGTGATCGTGACGACGACAACGAGTCCATCCCGAACCATCCGGGGCGGAGCGGATCTTCGGTGGCGCTGCCTGGCGCGCCGCGGCATGCTGCACAGCGAGTGCGAGGCAGTGGATCACGTGCTGGTGCCGGCGAATACCGAATTCGAGCCGTCGGGCACCGAGGGCACGGAGTCCGCGTGGTTCGTCCTCGGCGGCAGTGCGGAACTGGGCACCGAACAGGTGTCGGCCGGGCACGTGATCCTGTCGCCGGCCTCGGCGAGGACTCGTTTCGTTGCCGGCCCCGACGGGGTCGAGCTGCTCTGGATCGCGGTGCTGCCGGACGAGGTGTCACGAGCACTGCCGGCGCGGAAGCCCGTCGTCTCGTGACCGGGACGATGACCGCCGTCGCGATCGCCGAGCCAGGACGTCTGGACCGGATTCGCCTACCCATGCCCGATCCGTCGGAGGGCGAGGTACTCATCCGTCCCCGATACGTCGGCCTGTGCGGTACCGACCTTGAGCTGTTGCACGGCACCGCGTCCTACTTCCGCGACGGCCGGGCGACGTATCCGCACGTGTTCGGCCACGAGTGGTGGGGCCGCGTGGTGGATGACGACAGCGCGGTCGTTGGCCACACCGTGGTGTCGTGCGAGCGCTGCGTTCGCTGTCGGCAGGGTCGAAGGCAGCTCTGCCAACGGATGTCCGAGGTCGGCCTCTACGCACGGCAGGGCGCGGCAGCCCAGTACATCCGGATGCCGAAGCACGCGGTGACCCGGTTGCCCGACCCACTGGCGCAGCCGTGGGCGGTGCTCATCGAACCGGCGGTGACCGTGGTGGAGGCGCTGACCCGAGCCGGCTGTGCTCGCACCGACCGGGTCGCGGTCGTCGGCACCGGCACGATCGGCCTGCTCGCGGTGCAACTGGCGGCGGCGCGCGGCGGCCTCGTCGACGCGATCGGCATCGACGAGGCCGGGCTGAAGTTGGCGGCCGCGTGCGGCGCCGAGGCGACCTACCTCACCGATGACGCCCCGAGCGGCGCCTACTCGCTGGTGGTGGAGGCTTCCGGTGCGGCCGGCGCCTTCCGCGACTGCCTGCGGCTGGCCGAGGACGGCGGCCGGGTCGCGCTGGTCGGTGTGGCCAACGAGCCGGTCGACGGGTTGATACCCGGCGACATCGCGCTGCGCGGGATCACCGTGCACGGCATCAGACACGGTCTGGACCACTACGAGCAGACCGTCGCCCTGTTCGCGGACCGGGTGTTCGACGCGCGCGGCCTGGTCGCCGAGATCGTTCCGGTCACCGAGGCGCAGCGCGCGTTCGAGCTGCTCGCGCACGGCCGGTCCGGCGCGCCGAAGGTGATCCTCGACCTCGGGGTGGACTGGTGACGTTCACGGCAAGCTGGCTGACCAAGGACCTGGACCTGACATCCACGTTCGGGACGATCAGAACCCGGACGCTGACGCGCGGCGACGTCCTGCCGGCCGACGACTCGGGCACGGAGACCGCTCTCGTGGTCCTCAGTGGATCGATGGAATCACGGGGCATCACCCTTGGTTCAGGGGACGGCCTGTACGGGCCGGACGAGCTGACCGTCACCAGCGGCAACGCGTGCGTGCTGGTGATCAACAGCCGGCATCGCGTGGATTCCACGCCCGCCGTCCGTTGGCGGTACGCCCCGCCGAACCGGAGCACCGACGGAATACTGGCCGACACCGGCGGATTCACCGACATGGGCGTGCGCTGGCTGGCCACGTCGGGGACCGTCGGCAGCTCGAAGCTGGTCGTGGCGACGTCGGTGTTCACCCCGTCCGGCGAGCACGGAGCGCATCGGCATCCACACGCCGACGAGTTCTTCCTCGTGACCGAGGGGGGCGGACACCATCTGTCGCCGCAGGGCGCGATCAGCATGGACGTCGGCGACCTCGTGCTCGTTCCCGCTGGTGAGTGGCACGGCTATCGCACGGCCGGCAACACGGCTACCACTTCCATCTACGGCTATCTTGGGGCGGGCAGTCTGAAACAGGCCGGTTACGAACTGGAGGGCTGATGGCCAGTCGCAGGGTGATCGTGACAGGCGCCAGCTCCGGTATCGGCAAGGCGACCGCGATCTTGTTGGCACGGCAGGGTTTCGACGTCGGCGTCGGATACCGGTCCAATCAGGACGGGGCGAGGCGAGTGGCCGCCGAGGTGACCGCCGCCGGTGGCCGGTCGGTGTTGTGCCAGCTGGACCACGCCGATCCGGTGGGGGCGGCCATCGCGATCGAGGACGCCGCCAAGGCGTTGGGCGGTTTGGACGCGTTCGTGAACAATGCCGGTGTCAACCGAAGGGCCGGCTTCCTGGACGAGTCCCTTGATGGCTGGCAGCGGCTGCTCACGGTGGATCTCACTGGGCCGTTCGCCTGCGCCCAGGCTGCCGCAAGGAGGATGGTCGCCGATGGGAACGGCGGCAGGATTGTCAACGTCAGTTCGGTGCACGACCAGATACCGATCGACGGTGGCGCCGCGTACTGTGCGGCCAAGGGTGGACTGCTGATGTTGACCAAGGTGATGGCGCTGGAGCTCGCTCGTCACGGGATCACGGTGAACGCGGTGAGCCCTGGCGAGACGGCGACCCCGATGAACAACGTGCCGGACGGGACGGATGCGGCCGACCTCGCCCGCCCGATGATCCCGGTCGGGCGGCCCGGCCGGGCGAGCGAGGTGGCGGCGCTGATAGCCCACCTGGTCGCGGGCGAATCAGCCTACGTGACCGGTGTTTCGCTGCCGATCGACGGTGGACTGATGCTGATGAGTGCGATCCCCAACCAGGCCGACGCCGGAAAGATCTGAGGCATGAACGGAATTCCCGGTGCCCGTGCCGTGCACCACGTCGCGTACACCGTGCCCGACCTGGAACAGGCAGTGCGCTTCTTCGTCGAGGTCATCGGCGCCGAGCTCGCCTACCGGCTCGGTCCGGTCTGCGATGCCGAGGGCGACTGGATGTCGCGAAAGCTCGACGTGGCGCCCGAGGCGGTCGCGCACATCGCGATGCTGCGGCTGGGGCCGACGCTGAACCTGGAGCTGTTCGAGTACACCGCACCCGATCAGCACCGGTCGCTGCCGCGCAACAGCGACTGGGGCGGGCACCATCTCGCCATCCACGTCGACGACGTGGACAAGGCAGTGGAGTACCTGCGCGCGCAGCCCGGGGTGCGGATACTCGACGAGCCCGAGACGATCGAAGACGGCCCCATCGCAGGCGACCGCTGGGTCTACTTCACCACACCGTGGGGGATGCAGCTGGAACTGATCAACCTGCCGCAGGACCTGCCGTTCGAACGGCAGACCCCGGCCCGGTTGTTCCGCCCTGAGCAGGACTTCGGAGGCACTCGATGGAGCAACGGCTCCTCGCGTTCGTCCGGCTGAGCAGACCCCGGTTCCTCGTCGAGAGCCTGATCACCGCGACCTTGGGCGTGACCGTGGCGGCGTACGGCGGGCACCGGTTCCAGTTCGGCACCTGGCTGTTGGTGCAGGCGTTCGTGACCCTCACCCACCTGATGACGCAGTACTGCAACGAGTACTTCGATCTGGAGGCGGACAGCGCGCACACCGCACCCAACCGGTGGACGGGCGGCAGCCAGATACTGGTCAGTGGCGTGCTGCGCCCGGTGGTCAGCCTGTCGGCGGCGTTCGTGCTGCTGTTCCTGGACGTGCTGCTCGCGACGCTGATGCCGACGATCTCCTCGCGGCTGATCGCGTTCGCCATCCTCGTACTGGCCTGGTTCTACACCGCGCCACCGGTCCGGCTGAACTACCGGGCGCTCGGCGAGATCACCACTGCCGGCGTGCTGACGCTGCTGTGCCCGCTGCTGATGAGCTACACGCTGCTGGGCTCCGTCTCCCCCGTACTGCCCGCCGTGTGCGTGCCGCTGTTCCTGGTGATGACGGCTCGGATGCTGGTGATGAACTTCTGTGACCGGGACTCCGACCTGCTGGCCGGCAAGCACACGCTGCCCAACACGCTGGGCCCGCGCAGGGCCGCGCTCGTGTTCGCCGGCCTGCAGGCGGCGGCTTATGTGATCGTGGTCGCGGTGACCGTACTGGGCATTCTGCCGTTGCCGGTCGGCCTGGGCCTGATGCTCACCGCGCCGATGGCGTATCTGATGAGCCGCCGGGTCCTGCGCGACCCGCCGTCGCCGGACGAACCCGACAGGGCGATCATGACCGCACACATGGTGACGCTGCACGCCGCGTCCACCGGGCTGGTCGCCGTCGCCGGCATGATCGTCGCCGCCGCACTCGCCCGCGGGATGACAACGTCCACGCTGGCATGCGTCACCCTCATGCTCCTCTACGTCGGATTGGCTGGTGGTGTCCAGGTGCGTGACGTCGTGGGTGTCAAGGTGGCGGCGTGACCCCACCGGTTCTCGATCAGCAGGCGCCCGTTCCGGGCGTGGTGACCACGGCGGCGTTCGGCGTCGTCGGTGTGTGCACGACCATCATCTACGTGCTGATGATCCGGCGCGGTGTGCTCGACAAGCGCACCGCCCTGCCGGTGCTGCCGGTCATCGCGAACGTGTCATGGGAGCTCACCTACGCGTTCGTCTATCCGGTCTATCCGCAGATGCGGATCACGTTGTTCGCGTGGCTGCCGCTGGACCTGGTGCTGCTGTTGCTGGCGATCCGCTACGGCCGCAAGGACTTTCGCGACATGTCCCGCAGCGGCTACGCCGTCATGCTCGTCGGGTGGGCCGTGTTCGCGCTGTCGTTCATCATCCTGGCGACCAGGGAGTTCAACGACAGTATCGGCGCCTACACCACCGTGTTCGACGTGGTGTTCATGGAGGCGTTGTTCATCGTGACGCTGCGGGCGCGAGGTTCTACCGCGGGCCAGTCGATGTACATCGCGATCCTGAAGACGATCGTCGACGCGGCCGGCGGGTTCGGGCTGGTGGCCTGGTACCCGAACAGGTTGCTGCTTCAGCAGATGATCGTGGCGGAGCTGGTGCTGGACATCGCCTACGCGGTGCTGCTGTACCGGCGGTTCCGTGCCGAGAACGCCAGTCCGTGGCGGAAGGTCTGAGGCTATGGCGACTCAGGGCATTGTGCTGGGCGGCGGTGTCGCCGGGCAACTGGCGGCCGCGGTCCTCGCGCGGCGGATGGACGCCGTGACCATGGTCGAACGGGACCGTTACGAAGAGGCGAACCGCAAGGGCGTGCCCCAGGCGCGGCACGCGCACCTGCTGCTCGCACGCGGTGCGATGGCCGTCGACGAGATCGTGCCTGGAACCATCCGGGCACTGGTGGCGGCGGGTGCCAAGAAGGTCATGATGCCCGGGGACATCATCACGTTCACGCCCCACGGCTGGCTGCCCCGCTTCGACAACGAGCTGTTCCTGATCAGCTGTCAGCGCGCGCTGTTCGAGTCGGTGCTGCGTGCCCGGATCGGCGACGGTTTCGAGGTCCTGCAGGGGTGCGACGCGGTCGGTCTGGTCGGTGACAGCGGCCGGGTCAGCGGGGTGCGGGTCCGCGACCGGGACACCGGTTCGGTGCGGCAGCTCGACGCCGATCTCGTCGTGGACGCCACCGGAGCCGGTTCCAAGGCTCCCCGGTGGCTGGCCGAACTCGGCGTGGTCCAGCAGGACGAGGTCGTCGTCGATGCCGGCATCCGTTACGCCACAAGGATCTTCCAGCCACCGGCCGAACTGGTGGACGCGTTCCCCGCGGTGTGCGTGCAGCCGGACCCGGGCGCGGCGCCACACGGCGGGGTCGTGCTGCCCATCGAAGGCGGCCGGTGGATCGTGAGCCTCACCGGCCTGCGCGGCCACGAGCCGCCCACCGACGAGGCGGGATTCGCCCGGTTCGCCGACGGGCTCCGGCACCGGCTGGTCGCCGACCTGATCGCCACCGCCCGGCCGGAGGGACCGATCCGCGGTTACGCCGCCCCACCGAACCGGCTGCGGCGCTTCGGCGAGGTGCCCGGTTTCGTCGCGATCGGCGACGCCGTGTGCACGGTCAACCCGTTGTATGGACACGGCATGACCGTCGCGGCCCTCAGCGCGCTCGCCCTGCGCGAGCACGGCCGGCAACAGGACATCGACAAGGTCAACGCCGACGCGTGGGCCTTGGCCATCGGTCAGGACGTCCGGCACGGCGAGACGATCGCGCCCGCGCAGAGCCCGCTGGACCGGGTCCGCACGGCCTACGCCGACCGGCTCGGCATGGCCGCTACGGTTGATCAGAAGCTGGCCGCGACGCTGCTCGACGCCTATACGCTCATGTCGCCGCTGTCCAGCCTGCTCCGCCCGCGCACCGTTGTCGACGTGCTGTTCTCGCGTCGGACGCACCGCGCGGACAATCGCCCGCCGATCAGCCGACAAGAAGCCGCTCTCGTCCCGGCGGCGCAGGGAGAACGATGACGAGGATTCGGGTCATGACCGGCGCGCTCGCGCTGCTGTTGTTGACCGCGGCCTGCGGGCCGGCCGGCGGGAACGGCGCGGCGTCCTCGAACACGCGGCCGCAGGCCGGCGGCACGCTCACCTTCGACACCGACGCCGATCCGGGATGCCTGGACCCGCAGCAGTCGCCGCTGGCGGCGTCCCAGCTGATCAGCCGGCCGGTCGTGGACTCGCTGGTCTCCCAGGACCCGCAGACCTTGCGGATCAAGCCTTGGCTGGCAACGTCGTGGACGGTGTCCCAGGACGCCACCCGCTTCACCTTCCAGCTGCGCCAGGGTGTGACCTTCAGCGACGGCACCCCGTTCAACGGGGCCGCGGTGAAGGCCAACTTCGACCGGGTCGTGGCCCCGTCGACCAAGTCTCTGCTGGCGGCCAGCCTGCTCGCGGGCTATGCGGGCACCCAGGTCAACGGTCAGAGCGTGACGGTGACCTTCAGCAAGCCCAACGCCCCGTTCCTGCAGGCGGCCAGCACGGCGTTCCTGGGCATGCTGTCGCCGACCGCGTTCGCCGCCGGGCCGCAGGCGATGTGCGGCAAGCCGGTCGGCAGCGGACCGTTCGTGGTGGCCGGCCACGTCGCCCAGCAGAGCGTCACGCTGAACAAGCGAGCCGGCTACAGCTGGGGTCCACCGGGCGCCAAGCACCAGGGCCCGGCCTACCTGGACAAGGTACTGGTGAACGTCGTCCCGGAGAACGGTGTGCGAGTGGGCAGCCTGCGCACCAACCAGGTGGACACCATCGCCAACGTGCCGCCCGCCGACGCGGGCAGCCTCCCGGGCTTCCAACTGCTGAGCAAGGCCCAGCCGGGCACCGCGTATTCGCTCGTCATCAACGCCACCGGCGCGCCGTGGACCGACGTCCGGCTCCGCCAGGCGTTCGCCAAGGCGGTCGACACCAACCAGATCGTGAACACGATCTACCGGGGCCGCTACCATCGGGCCACCAGCGTGCTCACCCCCGCCACCCCCGGCTACCTGAACGTGCTGCCCGCCAGCCAATACGATCCGGCGGCCGCGAACAAACTGCTCGACGAGGCCGGTTGGACCAAGGGTGCCGACGGCATGCGCGGCAAGGACGGCCAGCCGCTGACCATCGACTGGACCTACATCTCGCCAGCGCGGGAACAGCGTGACCTGGTCGCACAACTGGTGCAGCAACAGCTCAAGCAGGTCGGCATCAACGTGCGGCTGACCCCACTGCCGGTCGGCCAGGTGACCAGCCTGACGGCCTCGGGCAACTGGCAGCTGACCGACATCAGCTTCGTCCGGGCCGACGGGGACGTGCTGCGCACGGTGTTGACCTCGCCGAATTCGGGCTTCCCCGCGACGCAGGCCCCGCAGGTGCCGAACCTGCTCACCGCTGCGACGACCACCACGGATCAGGGCAGCCGCGACGCCGACTACGCACAGGCGCAGCGGCTGATCGTCCAGCAGGCATCGTCGGTCCCGATCTACGACCCGACCTATCTGTTGGGCGCGAGCAACGCCGTGCACGACCTGACCTTCGACCCGCAGGGCCTGCCGTCCTTCTACGACGCCTGGCTCGCGCGCTGACTCATGCGCGGGTTCGTGTTCCGGCGACTCCTGGCAGCGCTGCCAGTGCTGCTGGCCGTGCTCACGTTCTCGTTCCTGATGATGCAACTGGTGCCTGGCGACCCGGTGCGCACCATGCTGTCCGCACAGGGTTCGCCGCCCACCGCCGCTCAGGAACAGGCGCTGCGCCATCAACTCGGTCTCGACCAGTCGCTGCCCGCGCAGTACCTGAACTACCTGCTCGGCCTGGCCCACGGGGACCTCGGCAAGTCGGTGCAGACCGGCCAGCCGGTGACCGAGGTGATTGGCGGGGCGCTGCCGGCCAGTACCGAACTGGCGGCGACCGCGCTGGTGTTCGGGCTGGCACTGGGCGTCGCGCTCGCCTTGCTGCGGGCGCTGACCAACGTCAAGCTGCTGCGGACAGTCCTCGACGCCGTGCCGGTGATGTCGATGTCGCTGCCCGCGTACTGGGTGGCGCTGGTGCTGATCGAGGTGTTCTCCTTCGAGCTCCCGTGGTTCCCGGCGACCGGTGACAACGGGCTGGACACTCTCGTGCTGCCGGCGATCGCGATGGCGCTGCCGGCGGCCGGGGTGATCGGCCAGGTGTTGGGCAACGGCCTGGAGTCCGCGCTGGCCGATGACTATGTCATCACCGCTCGGGCCAAGGGCGCGAGCAGTTGGCGAGTCCTGCTGCGGCACGCCCTGCGCAACGCGTCCATTCCGACCGTCACGCTGATCGGTACCACCATCGGCAACCTGCTCGCGGCGTCCGTTGTCGCCGAGACGGTGTTCGGACGGCAAGGGCTCGGCCGGCTGACCCTCACCGCGATCACCAGCCGCGACCTGCCGGTGCTGCAGGGCATGGTCGCGCTGCTCGGCGTGGTGTACGTGCTGGTGAACCTGGCGGTCGACCTGGTCTACGTCTGGCTCGACCCTCGGGTGACCTCAGGGCGGCGACGGCGATGAGGGTGCGAGCCGCGACGGCTGTCGCCATCGTGACGCTGCTGGCCATCGCCGCGTGCGTGATCGCGCCGGGCCTGATCGCCACGCAGGCGCCGGACGCGATCGATCCGACGCACCTGCTGTTGCCGCCCGGCGGCACACACCTGTTCGGCACCGACCAGCTCGGTCGGGACCTGTTCAGTCGGATGGTCTACAGCGCGCGGTCGTCGGTGCTGGTGGCTGTGGGCGCGACCGTGTCCTCGTCGATCGTCGGCGGCGCGATCGGATTGCTGTCCGGGTTCGCCGGTGGTTGGATCGATGTCGTGTTGATGCGAGCGGTCGACGTCATGCTCGCGTTTCCCTCCCTGCTGCTGGCGTTGGCCGTCGTCGGGATTCTGGGCAGCTCCCCGGTGAATGTGACCGTCGCGGTCGCGATCGCCATCGTGGCCCCGTTCTGCCGGGTGACCCGCGCGCAGGTGCTGCACGTCAGGGCGCAGCCCTACATCGACGCAGCCGCGATCGGCGGGGTCTCACCGGTGAGAATCCTGTTCCGTCACGTCATCCCGAACGCGTCCGGCCCGGTGCTGCTGGTCGGCCTGATGGGGACCGGGGTGGCGATGTTGGCGTCGTCCTCGCTGAGTTTCCTCGGCCTCGGCCCGACACCGCCCGCGACGGACTGGGGCGCCCTCGCGGCGTCGGGCCGGGACTACCTTGGCACGGCGTGGTGGCTGACCACGTTTCCGGGCGCGGCCGTCGTGGTCACCGTGCTGGCCGTCATGACACTGCACCGGGCCTGGACCCGATCGTGAAGCCACTGCTGTCGGTCCGCGACCTCCACGTCCGCTTCGATGACGTGCGCGCGCTCGCGGGCGCGGACCTCGAAGTCCGAAGTGGACAGACGGTCGCGCTCGTCGGCGAGTCCGGCTCGGGCAAGACCACCCTGGCTCGCGCCGTCATCGGCCTGCTACCGAAGACGGCGCGAGTGGTTCGCGGCGAGATCGAGTTCGACGGCCGGTCACTGCTCGGCATGGACGAGCGCGGCCTGCGCGCGATCCGGGGCCGGCACATCGCACTGGTCGGCCAGGACCCGGCCACGGCGCTGAATCCCGTCGTCCCCATCGGGACGCAGGTCGCGGAGACGCTCAAGATCCACCGCCTTGCCCGGCGCGGGCAGGCCGACGAGTTGTCGGCCGAGTTCCTGACGGCGGCGGGTCTGCCCGATGCCGAAACACACCTGCGGCAGTACCCGCACGAGCTGTCCGGCGGCATGCGGCAGCGGGTGCTGATCGCCATAGCCCTTGCCGGACAACCTCGTCTGATCATCGCCGACGAGCCGACCAACGCCATGGACAGCGAACTGCGGGACCAGGTGCTCGATCACCTGACCGCGCTCACCGAGCATTCGGCCACCGCGCTCGTGCTGATCACCCACGACCTCGGCCTTGCGGCGCAGCGCGCAGGCCATGTCGTGGTGATGTCCCACGGGGTGACCATCGAGTCCGGCGGCACCGAGCGAATCCTCGACGCCCCAACCCATCCCAGCACCCAGCGACTGGTGTCCAGCGCGCCGCGCCTGTACTCGCGGCGGTTGCGCCCCGCCGTGCTGCCCCCCCACCGGACCGGGACCCTGCTCGACGCTCGGGGACTGACGAAGGTCTTTCCGCGCAGGCGGGTCGCGGCCGTCGACGACGTCAGTTTCACCATCGACCGGGGCCAGACGCTGGCGTTGGTCGGCCCGTCCGGCTCGGGTAAGTCAACCATCGCCCGGATGCTGGTCCGGCTGGTCGACCCCAGCGGAGGCCAGGTCCTGTTCGACGGCGACGACCTCGCCGAGCTGCGCGGATCAGCGCTGCGCGGCTTTCGCCGCCGGGTGCAGATGATCTTCCAGGACCCCTTCTCCTGCCTGGACCCCCGGTTCAGCGCGGAAGAGCTGATCGAGGAACCGCTGCGCGCCTTCCAACTCGGCGACCGGGCGACCCGGCGCGCACGGGCTCGGGAACTCGCCGACCAGGTGGCGCTGTCGCCCACGCTGCTCACCCGGCGGCCTCGCGAGCTGTCCGGCGGCCAGTGCCAGCGGGTCGCCATCGCGCGCGCGATCGGACCGCGACCCGAGCTCCTGGTGTGCGACGAGCCGACTTCGTCCCTGGACGTCGTGGTCCAGGACCAGGTGCTGCGGCTGTTGGTCGATCTCCAGGGTGAGCTGGGCCTGAGCTACCTGTTCATCAGTCACGACCTCGCAGTGGTCAATCAGATGGCCGACCAGGTCGCGGTCGTGCGCGCCGGCAGGATCGTCTCATGTGACGACAGAAGGGAACACGAGCCCCGATGACCATCACCCCGAGTGCCGCGAGCCCGGTGGACTTCGACACCTACGGGCCGTATGCGCCCAAGACCCCGGCGGGCAAGCTGGCGCCCCGGCCAGGACCTGCCTTCCCGAACCGGATCACCGCCGACGGCTCCGGCGGATACCGCGCGGAAGCCGGCAGGTACCACCTCTACGCTGCCAAGCCCTGCCCGTTCTGCCACCGGGTCACGATCACCCGAGCGCTCAAGGGCTTGGACGAGGTGATCTCCATGACCGTGTTGGACCCGATGCGTGACGGCCGGGGATGGGCCTTCCGGGAGGGACCCGGATTCGGCCTCGACGAGGTGAACGGGTTCGCGTTCCTCAGCGAGGCGTACCTGGCCACCCAACCCGACTTCGAGGGGCACTACTCCGCGCCCGTGCTGTGGGACCGCAAGGAGAACCGGATCGCCACCAACGACTACCGGAGTCTGAGCATCGACGTCGGCACGGCGTTCGACGAGTGGGCGCGCAACGACATCGATCTGTACCCGAAGCGGCTGCGGCCGGAGATCGACGAACTCAACGAGTTCCTGTTCACCCGCGTCCACACCGGTCCCTACCGCTGCGGGTTCGCCACGTCGCAGCAGGAC
>DASYBO010000145.1:0-4353 GCA_036500685.1 Pseudonocardiaceae bacterium | reverse complement strand
GGGTATGTGCAGGTGTCGGACACGTTCCTGAACGCTTCAGGCACCGAGGTCGGTAGCGTGGCCAGCCTGCCGACGGTGACCGCGTCCGATCGCGGCAACCAGACCGGGTTCCTCGCCCGCTCCACCACCGTGACCGTGCCGGCGGGCACCAGGGCGATTCGCACCCAGGTGCAGTTCCTGAACAGCAGCGGAGAGTCGGGCTACCTCGACAACCTGTCGCTGACCCTCTCCACACCGGTCACTGCTGCGGTATTGACCCCGCCGCCGTCGGTGGTTCCGCACTACGACCACGTTTTCATGGTCATGATGGAGAACACCAACTACTCGGCCGTCGCGGCGGACACCACCGGCATGCCTTTCTTCCACAGCCTGATGGCCAAGGGCACGGCCATGGCCGACTACCACGCCGTCTACCACCCGAGCGATGAGAACTACCTGGCCATCGCGGGCGGCGACACCTACGCGACCGGCGCGGTGTACTGGCCGACCATCACCGATCCGCACCAGAACCTCGGCGACGAACTGGATGCGAACGGCCTGAGCTGGAAAGCCTACGAACAGGGCATGGGCGTGCCGTGCAACGACAGCAGCAGCACCGAGCACACCTATGACTCCTACTACGCCCCGGACGACGCGCCGTTCATCAACTACACCGATGTCAGCGGGAATGCCGCGCGCTGCCAAGCACATCTGGTCGACACCAACCAGCTCGGCACCGACCTGCGACAGACCAGCACCACGCCGGCCTTTTCCTGGCTCGCGGCGGACGACTACTACGACGGTGAGTCCTCAGGCAACGGCAATGCGGCCAGTCGAGCGGTGCAGGACGGGTGGCTGAAGCAGACCCTCACGCCGATCATGAACTCGCCGGCCTGGACCACCCAGCGCTCATTGCTGATCGTCACCTGGGACGAGGCCGAGGGCGAAGCCGACAACCAGGTCGCCACCGTCGCGGTCGACTCGGCCGGTCTGGTGCACGCCGGATACTCCAGCAACACCCGATACGACCACTACAGCACGGCCCGGACGATCGAGGACGCGCTCGGCCTCGCCCCGCTCACCGCCAACGACAAGTACGCGACGCCGTTCAACGACGCCTTCACCGGCCAGGCCAGCCACCTGAGCACCGCGGCAACCGTGGCAAACGGTGCGAATCTGACCGTGCGGTACCAAACCCCGGCCGCCGACGCCGATGCCACCAACTGGATCGGCATCTACCATGCCGGCGACCTGCCGGGCAGCGTGCCATCCATCACCTGGCAATACGCGCCCGACACCGCCGGCACGCTCACCTTCCCGAGCAGCAGCCTTGGCGGCGCCGGCTCCTACTCGGCCTTCTACTGCGCCAAGAACGGATACGCGATCCTCGCCGGCGCGGTCCCGATCACCGTCAGCTAGGACGTCAACGCCGGCATCCCGGGCGGCAGTGGCGATACAGGTGGGAGCGGGCGGGCCGCGGGCGGGGCGAGGGAGTCGAGGACGAGCGCGAGGTAGCGACGCCAGCCGTCGCTGCCGGGCGTCATGGTCGACAGCACGCTGACCAGCATCACCATGATGCGCACCAGGTCCTCGGGCACGAGATCGTCCCGCACCCGCCCGGCGTCCTGGGCTCGGCGGACCAGCGTGGCCAACGACGTGACGTAGGGGGCGGCGGTCTCGGCAGTCAGCGCTGCGACGTCGTGGGCCGCGGCCAGGACGTGACGATCGCGGGCGGCGAGGTGCATCGAGGTCTCGATCACGGTGACCAGCGCCCGGTAGGGGTCGTCTGCGGCCCGCACCTGCTCGATGAGCGGCCCGATGTGGTCGGCGAAGCTCAGTTCCAGTGCCGCCCGGACGAGTCCTGCCTTGTCGGGAAAGCGGCGGTAGAGCGTGGCGACGCCGAGGCCCGCGCGCCGCGCGATCTCCTCCAGCGGGGCGTCGGGCCCTTGCTCGGTGAAGACGTCCCGAGCGGCGCGCGCGATCCGCTCGGCGTTGCGGGCCGCGTCGGCGCGCAACGGTCGGGATGCGTCGGTGTTCACCAGCTCACACTACATTCGATACTCAACTATCGATTCTGGTACAGCGGTCACATTCCCGCCACCGTGCTGCGTCGCTCGATCAGCGTGACGTCTCGCCAGATTCCGTGATGTCGGCCGATCCCTACCCGACGACCGACCACCCGGAACCCGGCGTGTTCATGCAAGGCAAGGCTCGCGGTGTTCTCCGGAAACACCCCCGACTGCAACGTCCACACCCCGGCGGCTTCCGTCGCGGCGACGTAGGCCGCAAGCAACGCTCGCCCGACGCCGCGACCATGCTGGTCGTGGCGAACGTAGACGCTGTGCTCCAGCACGCCCGCATACACGCAACGGGCTGACACCGGGGATGCCGCGACCCAGCCCACCACCGCTCCTGCTGGATCGAGGGCGACGAATCGATGCTCCGGCACGTGCGCCCGATCCCAGCCGGCCCAGTCGGGCGCGGTGGTCTCGAAACTCGCGTTGCCGGTGTCCAAACCAGCCTGGTAGATCGCCAGCACCTGCTCGGCATGCTCGATCGTCATGACCGCCACCCGAACCGTGCTGTCCCTGCGCCGCAAGGGTTTGCTCGCTCGCACGATCGCGGCATGCAGCTTGTCGGCGACCTGTTGAGTGCGGCGCAGCTCGATCCCGGCCAGACCGGCGGTGCTCAGAGCGGCGGCGTACTGGTCGATGGTCAACGAGGTGGCCAGGCATTCGATGCGGTCCGCTCCGGCCTCGCGTTCAGCGTCGGTCAGACTGACATCGGCCAGGATGTCGGCGATCCCGACCCGGCCACCGGGCCGCAGGACACGGGCGATCTCGGCGAACACGCGTGGTTTGTGGGCGGACAGGGTGATCACGCAGTTGGAGATCACCACGTCCACCGAGTTGTCCGGCAGCGGAATGTCCTCGATGTGACCGGACAGGAACTCGGCGTTGGTGACCTGCTGCTCGGCGGCGTGCCGGCGGGCGAGGTTCAGCATGTCCTCGGTCATGTCCAGGCCGATCGCGCGCCCGGTCGGGCCGACACGGCGAGCGGACGTGAGCACGTCCAGGCCGGCCCCCGAACCCAGGTCCAGCACTGTCTCACCGGGACGTAGCTCGGCGACGGCGACCGGGTTGCCGCACCCCAGGCCGGCTTGCTCCAGCGGGAGGTCGGCGAGGCGTTGTGCCGCGCGGGCGTAGCGGGCGCCAACGGGTTCGGTCATGAGCACACCGCCTCGGCGGTGGCCGGGGTCTTGCCCATCACCACGTCGGCGGCACTGGGGAAGCAGGACACGCAGCGTTGGTTGACCCGGTAAAGGCTGGCGGTACCGCGCTTGTCGACCAATACGAACCGCGCCTCGGCGAGCACCCTGAGGTGCGCGGACACGGTGGACTGTCCGACCGCGACCTGCTCGACGACTTGGCCGACCGTCATCGGTCCGCCGTGCTGGGCGAGCAGGTTGAGGATCTGCACTCGGGTGGCGTCGGCCAGTGCGCGGAACCAGCCGGCGTAGGTCTCGGCGAGTTGGCGATCCAGCATCCCGACTCCTTTCATCGTTCATCGACGATAAACGATGAAAGCGGTGATCGGAAGACTATTTCCAGCGAGCGGCTTGGTCAGGCGCTCGCGGGGACCAGCTCGGCCAGCAGCGTGGTCACCCGCCGGTCGATCTCGTCCCGGATCGGGCGGACGTGCTCGACGTCCTGGCCCGCGGGGTCGTCCAGCTCCCAGTCGAGGTAGCGCTTGCCGGGATAGATCGGGCAGGCGTCCCCGCAGCCCATCGTGATCACCACGTCGGCGGACTGTACGGCGTCGTCGGTCAGCGGCTTGGGGAACTCGCGGGAGAGGTCGAGGCCGAGTTCGGCCATCACCTCGATCACCGCCGGATTGATCGTGTCGGCCGGTGCGGAGCCTGCCGAGCGGACGGTGACCCGACCGGCCGCGTGGTGGTCGAGCAGGGCGGCGGCCATTTGCGAACGCCCCGCGTTGTGGACGCACACGAACAGCACCTCGGGCAGCTCGGACACGATGGCTCCTTGGTTCTTGGCGGCCCGCTCGGGCAGGGTGTCCGCTTCGGCGGGGCGATCGTCAAGGTGTGGATGTTCGGGTGGATGGTTGGTCATGAGCAGCCTCCGTGACGGTGGCGGATACGGGTGTTGTGGTGAAGAAGCGGCGCGCCCAGAGCGCGGCGTAGACCAGGGCAACCAGCACGGGCACCTCGATCAGCGGGCCGACCACGCCCGCGAGGGCCTGCCCGCTGTTGATGCCGAAGGTCGCGATCGCCACCGCGATGGCCAGCTCGAAGTTGTTGCCCGCGGCGGTGAACGCCAACGTCGTGGCGCGTGGATAGGACAGCCCGAGCGTCTT
>DASYBO010000144.1:0-13626 GCA_036500685.1 Pseudonocardiaceae bacterium | reverse complement strand
CGGCGAGCTCGGCAAGGCAGTCCGCGCAGGTGCTGCTGTCCGCCGACACCAGCGTCGCGCGTTCGCCGCCGGCAGGACTCGGCACGATGGAGAACCCGGCCGCGCCGGTCGGCGCGAGTTCGCGGGTGGCCACCCGTTCCACGCTGGCCAGCGGCGGCGCGTCGCGGTTCAGCGCGCTCAGAAAGTCCTCGACGCTGGCGGCCGGCCCTTCCACCTCGACGAAGACTCCGTGCACGTCGTTGCCGACCCGCCCCGCAAGGCCGAGTCGATTGGCCAGCGCGTAGACGAACGGGCGGAAGCCGACGCCCTGTACGACGCCCTCGACCCGGACCTCGGTCCGCACCTGGCGAGCCACCGAGCCAGTGTGCGCCCGATCACCGACCTTGACCAGCCAGCCGCCGGATCGCCCTGCGCACCGCGCCGTCGTCCTTGGCCAGGTGGTCCACGACCGCTCGGCGTAGGTCCACGGCGTCCTGGGCATCGCGGAGGAACTCGGCGAATTCGCTGGTGTAGGACCAGTGTGCGGCTTTCGCGAAGTCCTTCAGTTCGTGGTCGGCGAAACCGGTGGTGGGCAACCAGACGACGACGTTGTGCCGTTCGTTCACCAGCATCAGCGAGCGCGGCACGCTCGGGTTGACCATCGCGGTCACGGTCGCCGGCAACGGGTGCCGCAGCCCGGCCGCGTCCACGAACGCGGGCCCGCGCCCGTCGAGCAGCAGGCCGCCGTTGTGCCACCAGCCCGCACTCGGCTTCGGCCCGTCGGCGGCCAGCCACGCGTCGACCCGCGACCACGGCCCGTGTCCGGTCTGCTCAACGGGCGGATGTGGCCGCACCCACAGTCGAGGCGGCTCGATGATCAGTTGGTCGGCCCCGACCTGCGGCTCGCGCTCGGCCCTGCTGGCAAGGACCTTGCGGCGCACCGCGAGGCAGGCCATGACCAGCGCGAGCCCTTCGCCGCCGACGAGCACGGCCAGCACAAGCGCGGCCGGGGTGTGCAGGCCGTGCAGGAGCGCGGTCAGGTCAAGGAACAGCACGAAGAAGGCGATCGCGGCGAGGCCCAAACGTGCGGGCGAGCGACGCCGTCGGCGGGTGGACTCCCAGGCGAACGGGACAACAAGGGCAACACCCAGCCAGGTCGTCAGTGCGACCCAGGCCGTCGCGGTCATCGCCAACCACCTCCCGCTGGTGTGCCGACCAGTTCAGGGTAGGCGGTCGCCGGGGGGGTCAGCCGATTCCCACCCCCGCGATCACGACCGGGCCCTTGGTCGGATCGAGTTCGGTCGACTGGTTCACGCCGTTGGGGGTGAGCACGTCCAGCGCTTTCGGCACGGTCGACGGGTCGAGGGCGCAGATCGGCGAGCTGGTGTTGCCGGCCGCGCACACGCCGAACGTGTCCGCGCCCGGCGTCGGCGTGAACGCGCGGGCCTGGTCGGCGCTGAAGCCGTCTTGGCCGGTCAGCACCACCGCGAACGACCAGCCCGATGCCGGCGTGCCGAACGCGGCCGATGGCACCGCGACGGTGATGGTCTTCGCGGTGGTCGACGCGACGACGCCGGCGGTGCCGACCGCGTTGCCGTTGGGGTCGACCCAGACCGGCGAGGCGAAGCCCTGCACCTCGATGCGTTGGCTCCAGCCGGGACTGAGCGTGTAGTGACGGGCCGGATAGGCGGCCTGGGTCGAGGTGCTGGTCGCGTTCGGTTGGTGCACGTAGATGTCGAGCAGTTGCGCGCCCATCACGTTGCCGAAGGTCGGCACCAGGTTGCGCAGCGTCGTGCGCAGGTAGACCGTGCCGCCGACCTGGATCACCTGGAACCGGGTGAGGTCGAACGAGCCCGGCGCGAAATCCGCCGCCGTCGGATACTGGTAGGTGCCGGGTCCGTTGTCGTCGTTGGCCGGGTCGGTGATGTCCAATGTGGTCGTTCCGCCGACCACGTCGCCGGTGACCGTGGTCTGTGCGTAGCCGGTCGCGTGACCGTCCGATGTGGTCGATGCGACGGTGAGAACGTTGGTGCCGAAGCCGATCGGCGCGTTGATGCTGAACGCGCCGTGGGTGTCGGCGGTGCCGGTCGTGGTCGCCGAGGGGGCGCCGGTGTCGGTGTCGGTCGCCTCGACGACCACCTCGGCGCCGGGCGTCGTGGTGCCGGTGACCGTGGTGGTGCTGGATTCGAGGGTGGCGCCGGTTGCCGGTGCGGTGATGGTCACCGGGATCGCGCTCGGTGCGGGGTGGTTGACGTAGCGGTCGGTGGTGATGGCCGGCTGTTCGAGGTCGTGGCCCGCGCCGATGTCCAGGATCAGCCGCAGTTCCTGCGCCTGCGCCCAGGACAGCGGCGATGCCGAGCCTGCTGCCTTTCCGTCGGTGAAGCCGATGGAGGCCGTTGTCGGGTCGCTGCCGAAGGGGGACGCGGCGAGATTCGGGTCCTCCCAGGCCTGTTCGGGGACGAGACCGACGCCTGATGAGAAGTTGGTCATGGCGTTGAGCAGCGTGTTCGCGCCGGACTTGTCGCCGGTGGACAGGTCGGATTCGGCCCGTTCACCGGAAAGGACGGGCCAGAGGTGGCCGGTGCCGATGTCCGTGGTCGGCCACGGCTGGCCCTGGGTGGTGCAGGAGGACTGGCTGGGCTGGTAGCAGTCGCCGTAGCCGTCGGCGCTGCCCTTGGCGGCCGAGTTGCCGTAGCGGTAGTAGCCGGTGCCGCTGGGCGTGTTGACCGAGATCTGCTTGTCCAGCACGGAAAGCGAGGCCTGGATGTCCGGGTCATTGGCCGGCAGTTCGCCGAGTCGGACGAGTTCCTGGAAGCCGCCGTCGATGACCTGCCGCTGATCGACGGTCGGGCCGCCGTTGCCGAGGCTGTAGCTGATCGCGGCGTTCGGGTCGCCGGTCTTGGACAGCCGGATGAAGTAGCGCGACGCATCGGGGCCGGTGGTGGTGACCGTCCAGTTCTTGATGTTGCGCTGGAAGTCATCGGCGGTTGCCTGGTAGAGCTGGGCGCGAGGGCTGTCGTGGTGCATGGTCGCGATGGCCGAGGCCGCTGTGAGGCCGGCGATCTCGGCGGCGATGGTGGAGGGGGAGTAGCCGGACTGCTCCTCCCACCGTTCGACGCCGAAGGACGGGCCGTGCGCGACCAGGAAGTCGGCGGCGCGCTCGATGTGTTGGCTCCACAGCGTGTTGTCGCCGCCGAGCCCGGCCTGGTAGGCCATCAGGATCGGGTAGGCCGACTCGTCGAGCTGGTCGCCGCCGGTGTCCGGCGCGATCTTGCCGTTCACGAGCGAGTTGCGCGGCAGTTGGCCGTTGGCCTGTTGTTGGCGGTCGAACAGGAAGTGCACGGTGTCCCGCGCGGTGCGCAGGTCGCCGTCGGTGAGCAGGCCGGTGAAGATCTCGTACAGATCGCGGGCGAACACCTCGCGGTAGGAGCCGAAGTACACCGCCTTGCCGCCGACGACCGTGCCCGCGTTCACCGCCTGGCCCCACGGGCTGGCCAGCGATGCGACGATCGCGCCGGGATAGGTCTTGTCCTCGCTGGCCTTGAGCACGTTGGCGCTGAGGTAGTAGGCCGAACTGTCGTGCGCGGGCGGCCGGCGCAGGGTCGCGTCGTAGGCGCGCCAGCCTTGTTGGTAGCCGGCCTGGGTGGCGGCGAACGGGCAGCTCAGCGAGGCGCCCGCGGTCGAGATCGCGGCCGACTGGGTGCGGCCGAAGCCCAGGGCCAGGGTGATCGGGGCGTTCGGGCGCGGGGTCACGTCTTCGGTCGCGGTGATGTGGCCGTTGGGCGCGGAAGTGTTGGTGGTGCCCAGGGTGTGCGTTGCGTCGAGTTGGGTGAGGCCGTCGCTCGCGGTGCCGGCGTAGCCGACCGAGGCGGAGCCGGATGTGGTGGCGCGCAGCGCCGCGAAGGTGGGGACCGCGTAGTCGCGGTTGGTGGCCTGGCTGGTGGTGGCGGTGTCGTAGACGACCGGGACCGCCGCATCGCCGACCTGTTGCACGGTGCCGGTGTCCGCACCGCCGTTCTGAGCGCCCCCGCCACCGTTGCCGTTGATGTGCGCGTCCAGCCGGGCGTAGACGCGCAGTCCGCGCGTGTCGCCGCGCAACTGGGTGCGCATCAGGACCGTGTCGCGGGCCGGGTCGGTCAGGTAGGTGGTGACCAGTTGGTAGTGGTGTTTCGCGCTGGTCGCGGTGACCGTGCAGACCATCCCGGTCGGGTCGGCGGCGACCGTGTAGGTGAGGTCGCGGGTCTGTAGGTCGGTGAAGCTCGACCCGTCGGTCACCACGTACTGCAGGGTCGCCACGTTGGTGTTGTCGATGGTCGGCTCGTACACGTCGGACAGCACCCCGTCCGCGACGGTGTACCAGACCTTCGAACCGTCATGGGCCGTGCCGACGCAGTCCTTGCGCGCATTGTCGAAATAGGACGGTGCGCCCGGACCGCCGGGCGCGGTCGCGGCTTGTGCCATGGCCGGAATTCCGCTGATCGCCAGTGTTGCCGCCGCGAGAAGCGCGGCGCTGCGCACGAGTTTCATCGGCAAGCCCTCCCAGTCCCCAAGGCTTGCCCATGTTTCCTGCCCGTTACCCGGGGCGCAAGCGGCCGATCAGGCGCAGAGGGATTCGATGTGCGCGAAGACCGTGTCCAGCGCGGCCTCCAGCGCGAGCGTGTCGTGCCGGGTCTGGGTGAGCAGCAGGCCGCCCTGCAACGCGGCCAGCGTGGCCAGCGCCAACTGGTCCGGATCGGCCTCCGGCCGCAGGTCGCCGCGCTCGTGCATGGTGCGCAGGCCGTCCCGGATCGCCGCCTCCCAGCGGCCGAAGCCTGCCGCGAGTTCGGCTCGTGCCTCCGCGTCCTGGTCGGCGAGTTCGCTGACCAGCGAGCCGATCGGGCAGCCGCCCTGGTATTGCCGGATGTGCTGGAGTTCCACGAGCGCGTCCCGCCAGGCGCGCAGCGCCTCCATGCTGTCCAGCCTGCTCAGCAGCGGCTGCTGCGCGGCCAGAATGGCCTCGGTCTGGAACGCGATGACCGCGTGCACCAGGTTCCGCTTGTCGCCGAAGTAGTGGTAGATCTGCGAGGTGTTCACGCCGGCGGCGTTCTGAACGTCGTCGGTGCTGGTGCCGGCAACGCCGTGCTGGAACATGAGCTGGGCCGCTGCCGCGACGATGCGGTCCCTGGTGGCCTGGCCCTTGCGGGTCAGCCGGGTAGTTGCGACGTCACCTGCCATACCTGCGATGATACCCCGCTTTTGGAGGAATCAGTCCAAAAGCTGGGTCTGTTCCCACTCCGACCTGAGCATCGCGCAGACGATCTCGTCGGTCCACTCACCCTTGACCCACTCGTTCTCCACGAGGTGGGCCTCGGTGCGCATCCCGGCTTTGGTCAGCACCCGATGGGACGCGGTATTGCGCCCGTCCAGCCTGCCGATGATCCGGTGCAGCTCGGTCGCCCCGAAACCCAGGTCGAGCAGGGCGCGGGTCGCCTCCGTCGCGTAGCCCTTGCCCGCGTGATCGGGGTGCACGGTGTAGCCGAGTTCGGCGCTGCGGTGCGTTTCGCTGGTCCAGTGCAGCATCGCGGTGCCGATCGGCGTCTCGGGCTCCTCCGTGCGGGTGATCACCAGCGAGAGGACGTCGCCCTCCTGCTCCAGCGCCACCTTGCCGAGCCGGTCGTCGAGCAGTTCCCGCACCGTCTCGGCCGAACGCGGTTCCTCGTAGAGGAAACGCGAGACCTCGGGTCGGCCGAGCAGGTCACACAGGGCAGCGAAGTCAGTTGTCGCGTAGGGGCGCAGCAGTAGTCGGGCCGTGGCGATCGGGTAGGTGGGACGCAGCATGCGCCCGACCCTAACCGGTCAGGAACACCACGGGTCCGACCGGCGCCGACAGCGCGGAGAGCTGGTCAAGCGGCAGGCCGACCGCGTCGGCGATGGCGACCACGGTGAAGAAGGCCGGCGTCGGCACCCGGCCGTGCTCGATCTTGCGCAGCGTCTCGACCGACACCCCGGCCGCCGCCGCGATCTCCACGCTGGTGCGCTCGCCCCTTGCCGCGCGCAGTGCCGCCCCGAGTCGGGCACCGCGGTCGTGGTCTTGCCTGCTCAACGGGGGGCGAACCATGACACCAATAGTAGTACTGTGATAGGAATACCGGTATAACTATTGGCGAGGAGGACACGTGGTCGAGTTGAAGACACCGGCGGAGTTGGCCAGGATGCGCGAGACCGGGCGGGTCACCGCCACCGCGCTCGCCGCGGTACGCGAGCAGGCCAAGGCCGGCGTGTCGCTGCTCGAACTCGACGAGATCGCCGCCGATGTGATGCGTGCGGCAGGCGCCCGCTCGTCGTTCCTCGGCTACCAGCCGCACTTCGCGCCGACGCCCTACCCCGCGGTGCTGTGCACGTCGGTCAATGACGCGATCGTGCACGCCATCCCGACCGACTACCAGCTGCGCGACGGCGATCTGCTGAGCGTGGACTTCTCCGTCGAACTCGGCGGCTTCCACGGCGACTCCGCGCTCACCGTGGCCATCGGCACGGTCGGCGCCGAGGACCAGGCGCTGATCGAGCGGACCCGCGCGGCACTCGAAGCGGGCATCGCGGCGGCCGTCCCCGGTGGACACCTGACCGACATCTCGCACGCGGTCGGCGTGCTCGGCCGCAAGTCCGGCTACGGCATCCCGGTCGACTTCGGCGGGCACGGCGTCGGCAGGCGGATGCACGAGGACCCGCCGGTGGCCAACGAGGGCAGGCCCGGTCGTGGGATGCGGCTGCGGCCCGGTCTGGTCATCGCGATCGAGCCGATGTTCATGGCGGGCGGGCACGACGAGTACCGCACCGCGCCCGACGGCTGGGGGCTGCACACCATCGACGGCAGCAACGCCGCCCATTTCGAACACACCATCGCGGTCACCGAGGACGGCCCGGTGATCCTCACCGCGGCATAGACTCCCATCTCGGAGGGGGCGCAATTCGCGGTCGATGGTGGGGATAACTCCCCGGACACCGGTCATCGACGTCGAAACAATGGACAGCGCACCGCAGTAGACACGCGCTGGAGGATGACCGTGGCCGACAACCTGGCCCAGACCGCTCGGCCCGCCCAGGGTCGCTTCGTGCTGGCCTGCTGGGGACTGCTGTTCAGCGTCTACTCCGGTGTCGGCACCGCGCTGTTCAGCGCGACAGTCACCTTCATCGGGCTGATCCCGGTCTGGGTCGGCATCCCCGCCTCGCTCGCGCTGTTCGCGGCGACGCGCGGCTACGCCGACCAACACCGGCTGTGGGCCGGCCGAGTGATCGGCATCCCGATCGCGCGGCCGTACAAGCCGACTCCTGAGGGCTGGTGGCTGGCCAGGATCCGGGGGCACTTCACCGACCGGCAGACCTGGCGAGACCTGGCCTGGCTGCTGGTGAACGCGACCGCCGGCATGTTCCTGAACCTGCTGCCGATCTCGCTGCTCCTCAGCGTCGGCTGGTACCTGGTGCTGCCGTTGCTGTTCGCGCTCACGCCGCCCGGCACGTTCGACACCAACTACGGCCTGTTCCGGGTGCACGGTGTGGGCACCGCGTTCCTCACCTACCCGTTCGCGGTCGTCGGCCTGGTTCTGTTCCTGCTGCTGACAGTGCCGGTCCTGCGGACGAACGCGCGGCTCAACCGCTTGCTGCTCGGCCCGGTGCAGAGCGAGGCGCTGGCAAGGCGGGTCGAGCAACTCACCGAATCGCGCGCGGACACCGTGGACACCCAGGCCGCCGAACTGCGTCGGATCGAACGCGACCTGCACGACGGCGCCCAGGCGCGGCTGGTCTCGCTCGGCATGAGTCTCGGCATGGCCGAGGAGCTGCTGGACAGCAACCCGCAGGCCGCGCAGAACCTGCTGGCCGAGGCCCGCGAATCGACCGGCCTTGCCCTCTCCGAGCTGCGTGACCTGGTCCGCGGCATCCACCCGCCGGTGCTGGCCGACCGCGGCCTTGACGGAGCGGTGCGCGCGCTGGCCATGGCCGCTCCGCTGCCGGTCGAGGTCACCGTCGACCTGCCCGGTCGCCCGCCCGCGCCGGTCGAGTCGGCGATGTACTTCGCGGTCGCCGAAACCCTGACCAACGTGGCCAAGCACAGCGGCGCGAGCAGCGCCTGGATCCGGCTGGCCCATGCCGACGGCAAGCTCGGCATCATGGTCGGCGACGACGGCCGGGGCGGTGCCGCCGCGGCCAGCGGTGGCGGCCTGCACGGGATCGAACGGCGTCTGTCAGCATTTGACGGAATCGTGCACATTGCCAGCCCACTGGGCGGGCCGACCATCGTGACCATGGAGCTGCCGTGCGTGTTGTCCTCGGTGAAGACCTCGCCCTCCTCCGGGACGGCCTGATCCGGCTGCTCTCCGCGCACGACTTCGAGGTCGTCGAGGCCGTGGACAACGGGCCTTCGCTGCTGCACGCGCTGATCGAGCACAAGCCGGACGTCGCGGTCGTCGACGTCCGGCTGCCACCGACGTTCACCGACGAGGGCCTGCGCGCGGCCATCGCGGCCCGCGCCGAAGTGCCCGGCCTGCCGGTGCTGGTGCTGTCCCAGTACGTCGAGCAGCTCTACGCGCGCGAACTGCTCTCCGACGGGCAGGGCGGAGTCGGTTATCTGCTCAAGGACAGGGTGGCCAACGTGGGGCAGTTCATCGACGCGGTGCGCAGGGTCGCCGCTGGCGGCACCGCGATGGACCCCGAGGTGGTCTCGCAGCTGCTGGCCCGCAACGCCGGCAGCGAGCCCATGCACCGGCTGACCCCGCGCGAGCGCGAGGTGCTCGAGCAGATGGCCGAGGGCCGGTCCAACGCGGCCATTGCCGGCAAGTTGTTCATCACGGAAAAAGCGGTGTCCAAGCACACCAACAACATTTTCGCCAAACTCGGACTTCCTCAGTCGAGTGACGACAATCGACGGGTTCTCGCGGTACTCGCGTTCTTGAACGAGTGATTGGTCCGAGCGGGTTAATCTGCGGGTGAATGCGCGCGCTGTCGTCGTGCCGAGGCCGATGCCCGGTCGTATGCTGATCCTTCCCGGATTCGAAGCGAGGGTCTGATGAGCACAGCGGCCGACTGGGTGCCAACCGAGATCGACGTTTCCGTGCCCAGCGCGGCCAGGGTCTATGACTACCTGCTCGGCGGAGCGCACAACTTCGACGCGGACCGGATGGTCGGCGAGAAGGTGCTTGCCGTTCAGCCCAACGGGCGACAGATCGCCAGGTCGAACCGTGCTTTCATGAGTCGCGCCGTGCGGTTCATGGTGAGCAGGGGCATCCGCCAGTTCCTCGACCTCGGGTCCGGCATACCGACCGTGGGCAACGTGCACGAGATCGCCCAGCACGCCGATCCCGACTGCCGCGTCGTGTATGTGGACTACGACCCGATCGCGGTCGCGCACAGTCAGCTGATCCTGGACAGCAATCCGCTCGCCACCGTTGTCGACGCCGACCTGACCCGGCCGGAGGCGGTACTGGGGAATTCCGCGGTGCGGAAATCTCTTGACTTCAGCAAACCTATCGGCCTGTTGATGGTCGCGGTGTTTCATTTCGTGTCGGACGACAGGCAACCCGCCGAGATTGTCAAGAAGTATGTCGAAGCGATTCCGTCGGGCTCCTATGTCGCGATATCGCACCTGACCGCCGACCAGATGGCCGATGAGATGGCCGGTGTGGTCGAGGCCATGAAGAACAGCCGCGATCCCATGTACTTCCGCAGCCACGCGGACGTCGCGGCGTTGTTCGAGGGGCTGGACGTGGTCGAGCCGGGCGTGGTGAGCGCGCCGTTGTGGCGCAAGGACTACGGCGGCGACCTCGATCAGCAGGGCGTCTACGCCGGAGTCGGCGTCAAGCGTTAGCTCAGCCGCTCGCGCAGGAACTCCACGACGCGCTCGCGCGCGGCCAGTGCCGGATGACCGGGCTGCTCGCGTACCTCGCCGGTGAGCACGGAGTGCGCGCGCTTGCCGAACCCGGTCGGGTTGCCCGGCGCGGAGTCCAGTTCGATCACCTCGAACGCGTCGCCGAGCCGGGCGCGCAACGTGGCGAAGCGGTCCTTGGGCGCGGTGCCGTCCTCGCTGAACCGCAGGCCCATCACGCACAGGTTGTCGTTCGTGGTCCGCTGCACGACCGCGGCCAGTTCCTCCTCGGACAGGCCGGGGTCGGCGCGGCGGGCCGCACCGAGTGGGAACGGCACCGACGGCTGGCTCAGCACCGGAGCCAGGACGGTGTCCTCGACCGCGACGGCCAGTGCGAACCCACCGGTGAAGCACATGCCGATCACGCCGACGCCCTTGCCGGGAGTGCGCTTGGCCAAATCCTTGGCCACCGCGCGGAGGTAGTCGGTGATCGGCCGGTGCGCATTGGTGGCGAACGCGCGGAACTCGGCGGCGACGCAGAGCCGGGCCATCACGCCGAGCGCGTAGCCGACCGACAGCTGCTTGCCAGGGGTGCCGAACGGCGAGGGCACCACCACGGTGAAGCCCTGATCGACGAGATGGTCGGCAAGGCCGAGCACCTCGGGGGTGATGCCGGGAACCTCGGGGATCAGCACGACCCCTGGGCCTTCGCCCTTCTCGTAGCAGTCATAGGTGAGGCCGGCGCCGGTGAACGGCGCCTTGCGCCAGCCGGTCAGGTCCGAGGTGGGTGCTGCGTCGGTGGTCACCACCGGATCATTGCACCCGACCGTTCGGCAGGCCGAGTCCGGTGAGCATGATGTCGAGCATCCGGCCCGCGTGGTCGAGGCCGTCCTCCTCGGTGGCGATCGATACCGCGTGCGTCATCCGCAGGATGTCGACCGGCTGCAGGTCGGTGCGCACGATCCCGGCCTCCTGCAACGGGGTCAGCAGCGCGCCCGCTGCCGCGCGCAGCACGGTCCGGCAGTAGTCGAAGGTCTCGCTGGACTTGTCCATGGCCTCCTTCAACGACCTGGCCAGGCCCTTGTTGGCGAAGATGAAGCCAAGCTGGGCGTGCAGCCACGCGCCGAGCGCCTGCTCGGGTGGCAGTTGTTCGTGCATCCGCTGACCGAGCTCGGCCAGTTGGATGATCTCCTCTCGGTACACCGCCTCCAGCAGCGCCTCGCGGGTGGGGAAGTGCCGGTAGAGGGTGCCCGCGCCGATGCCGGCCCGCTTCACGATCTCGTCGAGGGGCGCGTCCATGCCGTGCTCGACGAAGACCTGCTTGGCCACCGCGACGATCCGGGCGCTGTTGCGCCGCGCGTCCGCGCGCATGGGCTTGGTCGGGGGAGCCGCGACCGGTTGGTCAGCCACCTTCGATACCTCCTCGAGTCTCCCTCGACTAACCGGAGAGATTCTCCGAATAGACTTGCGCAATCGGAGGCGCTCTCCATATCGTAGGACACGCTCAAGCGGAGAGCGTCTCCGTTTAAAGTTCCGTAGGGGGAATATCCGTGACCGAGCGGACCCTGACCGCCACACGCCTCGCCGTGGCACCGCCAACCCGCGCACGCGGCGGACTGGTGCTGGCGATCATCCTGACCTGCCAACTCATGCTCGTGCTCGACGTCACCGTGATGAACGTGGCGCTGCCGCGCATCCAGACCGAGCTGCACTTCACCGCGACCGGCCTGTCCTGGGTGATGAGCGCCTACACCCTGGTCTACGGCTGCCTGCTGCTGCTCGGCGGCCGGGCAGGCGACCTGCTCGGCCGGCGCCGCATGTTCGTCATCGGCGTCGCCGTGTTCACCGTCGCCTCGCTGGCCGGTGGCCTTGCCCAGTCCGCCGCCTGGCTGGTGATCGCCCGGATCGTGCAGGGCCTCGGCGCCGCCGCCGCAGGACCGAGCACGCTGGCGCTGATCAGCAGCACGATCACCGAACACAAGGCGCGGATCCGCGCGCTCTCGCTGTTCTCCGCCATGTCCAGCGGCGGTTTCGCGGTCGGCCTCATCCTCGGCGGCCTGCTCACCGAGCTGGGCAGTTGGCGACTGGTGATGTTCATCAACGTGCCGTTCGGCATCGCCGTGACCATCCTCGCGCTGCGATTCGTCGCCGAACCGCAACGCCACCCGGCCCGGCTCGACCTGCCCGGCGCGCTCACCTCGACGCTCGGCATCGCGGGCCTTGTCTACGCGTTCATCCGCGCGGCCAGCGTCGGCTGGAGCGACCCGATGGTGCTGAGCACGTTGATCGGCGGGGTGCTGTTGGTGGGGTTGTTCGTGGCGCTGGAACGGTGGGCGGCGCAACCGCTGCTGCGGCTGAGCCTGTTGGCCGATGGCAACCGGGCCCGCGCCTACGTCAACTTCTTCCTCGGGCCGATGGCGATGATGTCGATGTTCTTCTTCCTGACCCAGTTCATCCAGGAGGTGCTCGGGCTCAAGCCGCTGGTCACCGGGTTCGCGTTCCTGCCGATGGCCGCGTCGACATTCATCGTCAGCCGGTTCGTGCCGCGACTGCTGCCGCGCTTCGGCGCCAAAGCACTCACCGCGACCGGCAGCGTGCTGATGGTCATCGGCCTGATCTGGCTCACCCGGCTGGACCTGGGCAGCGGCTACTTCGGCGCGTTGCTCGGCCCGTTGCTGTGCATGGGTATCGGCGCCGGGCTCGGCTTCTCGCCGCTGAACGTGATCATCATGTCCACCGTGCCAGCCCGCGACGCCGGCGCCGCTGGCGGCGTGCTGCAGACCATGCAGCAAGTCGGCGGGTCGCTCGGGCTCGCGGTGCTGGTCACGGTGTTCGGCCGGGTCTCGGCCGCCGCGATCGCGCGCCACGAGTCCGCTGAACAGGTTCTGGTTTCCGGGATGACCAGTGCTTATCTGGTCGCGGCCGGGGCGGCGGTCGCCGCGCTCGTCGTCGCGTTGACATTCCGCCGGGAGACACCGTCGAATGGGTAGTTAGGGGGCTGGTTAGGGGATCGATTAGCTCGGCCGGGGGATAGCCCCCCGGTACCCCTGGCTCGGCTTGCATCGGCTCACCATCAGGCGCATTGTTGCAGCTACCAACTATTTGCGTAGCTCATGCAACGGCGTAAGGAGGTGGCGGTCGTGCTGTCTGACGTACCCGCGATGCGGATCTCTCATGTCGAGAACGCCGACCACCAGGTCAACGACGACACCGACGCCTGCCGGCCCGAGCGGCTCGCCGCGGCGGCCGAACTCGGCAGCCAGTGCACCCGATTCCTTCGGCTGGTCCGCAAGGTCGGCGCCAGCCTCACCTCCCAGCGCAACGACGGCATCGAGTCCGCCGCCTACGCGGTGCTCGCCTGCTCGGTCGTGGCCGGGCCGCAGCGCCTGACCACGCTGGCCGAGATGGTGCACGCCGACCCGTCCACGGTCAGCCGGCAGACCGCCGCGCTGGTCCGACACGGCCTGTTGGAACGGCGGGCCGATCCGGCCGACGGCCGGGCCTCGCTGCTGGTCGCGACACCCGAGGGGCGGCGGGTGTTCGAGGACAACAAACAGCTGCGCAGCCGGATCCTGGCCAAGGCCCTCGGCCGGTGGTCGGTGACCGACCTCGCCACGTTGACCGTCCTGTTGGAACGGTTGAACACCGATTTGGAGGGCGGGGTCGATACCTTCATCCGGGCGACCGAGTCGAGAACGCCGGGGCACCCGCGATGACCGCGACCGAACCCCGCCGCGCCGGTGCGGCCACCGCGACGCCCACCGGCCACACCGGACCCGCACCGGCCGCAGTCCTCGACTCTCGGCCACGGC
>DASYBO010000143.1:0-1670 GCA_036500685.1 Pseudonocardiaceae bacterium | reverse complement strand
GATGCCGCACGCGCTGTCCGACTTCGTGCTGCTGATCGATCCGGAGCAAGGCAGGCCGGACTACCGCGTCTGCTGCGAAACGTTCGACCCGCCGCCTGTCAGCTGAGGTCGAGCACGGCGGCCAGCCGCTCGTCGCGCAGGGCGAACACCGTGAAGAAGCCGACGTCCTTGAGGGTGCGGCCGATGGCGCAGGCCTCGGCGAGCACGGCGGCCTCCTCGGCGGAGCCCGGTTCGACGTGCGCAAGCGCTTGCACGTTCTGCCCGCGTCGTCCTGAACCTTGGTGGTTCGGTCGAAATCGTCCTACCGGCGACGGACTACCGGGACCGGAAGGTCAAACCAGACAACGCCGCCGAGTTTGACGACTTGATCAGCAAGGCCGCCGTCGTGCGCACCATGCCGTTCGCCAAGTCCGACGCTGACGCCTACATGGCCGCAAGCGAGCACATCCTGTCCACCGCCGACGCGCTGATCGCCGTGTGGGATGGCCAACCATCTACGGACTACGGCGGAACCGCCGATGTCGTTGAGGCGGCCAGGAAACGAGGGATTCCGGTTACCAGGGTGTGGCCGGACGGCGCAGCGCGCGAGTGATGCGGAGAGCACCTTGGCACCACTGACCGATCAGAGCAGACGCAGTTGTTGGCTTCGGGCCGATCGGGCCTGCGCGGTGTCCTCGGTGCGTTCGGCTAGTTCGGCGGTGAAGACGGACAGGAACGGCGAGGGGCGGGTGTCGGTTGAGGTGCCGTTGCGGGTTCGTTTTCTGCTGTGACTCAGGTAAAGGTGCGACTGGGCGCGGCTGACGCCGACGAAGAACAGGCGCCGCTCCTCGGCTTCCGCGTTCTCGTCGTCGTCGCCGGGCCAGCGGAACGGGAGCAGGCCTTCGGCGCAGCCGACGATGAACACCACCGGGAACTCCAGGCCTTTGGCCGCGTGCAGGGTGAGCAGCGAGATCCGGTTGGCGCGCGGATCCCAGGTGTCGACCTCGGCGCCGAGGGACAGTTCCGCGCGGAACGCTGCCAGGTCCATGCCGGGCGTGCTTGCCAAGGGGAGCAACAGTTCCAGGGCCTCGGCGACGGTGGCCGGGTCGAGTTCATCGTCGACGAGCCCGGCTGCTCCGCGGAGCAGGAGCGGGAGGGCGACTCGGTCGGCGGACTCGGGTAGTTCGGCGACGATCGCGCGCACGCCGACGTGTTTGGCCAGGCGGTTGTGTGAACGTTTCTGGAACGGCAGCCCGGCGCGGGACAGCGCCGCCATGATCGGGCGGGCCTGCGCGTCGGTGCGGTAGAGCACGGCGATGTCGTCGAAGGACAGGCCGCCGGCGAAACCGTGCGAGTCGACGAGGCCGGAGTCGCGGGAGTGGAAGGACGAGCCGCCGAGCAGTTCTTCGATGGCGCGCACCGTGAACGTGGCCTCGGCCTCTTCGTCGGCCGCGGCGTGGATGGCGATCCGCTCGGCCGCGGGGGCGTCGCGCATGGCGTGCAGGGCGCGGTCGGGGACCAGGGTGGTCGGGGTGATGGCGGCGACGGCACTGGCCACGATCACCGCGCTTGACCGGTAGTTCCTGGTCAGCGCAACGGATTTCGCGGTCGGGAAGTCCTGGGCGAAGCGCAGGAAGAAGCCGACGTCGGCACCTCGGAAGGCGTAGATGGCCTGGTCCGGATCGCCGATC
>DASYBO010000142.1:0-9303 GCA_036500685.1 Pseudonocardiaceae bacterium | reverse complement strand
GTGGTCTGGCCCGCGATCAGCGAGGGCACCGGGGTACTGCCGTGTGCCGCGGTGGCCGCGACCAGGACCATGCCGAACGGGCTGACCTGGTCCTTGCCCTGACCGAAACCGTCCTCGGCGCGGGCAAGCGTGTCGGTGTCGCTGGTGATCGTGCCGGTGTTGGTGGTGATGTTCGGGATGGTGTAGTCGACCCCGATGCCGAACTGCTTGGCCGTCGTGGGCAGGTCGTTCGGGCCGAGACCGGCGGCGACCTCGGAGAAGGTGGTGTTGCAGGACTTGGCGAACGCGTTGATCACCGGCGTCGTGCCGAGATTGAACTGGCCCTCGTTCGGGATGACCTTGCCTTCGATCGTCACCGTGCCGGGGCAGGCGATCGGCTGCTGTGGGGTGAGCTTGCCGGCGTTGAACGCCGCCGACGCGGTCACGATCTTGAACGTCGAACCGGGCGGGTAGAGGCCGGTCAGCGGGTTGTCGCCGGCCGTGTTGGCTGCCGGGTTCTCGGCGACGGCGAGGATCTTGCCGGTCGATGGCTGGATGACCAGGGCCATCGCCTGCTGCGGCACGGTGGCCAGCGCGGTTTCGGCCGCGGTCTGCAGCTTGGTGTTGAGGGTGGTGGTGATCGGCGCGGGCGGAGTTGTCGTGTTCGCGGTGGTGTAGAGGATGCCGCCAGGTGGGCCGACGGCCTGCGCGATGGCCACGGTGAGCGGCGCGGTCTTGGCTGCCTGCGCGTTGGCGTAGGTGCGGATGGCCGGCAGGATCGCCGAGCCGAAGGTCTTGGTCGGCGCGAGCAGTTCGGTCTGACTCGGGAAGCTGACGCCGGGCAGGTTGTAGATCTGCGGCTTCACCTTGAGGTAGTCGGCCTGCCGCAGGTTGACGATGGTGACCCTGCCCGAACCGGCTTGCGATGCGCTGCTCGCGATCGACTGTGCGGTGATGGTCGGATCGAACTGGCTCAGCGCGGCGCTCAACTGGGCCGCGACCGACTGGAGGTCACCGGCCTGCGACGGGGTGAGCGTCACGCTGACCACCTGGGTCGGCGCCATCAGCGTGGTGCCGTCGCCGCCCAGCACGGCCGGCAACTGGGTCTGCGTGTCCGTGCTCAGGGTGAGTTTGTCGCCCGGCTTGAGCTTCGGCGCGATGATCCCCGGCTGCCAGTTGACCTTCCAGTTGCCGTCCTTGTCCTGGCTCATCAGGAAGTTGCTCGGGTCGTGCCAGGTGCGGTTGGGGCCGAAACCCCAGTCCAGGGTGTAGGTGACGTTCGCGGAGTTGTTGTTGACGCTCACGTTGACGTTGTTCGCGGCCAGCGTGATCGGCTTGAGCGCGGTGTGCGCGGCGTGGATGGCCTTCACCGCATCGGTCGGATTCGTGGTGTCCTGACCGGCCGACTGGAGATCGTGGGCGACGCCCTTGAGGAAGTCGTTGGCGACGTCCTGCGCGCTCGGTTTGTCGCTGCCGCTGCTGCAACCGGCGGCCAACATCAGCACCGCGCCAGTGGCCGCGCCGGCAATCGTCCATCTACCGGCTGAAATCCCCCTGCTCACAGCTTCCCCCTCGTCGTGAGTTCAGGTGCGCAACGTGGCCTTGCAGCGCTGCGCAGCCAGTTCGACACCCGCGTCGCGGGCCTTGGTGGCGTCCTCGGTGGTCAGGGTGCGATCCTGCGCGCGGAAGCGCAGCGCGTAGGCCAGCGAACGCTTGCCATCGGCGACCTGCTCGCCGGTGTAGACGTCGAACAGTTCGAGATGCTCCAGCAGCGGGCCGCTTCCTACCCGCAACGCCTCCTCGACGTCGCTGGCCGGCACCGCGTTGTCGACAACCAGCGCCACGTCCAACGGCACCGGCGGATACGCCGACACGATCGGCGCGGGCCGGTTGTCGGTGACCGGGATGGCATCCAGGTCGATCTCCATGGCGCAGGTCCGCTTGGGCAGGTCCAAAGCCTCGATCACCTTCGGATGCAACTCGCCGGCATGCCCGACGACCTGACCGGCGACGCGCAGTTCCGCGCACCGGCCAGGGTGCCATGGGGCGTAGTCGCTCGCGGTGATGGTCAGTTCGACGCCGCAGATCGCCGCGATGGTTCGCGCGGCCTGCACCGCGTCGGCCCAGGACGCCTGCTCGCCCTTGCCCCACCAGCCAGGGTGCTGCCGGTTGCCGGCCAGGACGACGCCGACATGCTTGGGCTGACGCGGCAGCGCGGCGTAGAGCGCGGCCAGTTCGGCTTCGGAGGGACGCTTGTCCACGCCGACCTCGGGCACCGGCGGGTGCTGACCATCCGCAATGGACACCTGGCCGACGTTGTAGAGAGCCAGGTCGCGGAAGCCGCGGGAGACGTTGCGCTGCAACGTTTCCAGCAGGCCGGGCAGGAGCGTGGTGGCCAACTGGTCGGCGCGGGCCTCGATCGGGTTGAGCACGGTCAGCGTGTCGCGCCGAGGGTCGTCGTCGGCGAGACCGAACTTGTCCCAGATGTCGGCCGGCACGAACGGGAACGGGATGACCTCGACGTAACCGGCCTCGGCCAGCGCCCGGCCGACGGTGCGCTCGCGGCGCTGGGTCGCGGTCAGGCCACGACCGGCGGGCGCGGAGGGCAGCACCGACGGGATGCTCTGATAGCCCTCCAGCCGCAGCACCTCCTCGACCAGGTCGGCCGGCTGGTTGAGGTCGGCGCGCCAACTCGGCGGAACGGCGGTCACCAGCGGGGTGCCGTCCTCGTCGGTGGTCACCTCGACGAGGCAGCCGATCTGCTGGAGCCGACGCGTTGTCACGCCGCGCTGGTAGCTCACGCCCGCGACCTTGTCCGGCAGGTTGATCGCCATGGTCACCGGGCCGGGCAGGACCGGACGGCCGACATCGGTGCGGCCGGGTTCGATGCGGCCGTCGCCGTAGCGGTCGAGTAGCCGCCCGGCCAGTTCCGTCGCGGCCGGGGCAACGCCGGGGTCGACGTAGCGTTCGAAGCGGCGCGCGGCCTCGCTCGGCAGCTTGTGCCGACGCGCCGTGCGCGCGATCGACGCGGGCTCCCAGGTCGCGGCCTCCAGCAGGATGTCGCTGGTGCTGGCCGAGACCTCGGTGCTCGCACCGCCCATCACGCCGGCAAGGCCGATGGGGCCTCGGTCGTCGCAGACCACCATGTCGTCCGGGTCGAGCGTGCGCTCGACATCGTCCAAAGTGGTCAGTTTCTCGCCGGGCTTGGCCCTGCGCACGACGATGCCGCCCTGCAGCTTCGACGCGTCGTAGGCGTGCAGCGGCTGACCGGTCTCCAACATGATGTAGTTGGTGACGTCGACCGCGAGCGAGATGGACCGGATGCCGGAAAGGCCGAGCCTGCGGCTGATCTGCAACGGCGTCGGCGCTGTCGGGTCGACGCTGGTGACCCGGCGCGCGACGAACCGCGAACACCCAAGCAGGTCCTCGATGTTCACCGGCCAGGCTTCGCCTTCGCCACCGGGGATCTCGAAACCGGCCGGGTCGCGGAAACCGATGTTCAGCGCACAGGCCAGTTCGCGCGACAGGCCGCGCACGGAGAAGCAGTAGCCTCGGTCCGCGGTGATGGCCAGATCGATCACGGAGTCGACCAGTTCGAGTAGTTCGACCGCGTCGCTGCCGGGCGCGGCGGTACCGGCCGGCAGCACCAGAATGCCGTCGTGGTCCTCGCCGATGCCCAGTTCGCGGACCGAGCAGATCATGCCGTCGCTGATCCTGCCGTAGGTCTTGCGAGCGGTGATCGCGAAGTCGCCGGGCAGCACCGCGCCGGGCAGCGCGACGACAACCAGGTCGCCCTCGTTGAAGTTGCTCGCGCCGCAGACAATGCCGCGCACGGCCTCCGCTTCGTCGAGGTCTTCCTTCACCTGCACCTGGCAGTACCGGATCGGCTTCTTGAACTCGCTGAGTTCCTCGATCTCGCGCACGCGGCCGACCACGATCGGACCGGTCACCTTGCCGAGCTCGATGACCTCCTCGACCTCGAGACCGACCTGGATGAACGCGTCCGCGAAACGCTGCGCCAGCGGGATGTCGTCGTCGTAGACGGGCAGCTCGAGCCGTTCGGCGAGCCAACTGACCGGAACTCGCATCGCTCAGGCCTCCGTTCCGAACGCGGTGGTGAACCGGACGTCGCCCTCGACCATGTCGCGCATGTCGGGCAGTCCATTGCGGAATTGCAGGGTGCGCTCGATGCCCATGCCGAACGCGAAACCCGAATACACATCGGGATCGACGCCGCAGGCGCGCAACACGTTGGGGTTGACCATGCCGCAGCCACCCCACTCGACCCAGCCCGCGCCGCCCTTCTTGGCCTCGAACCACACATCGGGTTCGGCCGATGGCTCGGTGAACGGGAAGAAAGAGGGGCGCAGCCGGATCTTGGCGCTTGGCCCGAACATGGCGCGGGCGAACGCGTCGAGCGTGCCCTTCAGGTGCGCCATCGTCAGTCCCTTGTCGACGGCGATGCCCTCGACCTGGTGGAAGACCGGAGTATGGGTGGAATCCAGGTCGTCGGTGCGGAACGTCCGACCTGGACAGACAACGTAGAGCGGCAGATCGCGGTTGAGCAGCGAACGGATCTGCACCGGCGAGGTGTGCGTGCGCAGCACGAGGCCGGAGTCCTCGGGCGCCAGGAACATGGTGTCCTGCATGCTGCGCGCCGGGTGGTCCTTGCCGAAGTTCAAGGCGTCGAAGTTGAACCACTCGGTCTCGACCTCGGGGCCCTCCGCGACCTCCCAGCCCATGCCGACGAACGTGTCGGCGATGCGCTCGCTGATCGTGGTCAGCGGGTGGCGTGCGCCGCGCGGAATCCGGTTCCACGGCAGCGTGACGTCCACGGCCTCCTCGGAAAGGACCTTGGTGTCGCGTTCGGCCGCAAGTACCGTTTTGCGCAGCTCGAAAGCGTCCTTGATGGCGGTCTGGGCCTCGTTCACCCGACGTCCCGCATCGGCCTTGGCCTGCGGGGGCAGCGCGCCGATCTCCCTGCGGGCCAGCGACACCGGGGCCTTGTCGCCAAGGTGCGCGGGCCGCAGCGTCGCGAGCTGATCAAGATCGGTTGCCTCGGCAAAGGCGGCTTCGGCCTGCTTCACCGCCGCCTGCAAGGTCTCCGACGAAAGTCCCGCGACCTCTTTGGGGTCGTACGGGTCGTTGGCTGCCGACATGTGCTTGAACAACTCCTGGACTTGCGGACAGGTACGTTCGACCCCGAGCTGGGCGGACGCGAACTCCAGGTGATCCTAGGCGATCGGTCTACCTGGTCGCGTCCGCATTCCCGCCCCGCTGGGAGCGGGCGCTCGCGTAGAGGCAGACAGCGGCGGCGGTGGCCAGGTTCAGGCTCTCCGCCGCGCCGTAGATCGGCACCCGCAGCGCTGTTTGCGCTGCTCGGGCCGTCTCCTCGTCAAGGCCGTGGGCCTCGCTGCCGAACAGCCACGCGGTCGGTTCGGCCAGCAGGCCGGCATCGGCGGCGTCGTCGAGGTCATCCTCGGCGTGCGCGTCGGCGGCGACCAGGCGCAGACCAGCGGCGGTGCAGGCCGCGAGCACGTCGGAAATCGTCCGCGACCGGGCGATCGGCAGATGAAACAGGCTGCCGGCGGAGGCGCGCACGGCCTTGCCGTTGTACGGGTCGACCGAATCGCCCGCGAACAGCACCGCATCGGCGCCTGCCGCGTCCGCGACCCGCAGGACCGTGCCGGCATTGCCCGGATCTGCGATGCCGACCAGCACCGCGACCAGCGCGGGCGCGGTCGCCAGCGCCTCGGTCAGGGACCGGTCGAGCAGTGCGCAGACAGTGATGACGCCCTGCGGGGTGACCGTCTCGGACAACGCGGCCGCTGCCGACTCGGTGACCGGCGAGATGCGCGCGCCGACCTGCACCGCCCTGGCCAGCAGGTCGGCGTTGCGGGTCGCGAAGCGCTCGGTGACGAACACCTCGTTGATCACGCGCGGATCGCGCTGGGCCAGGTCCACCGCGCACTCGAGCGCATTGGCGCCCTCGGCGAGGAACCGGCCGGCCTTGTCCCGCTCGGTGCGGCGCATCAGCCTGCGCGCAGCAGAAACCCGGGGCGTCCGTTCGGTGAAAGGCGCCACCCCGGGTTCCAAGCCGCTACTCGCGATCAAGCGGATTCTTTCTGGCCGGCGAGCGGCTTGCCCTTGCTGTTGAGCTCGGGCACGCTCTTGGCGGCCAGCTCGACCAGCGCGGCGAACGCGGTCGGGTCGCTGACGGCCAGCTCGGCCAGGATCTTGCGGTCGACCTCGACACCAGCGGTCTTCAGACCCTGGATGAAGCGGTTGTAGGTGAGGCCGTTCTCGCGGGCCGCGGCATTGATGCGGGTGATCCACAGCTGCCGGAAGTCGCCCTTGCGCGCCCGGCGGTCCCGGTAGGCGTAGGTGAGCGAGTGGAGCATCTGCTCCTTGGCCTTGCGGTACAACCGCGAGCGCTGGCCACGGTAACCGCTGGCCATCTCGAGAGTCGTGCGGCGCTTCTTTTGGGCGTTCACTGCCCGCTTGACGCGTGCCACGGTTCCGTCCTGTCAATCTCAAGGGGCCCGGTGGGGCCCCGGCGTTCATGGGTGCGGGGGTGGGCCTGCTGTCGTAGCGGCGGCCCAGCGGGCTTTCAGCGGCCGAGCAGCTTGTTGACCCGGCTGACGTCGGCCTTGGCGACGGCAGTCCGGCCAGCCAGCCTGCGGGTCAGCGTGCTGGGCTTCTTCTCCAGCTTGTGCCGCATGCCGGCGTGCTGACGGGTCAACTTGCCGGTGCCGGTCACCTTGACGCGCTTCGAGATCCCGCTGTGGGTCTTGTTCTTGGGCATGTCCGTCCTCATTCCGGCCCGGCCGCAAGTGCGCGGTCGGGCGTTGTCCGTGGTGCCGGCGCGGTATGCCGGCACCACGAGATCATTCCTCGCCGGTTGCGGTGGCGCTCTCCGCTTCCGCGGCGGCCTCTTCCTCCGGCGTCGCCGCCTTTGGGCGCGGCTTGAGGTTCTTGTGCGGCGCAAGCACCATGATCATGTTGCGGCCGTCAAGTTTGGGAGCGGCTTCGACGAAGCCCAGTTCAGCGACATCCTCGGCCAGCCTGGCCAGCAGGCGGGAGCCCAGCTCGGGCCGGGACTGCTCACGACCACGGAACATGATGGTCACCTTGACCTTGTTACCGTGATTGAGGAAGCGGGCCACGTGGCCCTTCTTCGTCTCGTAGTCGTGCGAGTCGATCTTCGGCCGAAGCTTCTGTTCCTTGATGACGGTGAACTGCTGGTTCTTGCGCGACTCACGCGCCTTCTGCGCGCTCTCGTACTTGTACTTGCCGTAGTCCATGAGCCTGGCCACGGGCGGGCGCGCGAGCGGGGCGACCTCGACGAGGTCCAAATCCGATTCCTGGGCGAGCCGAAGCGCATCGTCGATGCGGACGATGCCAACCTGCTCACCGTCCGGCCCGACGAGTCGGACCTCAGGAACGCGGATGCGTTCGTTGATGCGCGGCTCAGTGCTGCTGCGCGAGTCGCTGCGCGGTTCGGGGCTGATGGGGCCTCCTCAGTAGAGGTTGTTACCTGCGCGACCGGCGCGCGGAACCCCAGGCCCAACGGCAACAAGCCCCGTTGCCAATAGGCACACGGGGCCAGCTTCCGACCGATCATCCAACGCGCTCACGCACGCCGAACACTCCGGAAACCGCTGTTCACGGTTCCGGGACCGGACCCGGCCATCTGCTTGGATGGATCGGGTGGGAGCAGGACTCCACTTGCCGCCCCCGCGCAGACGGAGGCTGGTCGCACGTGCAAGGGTAGCAGAGTGCCCGATTACCCGTCGCCGGCCCCGGCGTCAACCCCCTCCGACGATGTTCGTGACCTCGCCGATGTCCCCAGCGTAGAGGTGATCAGCCGCGCCGCGGTCATGCTGATGTCCGCGGCGGCCGAACGCCTCGGCCTCTCCGCCGACGACCCGGAGCACGCCCCGCACCGCGACCTCGACGAGGCCCGGCGCCTGATCACCGCGCTTGCCGGCCTGGTCACGTCGATCTCGGAGTACCTCGGCCCGCACGCGGCGCCGATCAAGGACGGCCTACAGGCCCTGCAACGCGCGTTCCGTGAAGCCTCCGCCGTGCCGGACGCGCCTGGCGCGGGCCCTGGAGAGAAGTACACCGGCCCCGTCTACTGAGTAGTCGCGCACTTAGTGCAGTTGAAAGTGCGGCACTTAGTGCTGCATACTGTCACCATGGCTGCCGCTCGGAGAGTATCGGTAACGCTCGACACATCTGACCAGCAGGCCATTGAGGCATTCGCCGATTCCTCGCGTCCGGAGCACTCGATCCTCGAGGCATGGGCTGAAGCGCACGGGATCAACGTTCGAGATGCGTCTGACTCGGCGATTCTGCGCACGCTGATCCGGGCGGGAGCCGAGGCGTTACGGGAGAAGGCGCTCGAAGACGGCTATGCCCGCCTTGCCATGTCCCGCCACGAAGATCGCGCCGAACGCCGCGCCATCCGCGATCGTGGGCTCGAACGAACCGACCCCGGGTTGGCAGAGTGACCAGTTCAAAACCCATGCGAGGCCACGTCTATCGAGTCGCGATCGGTGCGATAGGTCTCAAGCCATACGTAGTCGTGAGCAACAATCGGCGGAACCGGGTACTTGATTCGGTGTTGGCTGTTCGGGTCACGACAACCGACAAGTCGAGCATCCCGACCGCCGTCCCACTCGGATCGGAAGACCCGGTGGTCGGCTACGTGCTGGCTGACGACATCGTCGAAATCTTTGACGATGAGCTCGCGTCAGGCCACTACCTCGGCTGCCTCTCGCCGCACACGATCCTCAGTCTCAACACTGCGCTCATGCAGGCCCTCGGCATCCCCTGAGATCTGCCCGGCGCCGGTCCCGGCGAGAAGTAGACCGGCCCCGTCTACTGAGTTGTGGCCAACCGGGTCTACGCGGTCAAACGCTGACCGCGCAGACCCGAAGAACATCACTCCTCGACGACGGCCAGTGCGTCGATCTCGACCAGCAGGCCGGGTGCGAGGCCGACAAAGACCGTGGTGCGGGCCGCGTAGGGCTCGGTAACGAACTCTGCGAACACCTCGTTGAACTCGGCGAAGTGGCCGGCGTCGGTCAGGTAGACGCGCAGCATCAGCACGTCGTCGAGGCTGGAGCCGGCAGCCGCGAGGATCGCGTTGAGGTTGGCGAAGGTCTGCCGGGTCTGCGCGGCGACCGTGTCACCCGCGACCTGCTTGGTCGCCGGGTCGATTCCGACCTGGCCGGCGACCTGAAGGATGTTGCCCTTGCGCACGGCCTGCGAATAGTTCGCGGCCGGCGGCGGCGCCGCGTCGGTACGGATCGCCTT
>DASYBO010000141.1:0-3065 GCA_036500685.1 Pseudonocardiaceae bacterium | reverse complement strand
CCCGATGAGGGGACGGGCGGCCGAGGACCGTGCACATCCACAGCAGACAGAAAACAGAGGTATCGCGATGACGTCGACATCAGGCCTGGCGGGCAAGCGGGTCCTGGTCACCGGAGGCAGTAGCGGAATCGGCGCCGCGATCGTGCGGCGGCTCGCCTCCCAGGGAGCCACAGTCGCGGTCAACTACCGGTCCGACAAGGCCGGCGCCGATGCGCTCGTCGGCGAACTGCGCGACGACGGGTGTGCCGCGTCGGCTTTCCCGGCCGATGTCAGTGACGCGGCACAGACCCGCGAGCTGGTCGGCGCGGTGGTGTCCGAGTTCGGCGGCCTGGATCTGTTGGTCAGCAACGCCGGGGTCGAGCACTTCGGCGCGCTGGACACCATCACCCAGACCGACTTCGATCGCCTCTTTCAGACCAATGTGGCCGGACAGCTGTTCGTCACCCAGGCGGCGGTCGCCGCGATGACCGACGGCGGCCGGATCGTGCTCAGCTCGTCGGTCAGTGTGCGCCTGGCGGTCCGTCAACACGCGCTGTACGCGGCGAGCAAGGCCGCGATCTCGGCGATGGTGCGCAATCTGGCCCCGGAATTGGCCGAGCGGAACATCGCCATCAACGCGATCGCCCCCGGCGCCACCGACACCCGCATGACCCGCTACGCCCCCCACTACACCCACCCCGCACTCGCCGATGTGCCGTTTCCCGCGCTCCTCCGCTCGATGAGCGCACTCGGCCGGTTGGGCCAACCCGACGAAATCGCCGCCGTGGTCGCATTTCTGCTCTCCCCAGACGCGTCCTATATCACTGGCACCACCATCGAAGCCGACGGCGGCTGGAGCTAGCGAATCCCACCGGCCACCCACCGCGGGGACCGACGACCTTCACTCACACCGCACCCCTATTACCGAAGGGACACACCATGTCCACTGTCATCACCGGAGCATCAGGCCACCTCGGCCGGCTCGTCGTCGATCAACTCCTCGCCACCGGAACACCGCCCTCGCAGATCGTGGCCACCGGCCGAAACATCGACAAACTCGCCCACCTCGCCCAGCACGGGGTCACGGTGCGGCGCGCGGACGGCCGGCTGTCGCCCATTTCGCCGTAGATGTCATCGACGCCGGCGCTCACATACGCGAGGCACCAATCATCTCGCGGAGTCAGAACTAGCCCGGTGAGTCACGAGGTGCACTGCCGCACCCCGTACGCACCATGCTTCACGCAACCGGAAACGGAGATCACCTTCCCATGACATCGCTCAGTCAACCCGAGACGCCGCCTACCGGCGATTTTCCTTTCACCGGCCCGAGAATCTGCGACGCGAGCGCGATGCTCGAAATCCACCGCGCACTCCGGCGCTCCTTCGACGAAGCCACAGAACTCGTGGACGGGGTCGCCGACGGCGACACGAAGCACGCGACTGCCGTCGCCACGCAACTCAACCTGATCTCGACCGCACTCCACGCCCACCACGAGGGGGAGGACTCACGACTCTGGGACACGGTGAGCGACCGAGCACCTGCATGCGTCCTTCATGTCGACCGGATGAAGCGTCAGCACGCCGGCATGCTGGTGCACCTCGAAGACCTCGACCGGACCCTGCCAGCCTGGCGCGCCACCGCGACGAAGGAAGCCGCCGAACCCATCCGCTCCGCAATCCACGGCGTGTCCACGGCAATGGCCGAACACTTCCCGGACGAAGAAGCCACCATCGTCCCGGCCATGGAGCATGTGCTCACCCAGCGCGAGGAGAACTGGTTCGGCAAGCACGGCCGGGCCGCAACCCCAAAGGGCCAGCTATGGAACATGCTCGGCGCCATCCTCGCCGCCCAGCCCGACGGGGGCGCCGCATGGTTGAAGAAGAACATGCCCGGACCCGCTGCGCTGATATGGCGATGGATCGGTGCCCCGCGCTACGCACGTTTTCGGGCAGCTCTGGAAGGCCGCCGTTAAGGGATGCCGCTGTCGGTGATCTTGTCGTCGTCGAGGTCAGTTGCTGACGGCACGCCAGCACTTCAGCCGGGTGATCGTGTACACGATCTACAACGAAACGATCTCTGACCGTGAGGGGCACTCATGACAGTCCATCCATCCACCGGCGACCGACAGTGGGGCGGGCGGTTGCCGCTTGCGGAAACGGGAACGCTGGACGACGAGCAGCGTGCGGTGGCCGAGCAGTTGCATGTTTTCGCGGTCCCCTGGGCGGAGCAGGCCGGATTCGCCCCGACGACCGATGACGGACACCTGATCGGGCCGTGGAACGTCCTGGTCCACCGGCCGCAACCGGCCAGGGGCTTCAACGAGTGGGTCAGGTCCGACCAGGTCGGGTCATCCCTGCCGGCCACGGTACGCGAGGTCGTGATCCTCACGGTCGGCGTGGCCTGGCAGGCTGCCTACGAGCTCTACTCCCACACCGCTGTAGCGCGACATACCGGCCTGGCCGAGCCGGTCATCGACGGGTTGCTCAACCATGCGCCGAACGACGCCTTCTCCGCCGCCGAACTCGCCGCGCACCACTTCACCGACGAACTGGTGCGCTCGCGCACCGTCGGCGACGAGACCTATCGGCACGCGCTGGAATTGTTCGGGCAGGACGGTGTCATCGACATGGTCCACCTGATCGGGATATACCTGGCGACCTCGGCGTTGCTCAACGCGTTCGAGATTCCGGCCCCGGACCCGTCCTGAGCGACCGTTGATCCTCGCAACCGGCCGCATGCCTGGCCTCGAACCCGGCCAACATAAAATGGTGCGACACGAGAAGCGCGGGGCCGGTGCCCGGCGACTTTCCCAGCGGATCGCCACGATCACCGCTCGGCGCTGCCGACCGCATCCCAGCCGCGCAGGCCGAGTACGGTCTCGGTTTCTGCAACATCACCAGGTGTTGCACCGAGGCTTGCCTGGAGACATCCACATCACCGACAACGCGGTGCTCAACGAGCGGATGATCGACCGCCGCTGCGCCCCGGTGACCAGACTGTTCCGCGGCAACACGTGAGCTGACCGCGACGGCCGCTCCGAATTTCGGAGCGGCCCGTTTCGCGTCTGGGTGTCATCAGCACGTCA
>DASYBO010000140.1:0-2608 GCA_036500685.1 Pseudonocardiaceae bacterium | reverse complement strand
TTTGTCACGAACTGGCCCGGTTCGGCTCGCACGTATAGGCCCCGGGCCTGAGTCTTGGCCAAGGAGCCGACTCGGTGCCTTGCCGGCCTGTTGCCGCGCGACCGCAGGCGACTTCGCCAACTGTGCAGCGAGGTAGTTGTCTGTTATCACGATGTCGTCATACGGATCGCGGCCGATACGGCTTCGGGTTCGGGTTCGGGTTCGGGTTCGGGTGACGATGATCTGTCCGCAGTTCAGCCTGCGAGGGAATCAAGAGCGGCACGGATTCGCGTGCCCGCCTCGTCGGCGACCGGGCGGAGCTCGTCGCGTTCGGGCACGTCGATCATCACCTGCGGGTCGAGGGCCTGGACCAGCGTTCTGTCCTCGCCGTGGGCACGGACGACCACGTTGCAGGGCAGCAGCAGGCCGATCATGCGGTCGACTTCCAGTGCGCGGTGGGCCAGCGGCGGGTTGCAGGCGCCGAGGATGACGTAGGGCTCCATCTCGGCACCGAGCTTCTCCCGCATCGTCGCGCGGACGTCGATCTCGGTCAGCACCCCGAACCCTTGCTCCTTCAGTGCCGCACGGACGGCGGCCACGGCCTTCTGGTACGGCAGGTCCAGCGTAATGCTCAGGTCGTACTTCATGTGATCGTTCCTCATCCTCGTGGTTGACGTGTCAGCCGCCGTGTAGCGCGGCGGGCGCGAACAGGGCCGCGGCCGCGACGCCCATGGCGACGGCGAGAACCAGGTACGCGAACACCCGGCGCACCGTCAGGGCGGGCAGCCGGTTCCCGGCCCGTCCCGCGAGCAGCGACGCCAGCAGAGCGGCCCCAGCGAAGACCAGCGCGATGCCGTAGTTCAGATCGGGCACCGCCGTCGCATGCGCGGCCAGCCCACCCAGCGACGTGAGCACGATGACCACCAGCGACGTCGCGACCGCTTCCGGCGCGGTAAGCCCCAGCAGCATGGTCAGGGCCGGGACGATGACGAAACCGCCACCGACGCCGAACAATCCGGTCAGCACGCCGACGGCGGCCCCGACGGCGAGCGCCTTGGGCAGGCAGCTATGCCAGTTGACCGCGCCGCCGCTGGTCCGGCATGCGCCAGCCTGTTGTGGCGCGGCGGCCAGCATCCGGATCGCGACCACCGCCATCAGCGCGGCGAACGCGATCAGGAGCCAGCGGTCCGGCAGCAGCTTGCCGAGCGCGGTTCCGGCGAACGCGGCGGGCACACTCGCTGCGGCGAACACCAGCGCCACCGGCCAGCGGATGACCTTCGACCGCCACCGGGCCACCAGGCCACCGGCCGCGGACACCGCCACCACCAGCAGCGACGTCGGGATCGCCGCGTGCAGGGGGAGCCCGACGCCGTAGACCAGGGCAGGGATCGCCAGGATCGACCCGCCCGCGCCGAGCAGGCCCAGCGCCGCGCCGATGACCAGGCCGAACGCGACCGCCAAGAGCATCATCGGGTCAACCCGCGGTGATGGGCAGGGCCGCCCGTGCGGCCTGGTCGAACTCGTCGTCCACCGCGACGACCTGGTGCCCGGCGGCTGCGAGCACCGATGCCGCGATCGACGCCCGGTAGCCGGCCTGGCAATGCACCCACACCTCACCCGCCGGCACCTCGCCAAGACGGCGCAGCAACTCGTGCAGCGGGACGTGGACGGCGCCGTCGATGTGGCTGTGGGCCCATTCCCGGTTGCGGCGGACGTCGAGGACCGTCACCGGCCGGTGGTGGCGGACCATGGCCAACTCGCCGAAACTCGCCCGCGGGAACGTCCCGAGCCGTGCGCTGCCCGACCACTGTTCCGGTGTGCCGGTGGCGGCGGCTTCGATGTGGTCGACGCCGATCCGCACGAGCTCGCGCTGCGCCTCGGCGACCTGCTCGGAGGTCGCGCCGAGCAGGGTCAGCGGCGTGCCCCACGGGATCAACCAACCCAGATAGGTGGCGAAACCGCCGTCCAGGCCGAAGTTCAGGCTGCCGACGACGTGCCCGGCGGCGAACGCGGTCCGCGAGCGCAGGTCCACGACCCACTCGCCCGCGGCGATGCGGACGCGCAGCTGCGCCGGATCGGCCGTCGTGGGCAGAGTGAGGTCGGGGGCGTCCGGTCCGGACGTGTTGGCGGGGCCCATGTGCGCGTAGTAGGCCGGGTAGGTGTCCAACCCGGCGAGCAGTTCCTCGACGTAGGCGTGCTCGTCGCGCGTGAGTACCGGGTTGACCTGCTTTTCCTGGCCGAGTGTCGAGCGCTCCGCTTCGGACTGGGTGGCCGAGCAGAAGCTGCCGAAACCGTGGGTGGGGTAGATCTCGGCTTCGTCGGGCAGCAGTTCGGTCAGCCGGTGCGCCGAGGCGTACTGCCGCTTGACCAGTTCACCGGTGTGGGCCGGGCCGAGCAGGTCGGGACGGCCGGTGGAGCCGTACAGCAGTGATCCGCCGGTGAACACCGCCGGTACCCGCCCCGGTGCTTCCAGGATGTAGGACAGGTGGGTGAAGGTGTGGCCCGGGGTCGCCAGCGCGCGGACGCGCATCCGCGGCCCGACGTCGACGACGTCTCCGTCGTCGACGGGGGTGCGGTCAAAGGACACCGGGTCGGCCGCGTTGACGTGATAGGCCGCGCCGGTCGCCCG
>DASYBO010000139.1:0-2942 GCA_036500685.1 Pseudonocardiaceae bacterium | reverse complement strand
GTCGGGACGTTGACGACGTACCTCGGCATTGGTGTCGCCAGTTCGACCACGAACATCCGACCCAGCGCAGTTCACTGCGTTGACGAGTGCTTCCACGTCTGCGGCGAGCAGGTCGCCCGGACCCCCGTTCGAACATCGATGATCTCGCCGCGGAGGTCCTCGTCGGCCGAGACGACGAAGGCCGGTGGCAGGGCTGCACGGTGCGTCGACACGTCCAGACCCATGGCCACCGGCCAACGAGTCGTACTCTGCGCAGGTCAGAACCTCAGCCCTGCTTGGTCTCCCAGAAGATCTTGTCGATCTCCGCGATCAGGTCGAGCAGTTCCTGGCCCTTGGCCGGGTCCATGGTGCCCTTGGTGCCGCCGGCACCTGCGGCCTTGGTGGCCCGGTTGAACAGGTCGTGCAGCTGCGGGTACTTCTCGAAGTGCGGGGCCTTGAAGTAGTCGGTCCAGAGTACCCAGAGGTGGTGCTTGACGAGTTCGCTGCGCTGCTCCTTGATCACGATGGCGCGCGCGCGGAACTCGGGGTCCTCGTTGCCCTGGTACTTCTCCTGGACGGCCTTCACGGACTCGGCTTCGATCCTGGCCTGCGCCGGGTCGTAGACACCGCACGGAAGGTCGCAGTGTGCGGTTGCCTCGAGGCGTGGACCGAGGACGCGCGACAACAGTCGCATTGTTCCTCCCTAACAGTGGATGCTCCGACGGTAGGGACCCTACTCTCGACGGCGGGAACGGGCAGTTGGAGGTGATCGTTGGCACGGCCGTTGGGATGGCTGCCGGTGCGCCGGGTTCGGGTGCGCGGGCCGTCCATGTCGCCGACGCTCGCGGACGCGGACGTCGTGCTGGCGGTGGCCGGCGCGCGGGTGCGGCCGGGGGTGGTCGCGTTGGTGCGGTGGGCTGCTCGGCCGGGGCAGTTGTCGGTGAAGCGGGTGGTCGAGCGGCGGGGTGAGCTGTGGTTCGTACTCGGGGACAACCCGTTCGGATCTACGGACTCGCGGGAGTTGGGGCCTGCCGAGGTGTTGGCCGTGGTGGGGTGGCGGTTGTGGCCTTGGCCGGTGCGGTTGCGGGCCCGAAAGTCGCCGTCAGATGACGCGTAGCTGCTGGTAGTAGGACAGGCAGTCGGCGTACCGGGGCAGCAGGTCGATGCGTTGCGCCTCGGCTAGGGACGGGGCCGCGGCGTCCTTGTCGGACAGGATCGGCTCCAGGTCGGTGGGCCAGGGCAGAGCCAGGTCGCTGTCGAGCGGGTCGATGCCGTGTTCGCCGCCGGGGTTGTAGCCGGTCGTGCACAGGTAGGTCATCACGGTGTCCTCGGCGAGCGCGACGAACGCGTGGCCGAGGCCTTCTGGCAGGTAGACGGCGTTGAGCGTGGTGTCGTCGAGTTCGACGGAGTCCCACTGGCCGAAGGTGGGGGAGCCGACCCGCACGTCGATGATGAAGTCGAGCAGTCGGCCGCGCGGGCAGTAGATGTACTTGCCCTGGCCGGGCGGGACGTCGGCGAAGTGCACGCCGCGGATGGTGCCGCGCCGGGAGATGCTGTGGTTGGTCTGGCCGACGGTCAGCGGGTGGCCGACGGTCTTGCTGAACACCTCCTCCTGGTAGGGCGCGGCGAACACGCCGCGATTGTCCGGGAAGGTGTTCGCCCGGAACTCGAACGCGTCCGGGACCGTGAGTGCGCGCGCCTGCATGACCGGTAAGCCTAAATGGGCGGGTCTGCCGGACCAGCGGGGGTCACTGGTCAGGGAGATCGAGAAGACCTACCGGGCGACGGTCGATCGGCCGAAAATCCTTGTTGGGTGTGAGCCCCGCCGCAGACATTCGTCCCAAGGAGTGGCACACTGGCCGGACCGCAGCGTCTGCGGCGCTTGCCCAACCCCGGCTTGAGCGCCGCCCAACCGAAGACGCTTATGTTTTTTTCTGGCGCGACCCCGCCGTGACAAGCACTCTGCCGTGACTAGTGGCTTACACACAGTTCAGCTGACCGCTTCCGGTGCGTACCGTGCGATTTTTTTCCGTTCCCCTGGGAGGGACGCCATGACCAGCATTGACGACAGCATCGACGAGGCGCCTGCCGCGTTGACCGACGCCGAGATCTTCGCTGCCCACGAGGGCGGCAAGCTCGGGCTCGACGTGACCGCGTCGCTGTCCGACCCGCGTGCGCTTTCCATCGCCTACACGCCGGGCGTGGCCAGGGTGAGCAGGGCGATCGCCGAGGACGCCGCGCTGGCCAGCCGGTACACCTGGGCGCACCGGCTGGTCGCGGTGGTCAGCGACGGAACGGCGGTGCTCGGTCTCGGCGACATCGGGCCTTCGGCCGCCCTGCCGGTGATGGAGGGCAAGTCGGCGCTGTTCAAGACCTTCGGGGGGTTGGATTCGATCCCGCTGGTGCTCAATACGACCGATGTCGACGAGATTGTGGAGACGCTGGTTCGGCTGCGCCCCTCGTTCGGTGCGGTGAACCTGGAGGACGTGAGTGCGCCGCGGTGCTTCGAGCTTGAGGCGCGGTTGATCGAGGCGCTGGACTGTCCGGTCATGCACGATGATCAGCATGGGACTGCTGTGGTGCTGTTGGCTGCGTTGCGTGGGGCCGCGGCCGCTACCGACCGGGTGATCGACGGGCTGCGGGTGGTTATCGCGGGCGCGGGTGCGGCCGGGGTGGCGTGCGCGAACATGCTGCTCGCGGCCGGTGTCGCGGACGTGACGCTGGTGGACTCGCGCGGGATCATCCACGCGGGGCGGGCGGGGCTGAACCCGGTCAAGGCCGAACTGGCGACGCGGACCAACCTGGCCGGGCGCGGCGGCGAACTGGCCGACGCGCTGCGCGGCGCGGATGTGTTCGTCGGGTTGTCTTCGGCGAATGTGCCGGAATCGGTCATCGCCGGCATGGCGCCGGGCGCGATCGTGTTCGCACTGTCCAATCCGGACCCGGAAATTCACCCGGAATTG
>DASYBO010000138.1:0-4434 GCA_036500685.1 Pseudonocardiaceae bacterium | reverse complement strand
CGGCAGCGGCGGGATCGACTGGACCACGCTGCGCGCCACGGTCCGCACCGCGGTCACCTTCCTCGACCGGGTCATCGACATCAACTACTACCCGACCGAACAAGCCGCGCGCAGCAACCCGCGCTGGCGCCCGATCGGCCTCGGCGTGATGGGCCTGCAGGACGTGTTCTTCGCGCTGCGCCTGCCCTTCGACTCCGAGCGGGCCAAGGAGATCTCCACCCGGATCGCCGAGGAGATCTACCTGACCGCGCTGGAAACCTCGGCGGATCTCGCGGCCAGCGCGGGCGCGCACCCGACCTACGCGCAGACCAGGGCGGCGCGCGGCCAGTTGCAGCCCGACCTGTGGGGCGTGACGCCGACGCAGACGCAACGCTGGACCGCGCTGCGTGAACGCGTCGCCGAGCACGGACTGCGCAACTCGCTGCTGATCGCGATCGCGCCGACGGCCACCATCGCCTCGATCGCCGGCTGCTACGAGTGCATCGAGCCGCAGGTGTCCAACGTGTTCAAGCGCGAGACCCTGTCCGGCGAGTTCCTTCAGGTCAACGGTTACCTGGTCGCCGAGCTGAAGAAGCGTGGCCTGTGGACGGACTCGGTGCGCAACCGGTTGAAGCGCGACGAGGGCTCGGTGCAGAACATCACCGAGCTGCCGGAGGACGTCCGCACGCTGTTCCGCACCGCGTGGGAACTGCCGCAGCGAGCCCTGATCGACATCGCCGCCGCGCGCGGCGCCTACCTCGACCAGAGCCAGTCGCTGAACTTGTTCATGGCCGCGCCCACCATCGGCAAGCTGTCCTCGATGTACCTGCACGCCTGGAAATCCGGCCTGAAGACCACCTATTACCTGCGCTCGCGCCCGGCCACCCGCATCCAACAGGCCACGGTGTCGCTCACCCCGACCCCGGATGCCGACGCGATCGCGTGTTCCCTGGAAAACCCCGAAGCCTGTGAGGCCTGCCAGTGACCACCCTCGATTCGACCGCTCGCCGCCAGTCCCTGCTCGACCCCGGCATGGACCTGACCCTGCGGCCGATGCGCTATCCGCAGTTCTACGAGCGCTTCCGCGCCGCGATCCGCAACACCTGGACGGTGGAAGAGGTCGACCTGCATTCCGACCTCGCCGACCTGGCCTCGCTCTCGCCTGCCGAGGCGCACCTGATCAACCGGCTGGTCGCGTTCTTCGCCACCGGTGACACCATCGTCGCCAACAACCTGGTGCTCAACCTCTACGAACACGTCAACGCGCCGGAGGCCCGGCTCTACCTCTCGCGGCAACTGTTCGAGGAGGCCGTGCACGTCCAGTTCTACCTGACCCTGCTGGACACGTACCTGCCCGACGAGAACGAGCGCGCGCAGGCGTTCGCTGCGGTGCAGAACATACCGTCCATTCGGGACAAGGCCGAGTTCTGCTTCCGCTGGATCGACTCGATCGAGCACCTGAACCGGTTGGAGACGAAGGACGATCGGCGTTCCTTCCTGCTGAACCTGATCTGTTTCGCCGCCTGCATCGAGGGCCTGTTCTTCTACGGCGCCTTCGCCTACGTGTACTTCCTGCGCTCGCGTGGTCTGCTCAACGGGTTGGCCTCGGGCACCAACTGGGTGTTCCGGGACGAGTCCATGCACATGGCCTTCGCCTTCGACGTGGTGGAAACCGTGCGCAAGGAGGAGCCCGACCTGTTCGACGACGAACTGCACGCGCGGGTGCGGCAGATGCTGCGCGAGGCCGTCGACGCCGAGGCGCGCTTCGCCGAGGACCTGCTCGGCCAGGGCGTGGCCGGCATGTCCGTCGCGGACATGCGCGCCTACCTCGAACACGTCGCCGACCGCCGGCTCGAGGTGCTCGGCCTCGCGCCCGAGTACGGCACCCCGAACCCGTTCGGCTTCATGGAGTTCCAGGACGTGCAGGAACTGTCCAACTTCTTCGAGCGTCGCGTGTCTGCCTACCAGGTCGCGGTGACCGGCACGGTCGGGTTCGACGAGGAGTTCTGATGTCCTGCGTCCCGTTGGGTGGATCGCCCCCACCCGACGGGACGCGGCGATCTATCGCCAGAGGACGGCGACGTCGTCGCCGGTCGCGTCGGTGGTACTGCCGACGATGAAACCGGTGTCGCTGATGGCTACCGCCGTGCTGTTGGACTCGCCGTGCGGCTCGGGAAGTGCGCTGATGGCGCCGGTGCGGCTCCAGGTGACGGCGTGGTTCACGCCGTTCGTGTCACCGGCGGCGCCGACGATCATGCCGAGATCGTTGATGCCGCTTGCGAAGCTGTCAAAACCGCCGGGCAGAATGCCCAGGTCGGTGACGTTGCCTTGTCGGTCCCATCGAACCGCGTGCGGCGTGTGGAACATATTGGTCGGGGAAGCGCCGACGACCACGTCGAGATTGTTGATGGCGCTGGCCGCGCTGCCGTTTCCGCTGACGCCCCCGCCGACCGCGTTCGGCAGGTTCGGCAGTTCAAGGAAGCTGCCGTCGGCGTTCCAGCGCACCGCGTGGGTCGCGCCGTGGATGGCGAAGTCGTAACCCGCGATGGCGCCGAGGTCATTGACCGCTGAGGCAGTGGTCTCGCCGAGGTCGAGTACCTCGTTCGCACCGAAGTCGTTGATGGTGCCGTCGCGCCAACTGGTCGCGCCGACGGCGCGCGCCGCGGTCTGATCGGAGCCGACGACCTCGCCGAGGTCGTTGATGGCATACGCGTCGCTGATGGACAACCTGCCCGCCACGGCGCCGAGGTCGCTGATGGCGCCGTTGGCGGACCACTCCACCGCGTGTTCCACGCCTGCGTTGCCGTTGCCGCTGAAGCCGACGATCCGGCCGATGTCGTTGATGCCAAGGGCCTCGCTGTAGTCGTCGCCGGGCAGGGTGCCGAGGTTGGTGACCGCGCCGGAGAGGCTCCATTTCACCGCTGTCGTGCCGGACGTCGAGTTGGTGGCGTAGCCGACCGCGGTGCCGAGGTTGTTCACCGCGGTCGCGTCAGCGGATGCGTAGCCGGGCAGGGGCGCCAGCTCGCGAACGGTCGGTGTGGCAGCCGACGCGGTGGTCGGTAACGCGACCAGAACGCTTGCCGTGACAAGGATTCCACCGATGACGGTGGGTCTTCGATAGGGTCTCATGCCCACAGCCAACCCCGCCCGCCGCCGAAGACGGCAACAATGCCCACGATTCCCTCGAATAGCCGCACCGTACCCGGCAGAACTACCCACAGAGGGCGAGCTGCGACACATCCGTTGACATAATCAGACGCTCAGTGATTATGTCATGTCATGAACACCTACCTGGGCAGCGGGGATCCCGCGCGGCAGCGGACCGACTACTACCCGGCCTGGCTCGACGAGCTGGCCGAGGACGTCACCATGGAAGCCGCCGTGCTCAACGGCATCGTCACCGGACGCGACCACGTCCGCGCGCTGCTCGCGTATGCCCGAACGCTCTACGAATTCCAGGATTTCTCGTTCATCGGTGCGTACGGCGACAACGGCCTCGTCGAGGACTACGCCGCCAGGGTGCGCGACGAGCCCGTCGCGAACATCGCCATCGTGCACCGCGACGCGGCAGGCCAGGTCGCGCACCTGGTGATGAACCATCGGCCGCTCGCCGGCGTGTTGCTGTTCTCCCGCCTGATGGGGGAGCACTTCAAGGACACGCCCTACGCGCGGTACTTCCTTTCCCCCGAACAGCTCGACCACGTCTACCCGAACGCACGGTGAGGAGACCGCCATGACAACCGGAGAACTTCGTTACGCGGTGCACATTTCCGATCTGGAGCCGCTGCCGACCGCGTCGCCGCTGCAACCACCCGACGGCCAGGCGCCCCGGTGGTCACCGCTGTCGAGCACGCTCGTGTATGGCGACGCCGAGGCCGTACTCGTCGACCCGCCGATGACCATCGCCCAGGCCGAACAGGTCGCCGAGTGGGTCAGCGGATTCGGTGTGCGGCTGCGCGGCATCTACATCACCCACGCGCACGGCGACCACTGGTACGGCACGACGACGCTGCTCGACCGGTTCCCGGACACCCCGGTGTATGCGGCAAAGGGCACGATCGCGGCGATGCGGGCCGCGCACCCGGACGGCAAGCCGACCGCGCTGTTCGCCAGCATCCTGCCCGGCAAACTCGCCGACACCCCGGTCCTGGCCCAGCCCGTCCCGGCGGACGGGCTCACCGTGGACGGACACGCGCTGCTGGCGATCGAGATCGGGCATGCCGACACCGACGACTCGACCGTGCTGCACGCGCCGTCCATCGGACTGGTCGTGGCAGGCGACGTGATCTACAACAACGTGCACCAGTTCCTCGGCGAAGCGGCCGACGGCGGGCTGGACGCGTGGCTGGCCGCGGTCGACCGGGTCGAATCGCTCGCGCCGCGCTTCGTCGTCGCCGGACATCGGGACCGGACAAGGCCCGACGATCCCGGCATCATCGCCGAGACCCGCGACTA
>DASYBO010000137.1:0-11667 GCA_036500685.1 Pseudonocardiaceae bacterium | reverse complement strand
CCTGGCACGAGCTACACCCGCTCCGGCGGCTTCCTCTACGACGCCGCGAAGTTCGATGCCGGACTGTTCGGCATCTCCCCGCGCGAGGCGCTGGCGATGGACCCGCAGCAGCGGTTGCTGCTGGAGACGTCCTGGGAGGCGCTGGAGCGGGCGGGTATCGACCCGCTGTCGGTGAAGGGCAGTGACATCGGCGTCTTCACCGGCATCGTGCACCACGACTACGTGACTCGCCTGCATCGGGTGCCGGACGATGTGCAGGGCTACGTGATGACCGGTACTGCGTCGAGCGTCGCGTCGGGCCGAGTGTCCTATGTGTTCGGTCTCGAAGGCCCGGCGGTCACCGTGGACACGGCGTGTTCGTCGTCGCTGGTGGCGATGCACCTTGCCGCGCAGGCGTTGCAGCGGGGCGAGTGTTCGATGGCGCTTGCCGGCGGCGCGACCGTAATGGCCAGCCCGGACGCCTTCCTGGAGTTCTCCCGACAGCGTGGCCTCTCCGCCGACGGACGCTGCAAGGCGTACGCGGACGGCGCTGACGGCACCGGTTGGTCCGAGGGTGTCGGCGTCGTGCTCCTGGAGCGCCTGTCGGTGGCGGAAGAGCGCGGTCACCCCATCCTGGCAGTTTTCCGTGGCAGCGCGGTCAACCAGGACGGCGCGTCCAACGGTCTCACGGCGCCGAACGGTCCCTCGCAGCAGCGAGTGATTCGCGGTGCGTTGGCGAGCGCCGGTTTGTCACCGTCCGATGTGGACGTTGTGGAGGGCCACGGCACCGGGACCGCGCTTGGCGATCCGATCGAGGCGCAGGCGTTGCTGGCGACGTATGGCCGGGATCGGGATCCTGAGCACCCGTTGTGGCTGGGGTCGCTGAAGTCGAACATCGGGCACACCCAGGCTGCGGCCGGTGTTGCCGGTGTGATCAAGATGGTGCAGGCGCTGCGGCACGAGCTGCTGCCGGCGACGCTGCACGCACAGACGCCGACGACCCAGGTCGACTGGTCGGCCGGCGCGGTCGAGGTGTTGACCGAGGCTCGCGACTGGCCGCGCAACGGCCGTCCGCGCCGAGCCGCCGTGTCCTCCTTCGGCGCCAGCGGTACCAACGCGCACGTGATCCTGGAGGAGGCTCCGGCGGCGCCGGCCACCGAAGACGTTGCGCCCGATGGTGTGCTGCCGCTGGTGGTGTCGGCGGGGAGCGCCGGTGCGCTGGCAGGACAGGCCGGCCGGCTCGTCTCCTTCCTCAAGGATACCGAGGCGCCGCTGGCTACGGTTGCCGCTTCGTTGCTGTCGAGCCGGGCGACGCTCGGCGAGCGCGCCGTCGTGGTTGCGGACTCCGGCGACGAGGCGCTGGCCGCGCTGGGTGCGTTGGCGCGCGGAGAGAAGTCGCCCGATCTCGTGACCGGCAGCGTCGATGTGCCGGGCAAGGTCGTGTGGGTGTTCCCTGGCCAGGGTTCGCAGTGGGCCGGCATGGGCCGGGAGCTGCTGGATACCTCGCCGGTGTTCGCCGAGCGGATCGGCGAGTGCGCTGCCGCGCTCGAGCACTACATCGACTGGTCCCTCGTGGACGTACTGCGTGGCGACACCGACCCCGCGCTGCTTGAGCGGGTCGACGTGTTGCAGCCGGCCTGTTTCGCCGTGATGGTGGGGCTGGCCGCGGTGTGGTCGTCGGTGGGTGTCGTGCCCAGCGCGGTGGTTGGCCACTCGCAGGGCGAGATCGCGGCGGCTTGTGTGGCCGGCGCACTGTCCCTTGCGGACGCCGCTCGGGTGGTTGCGTTGCGCAGTCAGGCTATTGCGATGAAGCTGTCGGGTCGTGGCGGCATGGCGTCGGTCGCGCTGTCCGAGGAGGATGCGGTCGCGCGGTTGTCGGCGTGGGCGGACCGGGTCGAGGTCGCGGCCGTCAACAGCCCCTCGTCGGTCGTGGTCGCGGGCGATGCGCAGGCACTTGACGAAGCCCTGACATCGTTGGAGGACCAAGGAGTCCGGGTGCGGCGGGTGGCAGTGGACTATGCGTCGCACAGCCGGCACGTCGAGGACATCCGCGACGCCCTCGACGACGCGCTGGCCGGCATCAACGCGCAGGCCCCGGTCATTCCCTTCTACTCCACCGTGCTCGGCGACTGGATCCAGGACGCCGGTGTCGTCGATGGCGAGTACTGGTACCGGAACCTGCGCAACCAGGTCGGCTTCGGCCCCGCGGTGGCGAGCCTTGTCGAGCAGGGACATGGCGTGTTCATGGAACTTAGCGCCCACCCGGTCATGGTCCAGCCCATCACCGAGATCACCGACGGTCTTGTGGTCGGGTCGCTGCGCCGGGACGACGGTGGTCCGCGACGACTCCTGACCTCGATGGCCGAACTCTTCGTGCAAGGCGTCGCCGTCGACTGGGCCCGCCTGCTGCCTCCTGTGTCCGCACGGGTCGACCTGCCGACCTACGCCTTCGATCGCCGCCACTACTGGCTGGACGAGGCCGAGGCAAGCACGGAAGTAGCCGAGGGCGCGGACGCCGACTTCTGGGCCGCGGTCGAGCACGCCGATCTGGATTCCCTCGCGCGGTTGCTGGACCTCGCCTCGACCGACCAGCGCAGCGCTTTGAACACGGTCGTTCCGGTGCTGGCCGACTGGCGGGAGAAGCGCCGCGAGACGTCGTCCGCCGAGAAGCTGCGCTACCACGTCACCTGGCAGCCGCTCGAACACGAGGCGGCCGGCGTGCCCGGCGGACGGTGGCTGGTCGTCGTGCCGGCCGCGCACCAGGACGACCGGCTGCTCGCCGAACTGGCCGGAGCGGGACTCGGCATGGCGCTGCTGGAGATCGGCGACCAGGACCGCACCAGGGACCGGCTCGCCGAACTGCTGAGCGTGGACCAGGACGTGACCGGTGTGCTGTCCTTGCTCGCCCTCGACCAGGAGACGCAGGACCCGACCTCGGTCGCGGCGACGACGCTCGCGCTCGTCCAGGCCCTTGGCGACAGCAATGTCGGCGCGCCGCTGTGGTGCGCGACGCGGGGCGCGGTGAACATCGGCATCCAGGACGCGGTCACCGCACCGGCTCAGGCTTCGCTGTGGGGTCTCGGCCGCGCGGTCGCGCTGGAGCGCCTCGACCGGTGGGGCGGTCTTGTGGACCTGCCGGCAACGAGCGACCAGCGCACGGCCCAGTGCCTGCTCGGCATCCTGAACGGCGCGAACGGTGAGGATCAACTCGCGGTCCGGCGCTCGGGTGTCTACAGCAGGCGGCTGGTTCGCAAGGCCACGCCGGAGCCGACCGGCGAGAACCGCTGGCAGCCCCGAGGCACGGTCCTGGTGACCGGCGGCGCCGAAGGGCTGGGCCGGCATGCCGCGCGCTGGCTCGCGAAGGCGGGCGCCGAGCGGCTCATCGTCACCGCCACTTCGGACGAGAGCGTCGCTGAGCTGCGGGCCGAGTTGGCCGAGTTCGGCACGGCAGTTGAGTCCTGTGTAGACCGGGACGCCATCATCGCCGCCACCAGGTCAAAGCAGGCGCTGACGGCCGTCGTGCACGCCGCCGATATCGCGCAGACCAGCACCGTCGACGACACCGCCGAGCGCGACCTTGCCAGGGTGTTCGCGACCAAAGTGGACACCGCGATGTGGCTTGACCAGCTGTTCGAGGACACGCAACTCGACGCGTTCGTGGTGTTCTCCTCGATCGCCGGCGTGTGGGGCGGTGGCGGCCAAGGGCCTTCGGCCGCCGCGAACGCCGTGCTCGACGCGCTGGTCGAGTGGCGCAGCGCCCGTGGTCTGCGGGCGACGTCGATCGCCTGGGGCGCACTGGACGAGGTCGGTGTCGGCATGGACGCGGAGACGCTGGTCCAGCTGCGCCGTCGCGGTGTGCTCCCGATGGCACCACAGCTCGCGGTGACGGCGATGGCGCAAGCGGTGCGGGGCAACGAGAAGTTCGTGTCGGTCGTCGACATGGACTGGGCCGCCTTCATTCCCGCCTTCACCTCGGTCCGTCCCAGCCCGCTGTTCGCCGACCTGCCCGAGGCCAAGGCGGCCCTCGCCGCGACGCAGCCGGACACCGAGAACAGTGACACGGCCGCGTCCCTCGCGGACTCGCTGCGCGCGGTGCCGGACAGCGAGCAGAACCGCATCCTGCTGCGGCTGGTCCGAGGCCACGCCTCGACCGTGCTCGGACACGGCGGCGCCGAGGCCATCGGCCCCCGGCAGGCGTTCCAGGAGGTCGGCTTCGACTCGCTGGCCGCCGTGAACCTGCGCAACAGCCTGCACGCTGCCACCGGACTGAAGCTGCCAGCGACGCTGATCTTCGACTACCCGACGCCGGAGGCGCTGGTGGGTTACCTGCGGGAGGAGCTCCTGCGGGAGCCCGAGGACGACACGGCGGGCCGGGAGGACGAGCTGCGGCAGGTGCTCGCGTCCGTGCCGTTCGCCCGGTTCAAGGAGGCGGGCGTGCTGGAAACCCTGCTCGGCCTCGCGGACACGGACGACGTGGCCGCACCCGTTCCACCACCGTCACAGGACGTGGAACTGATCGACGAGCTGGACATCGCCGGACTCGTGCAACGCGCTCTTGGCAAGACGAGCTGACCACCGATGGTGAACGAACGTGGAGGATGGGTTATGTCGGCGCCAGACGACCAGATCGTCCAGGCACTGCGTGCCTCGTTGAAGGAGAACGCGCGGCTTCAACAGGAGAACAGTGCGCTCGTCGCCGCAGCCGGGGAGCCGATCGCGATCGTCTCCATGGCCTGCCGTTACGCGGGCGGCATCCGGGGACCCGAGGACCTGTGGCGGGTGCTGACCGACGGCACCGACGTCTACACCGGCTTCCCGACCGACCGAGGCTGGGACCTGGAGGGTCTCTACAACCCCGACCCGGACAACCCCGGCACCACCTACGTCCGGGAGGGTGCGTTCCTCCACGAGGCCGGGGAGTTCGACGCCGCCTTCTTCGGCATCTCGCCGCGTGAGGCGTTGGCCATGGATCCCCAGCAGCGGCAGTTGCTGGAGGTCGCCTGGGAGAGTTTCGAGCGGGCCGGCATCGACCCGCATTCGGTGCGGGGCAGCGACATCGGCGTGTTCGCCGGCATCGTGCACCAGGACTACGCGCCCGACCTGAGCGGATTCGAGGACTTCCTGAGCCTGGAACGCGCCCTTGGCACCGCGGGCGGCGTCGCCTCCGGCCGGGTCGCGTACACGCTGGGTCTTGAGGGCCCCGCGGTCACCGTCGACACCATGTGCTCGTCCTCGCTGGTGGCCACGCACCTTGCTTCGCAGGCACTGCGCCGCGGCGAGTGCTCGATGGCGCTGGTCGGCGGCTCGACCGTGATGTCGACACCGGGCGGCTTCGTCGGCTTCGCGCGCCAGCGCGGGCTCGCCTTCGACGGGCGCTGCAAGTCCTACGCGGCAGGCGCCGACGGCTCCAGTTGGGCCGAGGGCGTCGGCGTGCTGCTGCTGGAGCGGCTGTCGGTGGCCAAGGAACGGGGACACCAGATCTTGGCGGTGATCCGCGGCAGCGCGGTCAACCAGGACGGTGCTTCCAACGGCCTGACCGCGCCGAACGGCCCTTCACAGCAACGAGTCATCCGCAACGCCCTGGCCAGCGCCGGCCTTTTGCCGTCCGACGTGGACACGGTTGAGGGCCACGGCACGGGCACGACGCTCGGCGACCCGATCGAGGCGCAGGCGCTGCTCGCCACCTACGGGCAGGGCCGGGATCCCAAGCACCCGCTGCTGCTGGGCTCGGTCAAGTCCGTCATCGGACACACGCAGGCGGCCTCCGGCGTGGCCGGCGTGATCAAGGCCGTGCAGTCGCTGCGGCACGGAGTACTGCCGGCGACGCGACACATTGACGCGCCGACGCCGCAGGTGGACTGGTCCTCTGGCACGATCGAGCTGTTGACCGAGTCCCGCGACTGGCCGCGCAACGGTCATCCGCGCCGGGCCGGCGTGTCGTCGTTCGGGGCCAGCGGCACCAACGCGCACCTGATCATCGAAGAAGCTCCCGAGGACGACACGCAGGCGGAGGTGCCGTCGACCGCGGTCGTACCGCTCGTGGTGACGGCGGGTACCGCCGCTTCGCTTGCGGCGCAGGCGGATCGGCTCGCGTCGTTCCTGGCCGGCACCGACGCGCCGCTGGCGCAGGTGGCCGGGTCGCTGGTGACGGGCCGGGCCGTGCTGGGCGAGCGGGCCGTCGTGGTCGCAGGCTCGGCCGACGACGCGCTGGCCGGGCTGGGCGCGCTGGCCCGCGGCGAGAACGCGGCCGGCCTGGTGACCGGCTCCGGTTCGGCGGGCAAGGTCGTGTGGGTCTTCCCCGGCCAGGGCACACAGTGGGTCGGCATGGGCCGGGAGCTGTTGGACTCGTCCCCGGTGTTCGCGGCGCGGATCGCCGAGTGCGCCGCCGCGTTGGAGCGCTGGGTCGACTGGTCCCTTGTGGACGTTCTGCGCGGCGACGCCGAGCTGGACCAGGTTGATGTCCTACAACCGGCGTGCTTCGCGGTGATGGTCGGCCTGGCCGCGGTGTGGGCGTCGGTGGGTGTTGTTCCGGACGCCGTCGTCGGCCACTCGCAGGGTGAGATCGCGGCCGCGTGCGTGGCGGGTGTACTGTCCCTTGAGGACGCTGCCCGCGTCGTTGCCCTGCGCAGCCAGGCGATCGCCGCGCGGCTCTCCGGTCGCGGTGGTATGGCCTCGGTCGCGCTCAGCGAGGACGAGGCGATCGAGCGGTTGGTTCAGTGGGCAGGTCGGGTCGAGGTCGCGGCGGTCAACGGTCCGTCCTCGGTCGTGATCGCGGGTGACGCCGAAGCGCTCGACGAGGCCATCGACGCACTGGACGACCAGGGTGTTCGAGTGCGGCGGGTCGCGGTGGACTACGCGTCGCACAGCCGGCACGTCGAGCAGGCCCGCGACACCATCACCGACGCGCTGGCCGGCATCACGGCCAACGCGCCGACCGTGCCGTTCTACTCGACCGTGACCGGCGAGTGGATCCAGGACGCCGGAGTCGTCGACGCCGGCTACTGGTACCGGAACCTGCGCAACCAGGTGCGGTTCGGGCCCGCGATCGCCGAACTGCTCGCGCAGGGGCACGGTGTGTTCGTCGAGATCAGCGCCCACCCGGTGCTGGTCCAGCCGATCAGCGAGATCGTCGACGGCGCCGATGCCGACGTCGTCGTGACCGGCTCGCTGCGCCGCGAAGAGGGCGGCCTACAGCGGCTGCTGGTGTCGATGGCGGAACTGTTCGTTCGCGGTGTTGCGCTCGGCTGGGCCCCGATGCTGCCCACCGGGGCGACCTCGGCCCACGTCGACCTGCCGACCTACGCGTTCGACCACCAGCACTACTGGATCCAGATGGGCGCGTCGGCCACCGACGCGGCATCGCTCGGCCTCGTCGGCGCCGATCATCCGCTGCTGGGCGCGGTGGTGCCGCTGCCGCAGTCGGACGGCCTGGTGTTCACCTCGCGGCTGTCCCTCAAGACGCACCCGTGGCTGGCCGGCCACGCCATCGGCGGCAAGGTCATCATTCCCGGCACCGTCTACGTCGACCTCGCGGTGCGGGCAGGCGACGAGTTCGGCTTCGGCATCCTCGATGAACTCATCATCGAGGCGCCGCTGGTGCTGCCCGAGCAGGGCGGCATCCGGCTCCAGGTCGCGGTCGGCGCGCCGGGAGCGACCGGTGCGCGTCCGGTCGCCGTGTACTCGATCCGCGAGGACGACGCGGACGAGTGGACGCGGCACGCCACCGGACTGCTGTCGGCCACCCGGCCTGCACCGAGCGCGGCCATCGACTTCACCGCCTGGCCGCCGCAGGGCGTCCAGCAGATCGACATCGAGAACTTCTACGCCGACCTCGTCGAGCGCGGTTATGCCTACGGTTCGGCGTTCCAGGGCCTGCGCGCGGTGTGGCGGCGCGGTACCGAGGTGTTCGCGGAGGTCTCGCTCCCGGACGAGAACCGCGAGGACGCCGGCAAGTTCGGCATCCACCCCGCGCTGCTGGACGCCGCCCTGCACACCAACGCCTTCGCCAACCCGGACGATGACCGGCAGGTGCTGCCCTTCGCGTGGAACGGTCTAGTGCTGCACGCCGTTGGCGCATCGGCGTTGCGGGTGCGGATCGCGCCCGCAGGCCCGGACGCGTTGTCGTTTCAGGCCGCCGACGACACCGGCGCCCTCGTCCTGACGATGGACTCGCTGGTGTCGCTGCCGGTGTCGGCCGAACAGTTGGAGACGGCGGCGGAGGAGAGCCGCGACTCGTTGTTCCGCGTGGAGTGGACCGAGTTGCCCTCCGGCAACACTCCGGCGTCGTCGGCGAAGACGACCGTTCTGCACGCCGTCGGCGACGACGACGGACCGCTGGCGTTGACCACCAGGGTCTTGAGCGCGGTGCAGGCGTGGCTGGCCGACGGACCCGCCGACGGCCAGTTCGTCGTGGTGACCAGGGGCGCGGTGCCCGCCGGTGACGGCGTGGTGAGCGACCCGGCCGGCGCGGCGGTCTGGGGCCTGCTTCGGGCGGCCCAGGCCGAGAACCCGAACCGGATCGTACTGATCGACACCGACGCGGATCCGATGCTGGCCGCCGCACTGGCCAGCGGCGAACCGCAGATCGCGGTGCGCGACGGAATCCTGTCCGCGCCGCGACTGGCCCGCGCAGGCGGCCAGGTGCCCGAGGTGCCGGCCGTGTTCAGTCCTGATGGGACGGTCCTGATCACCGGTGGCACCGGCTCGCTTGGCGCGATTGTCGCCCGTCATCTGGTGTCCCGCCACGGCGTTCGCCGCCTGGTGCTGGCCAGCCGGCGGGGTTCGGCCGCCGAGGGCGTCGCGGATCTCGTCGCTGAGCTGGATGCCGAGGTGTCCGTGGTGGCCTGCGATGTCTCCGACCGGGACCAGGTGGCCGCGCTGCTCGACGACCACCGCCCGACCGCCATCGTGCACATGGCCGGCATCCTGGACGACGGCGTGATCGGCGCGTTGACGCCCGAACGGCTGGCCGGCGTCTTCGCGCCCAAGGTCGACGCGGTGCGTCACCTCGACGAGCTGACCAGGGGCACCGATCTCGACGCGTTCGTCGTGTTCTCATCGGCCGCCGCGCTGATGGGGTCGGCCGGTCAGGGCAACTACGCCGCGGCCAACGCCTTCCTCGACGGCCTGATGGCCAGCCGCAGGGCGGCCGGGCTGCCGGGCCTGTCGCTGGCCTGGGGCCTGTGGGAGCAGAGCACCGGCCTCACTGCGAACCTCAGCGCCGTCGACCAGGCCCGCATGAGCCGCGGCGGCGTGCTGGCGATGAGCCCGGCCGAAGGCCTCGACCTGTTCGACATCGGCCTGCAGGGCGATCAGGCGCTGATGGTGCCGATCAAGCTGGACCTGAAGACACTGCGCACCCAGGCCGCCGCTGGCGGGGACGTACAACACCTGCTGCGCGGCCTGATCCGCGTGGGCCGTCGCGTCGCGCGCGCCTCGGCAGGCGACAGCGGGGGACTGGTGCGCAGGCTCGCCGGTCTGTCCCCGGACGAGCAGGAGAAACTGCTGCTGGGCATCGTCAAGACGGAGTCCACCGGCGTGCTCGGCTTCAGCGGTCCCGAGCTGGCGCAGGGCACCCGGAAGTTCAACGAGATCGGCTTCGACTCCCTGACCGCCGTCGAACTGCGCAACCGGCTCAGCGCGGCGACGGGCGTCAAACTGCCCGCCACCCTGATCTTCGACTACCCGACGCCGGTCGCGCTGGCGCGTCACCTCCGCGAGGAGCTGGGCGAGACGGTGTCCGGCACGCCGACCACGATCGTCTCGGCGGCCGACCCCGACGAGCCGATCGCGATCGTGGGCATGGCCTGCCGTCTGCCCGGCGGCGTCACGGATCCCGACCAGCTGTGGCGACTGGTGTTCGAGGGCCGCGAGGGCATGTCGCCCTTCCCCGAGGACCGTGGTTGGGACCTTGAGGGCCTTTTCGACCCCGACCCGGAGCGCGCTGGCACCTCGTACACGCGCCAGGGCGGCTTCCTGCAGGGCGCTGGCCTGTTCGATGCTGGCTTCTTCGGCATCTCGCCGCGTGAGGCGCTGGCCATGGACCCGCAGCAGCGGTTGCTGCTGGAGGCGTCCTGGGAAGCCCTTGAGCAGGCGGGTGTTGACCCGACCGAGGCGCGCGGCGCCAAGATCGGCGTCTTCACCGGCGTCTCCATTCACGACTACCTCGAGTCCCTCAGCAACATGCCGGCCGAACTCGAAGGCTTCGTCACCACCGCCACGGCCGGCAGCGTGGCATCGGGCCGGGTGTCCTACACGTTCGGCTTCGAGGGTCCCGCGGTCACCGTCGACACGGCGTGTTCGTCGTCGCTGGTGGCGATGCACCTTGCCGCACAGGCATTGCGCGCCAGTGAATGCGAGATGGCGCTGGCCGGCGGTGTCGCGGTGATGGGTTCGCCGATCGGCGTGCTCGGCATGTCCCGGCAGCGCGGCCTGGCCGAGGACGGCCGGGTCAAGGCATTCTCATCGGACGCCGACGGAACGGTGCTGTCCGAGGGTGTCGCCATCGTCGTGCTCGAACGGCTCTCGCTCGCTCGGGAGCGCGGGCATCAGGTGCTGGCCGTGCTGCGCGGTAGCGCGGTGAACCAGGACGGCGCGTCCAACGGACTGACGGCCCCGAACGGTCCGTCGCAGCAGCGGGTCATCCGCAGCGCCCTGGCCAACGCGGGCATCGCTCCGTCCGAAGTGGACGTTGTCGAGGCGCACGGCACCGGCACAGCCCTAGGCGACCCGATCGAGGCGCAGGCGCTCCTGGCCACCTACGGCCGGGACCGCGACGCGGCGCGACCGCTGTGGCTGGGCTCGCTCAAATCGAACTTCGGTCACACCCAGGCGGCAGCCGGGGTGGCGTCCGTGATCAAGATGGTGCAGGCGCTGCGGCATGAAGTGCTGCCGCCGACACTGCACGTTGCCGAGCCGACGAACCAGGTCGACTGGTCGGTTGGCGCCATCGAGCTGCTGACGCACGCGCAGGACTGGTCGCGCAACGGCCATCCGCGTCGGGCCGGCGTGTCGTCCTTCGGCATCAGCGGCACGAACGCGCACCTGATCATCGAAGAGGCGCCGGCCGAGGATGTCGCGGTGGAGGACGTGCCGGATGGCATCGTGCCGCTGGTGGTCTCGGCGCGCAGCGCCGGTTCCCTTGCGGGACAGGCCGGTCGACTGGCGTCCTACCTCGACGACACCGACGCTCCGCTGGCCCAGGTGGCGAACGCATTGCTGTCGACAAGGGCCGCGCTGGGCGACCGGGCAGTGGTGGTTGCGGACTCCCGCGAAGAGGCGCTGGACGGGCTAGGCGCGCTTGCGCGCGGCGAGAGCGCGGCCGGTGTGGTGGCCGGCAGCGTCGGCGCTTCGGGGAAGCTGGTGTGGGTGTTCCCTGGCCAGGGGACGCAGTGGGCCGGTATGGGCCGTGAGCTGCTGGATTCGTCGCCGGTGTTCGCTGGGCGGATTGCCGAGTGCGCGGTGGCGCTGGAGCCGTATGTCGACTGGTCGCTGGTGGATGTGTTGCGCGGTGACGTCGATGCTGAGGTGTTGGACCGGGTTGATGTTCTGCAGCCGGCGAGTTTCGCGATGATGGTGGGTCTTGCTGCGGTGTGGCAGTCGTGTGGGTTGCGGCCGGACGCGGTGGTCGGCCATTCGCAGGGTGAGATCGCCGCCGCTTGTGTGGCCGGTGGGCTGTCTCTTGAGGAC
>DASYBO010000136.1:0-4097 GCA_036500685.1 Pseudonocardiaceae bacterium | reverse complement strand
GGCCCGGCCGCGATGATCTCCCCGTCGGCCGCGGCGTAGATCGGCGCGTCCTTCTGGCCCTGGATCTCGATGCCGTAGTGCAGGGTGCCGTACTGCCCACCGAAGGTCGAGATCACCGGCCCGGCCGCAGGCTTGGCGAAGGTGACGGCGTCCACGTTCTGCGCGTCGGCACCGGAGCCGTTGGTGACCTGCTGGCTCGCCGCGAGCTGTGCCGCGACGTCCGACTGGTCGACGGTCCGGGCCATCGGCTGGACTTCGAGCGCCTGCTGGTTGTCGGACGCCGAGCCGAGCAGGGCGACGGTGCCGCCGGGGTCGGCCGTTGGCGCCGCGTCATGGCTGGGCAGTTTCGGCAGCAGCGACTGTCCGGCGCTAGCCGCGGCGACCGCCCCGATGGCGACCGCGGCCATCACCATCCGGCCGCGCAGGGCAGGCGGCTGCACGCGTCGCGCAGCCCGCCCGGAGGGTTCCGGCCGGTCATCGAGCGCGGTGGACGAGTCTTGGTCGCCGGAATAGCGGTAGGGCGCCAAAGCCTGTCCTTTCATCGCGAGAACTCGGTACCCAGCTCCTGCTGCGGTTCACGTCACGGATGCCGGGGGTGGCACCTCGCAAACGCAAAGTAACCGGCGTTGTGCTCTCTCCGTGACCAGTCCGTGACTGTGAACCTCGGGACAGTAACGAAACCGTCCTGTTCTCGGCAACAGATGGTCGATCTTCGGTGAGTTACCACTAGGTGTCCCCGGTTTCACTGTCGTAAAACGACTTCTGACCAGTTATCGACAAGATCATGACCATTGGTCGACCTCGACTCGCCGTCCGAGGTCAGCCCGAACGAGACCACGTGGAGATCGATGACGACGGGCCACGGCCGCGCACCGCGACAAAAGAATGTGATTTAAGTCACCGGAAGGTTGGCCGATGGCAAACCCGGACCACATCGCTAGAAAGGAGCAGATACCTGGTCCCGACCCCTGACGAGCTACCCGACAACTGAATACCAGCCCACGGCAACCCTCCGCACACGGAGGTGACCGGTGGTGATCGGATGGCCCAGGACGCTGGCACCTGGCTCACCAGGACCGTTGTCCGTAAGGCCATGGTGGCCAGCCGCCCGGCTGCGGCCTTGCTAGCGTCGGTCAGGTGATTTCGCGGACCCCTTCTTCACGAGGTCGCTCGACGAACGACGGGCCGGGCAGCTCATCCGAACGCAGCTCATCCAGACGCGGTTCATCCGGGCATGGCTCGGATGGCCTCGACAGAGGCGGGCTCGGCGCGGCTGGGCGCTCGATGATTCCCACTCGTCTGTGGGAGGCGCTCGCGGTCGCGGTGATCGGTGGTCTGCTGACGTCCATCGGGTCATTGCTCCCGGTGAGCAGTCCGGCGACGCCGCCCGGGTTCTCGTCCGGGCCTCTGCTGTTCGTCCTCGGTGTGCTGCCGGTGGCGGTGGCTATCGGGTTCGCCGCGTTCGGCCGTCCGCTGGCCGCGGGTGGGGCATTGATCGCCGCCGCGATCTTCGCGCCGGGCCGGTTGGTCACGGACCTGCAGTTCCTCGTCGACGCCAAGCTGGCCGAACGCCCGGAGCTGCTGCTGACCACCCCGACCTCCGGCACACTGCACGTCGGACTCGGCCTGTGGCTGCTGCTGGCCGGACAGGTGGTCACGCTGGTCGCGGGCGCGCTCATGATCGGCCAGGGCACCGAACGGTCGGGCGACCCTGGCCGGCCTCGGGCACCACTGGCCATCGCGGTCACGGTTGGTGTGCTGGGTGCGATCGGCCTGCTCGCCGCGCCGTTCCACTCGACAACGCCGTGGATGATCGAGCCCGATCTGCTGAACGGTCCGCTGTGGCCGTTGATCGGAGGCCTGCTCCTCGCGGCCGCGGTGCCGGTCGTGGCGACCATGGCGGTCACCACGTCCGACTCGGAACTGACCATGGGGTGGCTGTTCGGCGGCGCGGCGTCGCTGGTCGTGGTGGCACTGCCACCGCTGGTCGCCGGCTTCGCGGTGCCGGGCCTGCACGAGACGTTCGGGCCCTGGCTCGCCCTGATCGCGGCCTGGGGCATGGTCGTGCTGGTCGTGTTCGCGCTGCGTGCCGCCCACCGGGGGGCCACCGTGGACGCGGGCGAACCCGAGCTGCCCGGCGCGGCGCGGCTGCATCTGGCCATCGCCGTGCTCGGCCTGGTCACCGCGGTGGCGGCGTTGCTCGGTTCGGTAACCCCGACCTTCGTGCTGTCGGCCGGCGTTGCCACGCCGACCGGCTACGCGGAGCGGGCGTTGCTGCCGACGGCGGTCATCGTCGGCCTGCTGAGCCTGGGGATGTTCGTTCGGCGCCTGGCACCGTCGCTGCGCCCGGTGCTGTCGGTCGCGTTCGCCGCCGTGCCGCTGGCCGGGGCCGAGGCGCTGGACGCCGCGTTCGGCGGGAGTGGGCTCGACGGGGTCACGTTGGGTCCTGCGGCCTGGTTCACCGGACTCGCGTTGCTCATCAGCGCCATTGCGGCGATCTGTGCCGGGCTTGCCGGTGGTGTCGAGCGGGACGACGTCGACGTCACCTTGGTGACCACCGAGGGGACCGTGCTCGTCCCGTCGGTGCTGGGCGTGCTGCTCGCCATCGGCGCCTTCGGCCTGCCGGTGGTCCGTGCGCAGGGCTACGCCGAAGCAGGCATCGCGACGAACTTCCAGGTCACCTCGTGGGGTCTGTTGGTCGCGCTGATCACCGTGGTGACCGCCGGCCTCGTCGCGCCGCGCAGTCGGCCGGCACGGGCGGCCGGGATGCTGATCGGTGCCGCGGCCGTGCTGCTCGTTCGGCTGCTGGAATATCCGCTCACCAGCGGTCGGATCGTCAACTCGTCGACCGGCCTCGGCGCCTGGTTCGCGTTGGCGTCGTGCGTCGTCCTGCTCATCGCGGCGGGCGCGGCCGTGATGGCAGCGTGGCGGCAATCCGACGAGCCAGTGGACCGGACTGCCGCCCACCGCTGAGACGGCTTCGACCTGCTGAATCGAATCCGCGCCGTCCCGTTCCCCCGATCGAGGGGCAGCGGACGGGACGGAGGTCACATGCGCGCCGGACAGCGGTGGATCCTCGGTCCGGATGGCCTAACGTTGCGTTCGCGGTCCTCGATTCGGTGTCCTCGACGCTGTGTTTCTCAATGAAGGGTCCTCGAAAGAGGGAGGAGAGCCCATGGTGGGTCAGACCACAGGTGCGGGCCCACGTGGCCGGGGTCCCCGGATCAGGGTGGTGATGGCCAAGCCGGGTCTTGACGGACACGATCGCGGCGTCAAGGTCGTCGCACGGGCGCTGCGCGATGCCGGGGTCGAGGTCGTCTACACCGGGCTGCACCAGACACCCGAGCAGATCGTGGAGACCGCGCTGCAGGAGGATGCCGACGCAGTCGGCCTTTCCGTGCTCTCCGGCGCGCACATGACGCTGTTCGCGCGGGTTGTCGAACTGCTCGCCGAGCAGGGCGCGGACGATGTCGTCGTGTTCGGCGGCGGGATCATCCCGGACGAGGACATCCCGAAACTTGAGGCGCTCGGCGTCGCGAGAGTGTTCACGCCGGGGGCGACCACGCAGGAGATCGTGGCGTGGGTTCACGGTCATTTCGGAGTTCTGGGCGAAGAAACCGAAAGCCAGTCCACCGTGGACAGTGCGGCCGAGGTCACCAACTGAGTGTCAGGCAGATGTCAGTAAGCACGGGCAACACATTCGACCGGCGGCTGAACCCGCCGGTACCAGCGTCGCGGCATTCGGTGAGCGAACTCACCACGGTGAGTGACGGAGTTCACCGGTGGCCGTAGCCCTAGCGTCCACGCAGGTCGATAGGGTCGGGCGGTCCGACTGCAGTCCCTCGGGCTGGTGCTCGCGAGGCGAAGTCGTTGATTCATATGTGAGCACGTAGTCAAGGAGACTCTGAGTGGACCTGTACGAGTACCAGGCGAAGGACCTCTTCGCCGCGCATGGCGTGCCGGTGTTGCCCGGTCAGGTGGTGGAAACCGCCGACGCGGCCCGCACCGCCGCCCAGACCATCGGCGGCCCGGTCGTGGTCAAGGCCCAAGTCAAAACCGGTGGCCGCGGCAAAGCCGGCGGCGTCAAACTCGCCACC
>DASYBO010000135.1:0-3385 GCA_036500685.1 Pseudonocardiaceae bacterium | reverse complement strand
GGCGCTGCGCCCCCGGCTCGGCATCGACACCGACGAACGCACCATCCCGAACGAGGTCAACTGGATCGAACCCGCCGTGCACCTCAACAAGGGCTGCTACCGGGGCCAGGAAACCATCGCGAAGGTCATCAACATCGGCCGCGCGCCGCGCCGGATGGTGCTGTTGCACCTGGACGGTTCGCAGGACGCGTTGCCGGACACCGGCGAGCCGGTGCTGTTCGGCGATCGCGCGGTCGGTCGGGTCGGGTCGGTGGCCCGGCATCACGAACTGGGCAACGTCGCGCTGGCGCTGCTGAAGCGGTCGGCCCCGGTGGACGTCGAACTGCTGGCCGGCGCGGACGACCACCTCGTACAGGCCGCCGTCGACCCGGATTCGGTGCCGCCGGAGGCCGCCGCACCCGGCCGGGAAGCGGCGCAGCGCCTGCGCGGTTAGGGGCTGGACCGCCCAACCGAGTGACCCACGCTGGGCCAATAGCGGACTGTTTCGGCAACGGCAGGGGCCGATCGGGCGACGGGACCAGCTGCCGACGCCGGGAACTGCCGCGATGTGTCAGTATCGCGCTCATGACTGCTGCCGCCACAACCTCGCCCGGCACGCTGATCACGGTCGCCCCCACCGGGGCCGAACATGCCAAGGCCGACGTGCCGAACCTGCCGGTCACCCTGGCCGAACTGGTCAGCACCGCCCAGGACTGTGAACGCGTCGGCGCGACCATGATCCACGTGCACATCCGGGGCGCGGACGCCAAGCCGACGTTGGACCTCGGTCTGCTGAAGGAGACCGTGGCCGCGCTGCGCGAGAACACCTCGCTGATCGTGCAGCTCTCCACCGGTGGCGCGGTGACCGATCCTGAGGCGGACCGGCTGCGCGTGCTCGACGCCCTTCCCGACTCGGCGTCCTGCACGATGGGCACGGTCAACTTCGGCGACGACGTGTTCCTGAACCGCTGGGAGTTCATCGTCGAACTGCACAAGCGGATGGCCGAGCGCGACATCGTCCCCGAGTACGAGATCTTCGACCTCGGCCAGTTGACCTCGCTGCGGCGGCTGCTCGACGACTACGGCCGCCCCTCCGGCGGTCATGTCCACGTGGATCTCGTGATGGGTGTCCCCGGCGGCATGCCGGGCAATGTGCAGACGGTGTCGGCGGCGCTGCGGGACCTGCCGGAGGGCGCGAGCTTCTCCGCGACGGGTGTCGGACGAGCCAGCATCCCTGTGATGCTGGCCACACTGGCGGCCGGCGGTCACCTCCGCGTCGGGATGGAGGACACCGTCAGCTACGCGCGCGGTGAGCGGGTGCGGGACAACGCCCAACTCGTCGCTCGCGCCGCTGGCCTGGCCCGGATCGCCCAACGCCCACCCCTGCCGGGTGAGGTGGTCCGCGAGCTGTTGGGTGTACGACCAACCGTCCGGCATGATGGTTGAGGCCCACAACAAATTAGCAACCAGTACTGGCTTGCCCCCGGAATGTGATTCAGGATGGTGTCGTGATCGAGGTCCGTCCTGGCGGGCGCCGTCGCATCGACCGCGTGCTCGACCCGGCGTATATGCAGGGCGTGCAGACCTGCACGCTCGAGGAAGTTCGCGCGCTTCGTGACGAGGCGGCGCAGGAGGAGACCGATCTCTCCTACCTGCGCAGGCTGCTGCACGGGCGGATCGACATCGTGCACGCCGAACAGCGAAGGCGCGCCGAGGGCGGTTCGGCCACGGTCGTCGAGTCGCTGGCCAAGATCCTCGCCGCGAACGTAGTCGGGCCGGCCAACGGCGCGGGCCGGCACAGCACCCTGGAACCCTCGCGCGCCGAAGCGCACCGGCGGCATGTCGAGGCACTGGTATCCGACGTTGACCTCTCGGACGTGAGCTCGCTGTCCGACGAGAAGCTGACCAACGCGCTGGAGACCTACCGAGGCGAAGAGGCATCGGTGTCCGCGCGACGGCGACAGGTGCAGGTCGTGATGGACAAGCTCAACGAGGAAATCGCCGAACGCTACCGGGGCGGCCGCGCGTCGGTCGACGAACTGCTCGCCGAGCAACGCCAACCGCGCCGCGATACCTAGCACACCGCCGACACCCTCACGCGAGTTGTCCACACCCCGCCGAGTTGTCCACACCTGGCCGAATTCGAATTTTTTTCACGTCCCGCGTTGAATAGGCTCGACGCGGGGCGCCTCCCCCGGGCCGGGAGGGGGCTGTTTCAGGGGGTTGAGAAATATTCGGGTTTGGGCTCGGGTGGGCTTGGTCGATGGCGGCGGGCAGGTTGATCTTCGGGGTGTCGTCCGCCGAGACGTCAGTTGAATCGTTCGTGGGCGGCCAGTAGACCCCAGAATTCACGTAGTTTGTCGTAGTTCGTGGCGATTGTTTCCGGGTCGCCCGCTTCCATCGCGTCCACGATCGCGTGCACGTCCTCGGCGGAGGTGTCCGCTTCGAGTTCGGCGAAGGGCAGCAGGCCCGCGATGCCGCCGTAGTCCAGCTCGACGGCCGAATGCGGGTGGAAGCGCTCCAGCCAGCGACCGGTGTCGCGCAGCACGATGGTCGGGCCCTCCTCGCCGAGGGCTTCCTTGGCGACCGCGTGCGCGCGGGCGGTCCTGCGGCGGACGTCGGCCATGGCGCCGAGCCAGTAGGACTCCTGCGGCTGCTCCTCCGTGGCCGGGACGAGCCTGCGCGTGGCCGGGTCGACCAGGGCGAACCAGGGCAGCGGCACGGTCCAGGTTGAGGACACCATGTGCACAGCCCTCTGGCTGGCGTCGGCCATCACAGTGTTGGCATGGCCACGTAGTTCGTCGTCGGTCCTGGTGAACATGGCCTTGCGCAGCACGGCTCCGGTCGTGCTGAGGAATCCGACCAGTGCGGCGGCGGCCCTCGGGCGCAGGTCGAGCGGGCAGATCAGCGGGCCGGGTCCGACCGTGCCGGTGTCGCTGGCCGGGACGTCGGCCGGGTCGAGGACCAGCGCATCCAGCGGGGCGTTGGGTGCAGGGCGGCCGTCCGAGAGTTCGCCTGGCAGGAGCCTCGGGGGCCGGGACAATTGTGAGCTAAGCCATAGCTCGCGCTCTCGTTCGCCAACAGCGGAACGGGCCAACGGATTTTTCTCGATGCGCTCCCTCAACGGCTCGATCAACGCAGCGTCAAAAGCTGACAACGGTTCGTATACCCGCAGGTACGCAACGAACGGACGAGGCACGCGGGGCATGGTGCCATGTTGCCCGAAAGCATGGAGCTTCCGGCGACATCACGTCATCGACTGCGGTGCCACGTCGCACGGAACCCCATCGGCACGGTACGGTAGTTACCAGGAAACAGTTGTCGAGATCTGCGGGGCCGCCGTTCCCTCGGCCGCCCCGCCCTTGTGCGAGGGGGTCGAGCCATGGGGCGCGGCCGAGCGAAGGCC
>DASYBO010000134.1:0-16793 GCA_036500685.1 Pseudonocardiaceae bacterium | reverse complement strand
GGTCGATCAGCGCGACGCGGAAACCGGGCATCGGCCGGCCCATCGATCCCGCCTTGACCGGCTGACCTGGGGTGTTGGCGATCTGCACGCTCGTCTCGGTCTGGCCGAAACCGTCCCGGATGGTGCGGCCCCACGCTCGGTTGACCTGGTCGATGACCTCCGGATTGAGCGGCTCGCCGGCGCCGACGACCTCACGCGGCGGGTTCGCCAACTGGGTCAGGTCGGACTGGATGAGCATTCGCCAGACGGTCGGCGGAGCGCAGAAGCTGGTGATGCCGCAGCGGTCGATCTGGCGCAGCAGCGAGCCCGCGTCGAACCGGGTGTAGTTGTAGATGAACACGCAGGCTTCCGCGTTCCACGGCGCGAAAACGTTGCTCCAGGCGTGTTTGGCCCAACCGGGCGAGGAGATGTTCAGGTGAACGTCGCCGGGACGCAGGCCGATCCAGTACATCGTGGACAGATGGCCGACCGGGTAGGAAACCTGAGTGTGCTCAACGAGTTTCGGTTGGGCGGTGGTGCCGGAGGTGAAGTAGAGCAGCAGCGTGTCGGTGGCGACGCTGCGGCCATCTGGTGTGAATTCGGCGGCGGCGCCGTAGGCGGCGGCGTAGCTGTGCCAGCCCTCCACGGCATCGCCGACCGCGATCTTGGTGTAGTCGCCGCTGACGTTGGCGAACTTGGGTGCGTCGACCGCGCGCGCCACCACGTGCTTGGCGTTGCCGCGCTCGACTCGGTCGGTGAGGTCGGCCGCGCCGAGCAGGGTGCTGGCCGGGATGAGCACCGCGCCGAGCTTGATGGCGGCGAGGATCGTCTCCCACAGCTCGGTCTGGTTGCCGAGCATCAGGATGAGCCGGTCACCGCGGGCAACGCCGATCGAACGCAGCCAGTTGGCCACCTGGTTCGACCGGGCGGACAGCTCGGCGTAGGTGTAGCGGACCTCGGAGCCGTCCTCCTCGACGATCCACAGGGCGGGCCGCGACGCGGTCGGTTCGGTGGCCGCGACCGCGTCGAACCAGTCCAGCGCCCAGTTGAACTCGGTGAATTCCGGCCAACGGAAGTCCCGGTAGGCGAGGTCGTAGGTGTTCCGCCGCTCCAGCAGGAAATCCCTTGCCTGCCGGAATGTCTCGGTCGCCAACGATTCCGCCGATCCCACCTGAGCCACGCCACGTCCTCTCGTCCTGACCGGACGACCCGAGCTGACAACACTGGGCTTACGGCCGGTCACCGTGTACACACCGCGAACACCTCGCGGACAGCCTGTGCCAACCGGGCGCAACACACAAGAACCAACCTGGGGCGAGCATGGCGCAGGGTGGGCCGCGCCGTCCCGGGATGCCTCGATGTGCTGAACTCACCCAGCTCAACGCCTGATATGGCCCTCCGTACGCGATCACTGACCGATCAGCGTGGGCAAACCGACATCGGTCACTCTGCGCCCATCTGAAACGGCACCAGTGACGTTGCATCACCCTTTTGAGTACTACCCGGTAGGGCATGTCGCCCACTCGGTGTTACCGAACGCCCGATTTTGGACGGCACGAACCCTTCGACGTGGGCAAACGAACAACGAGGTGGAGGGGCCTGTTCGACGTGTCGCTGCTGGACGTGGCAGGGTGAGGCGTCATGATGGGGTGCCAACCACGCGTGACACGCGCGGATGGACTGTCCTGAATGGAAGGAAGACGACGAGTGGCTCTCCCTAACCTGACCCCCGAGCAGCGCCAGGCTGCGTTGGCCAAGGCCGCCGAGGCCAGGCAGGCACGCACCAAGCTGCTGAACGACATCAAGACCGGATCCGAGACGATCCCCGCCGTTCTTTCCCGCGCCAAGGAAGACGCGATCGTCGGCAAGACCAAGGTCGCGCAGCTGGTCAAGGCCCTGCCCGGTTACGGACCGGCCAAAGTGGCCGCCGTGCTGGAGGAAGCCGGCATCCCGGCCGAGCGTCGGGCCGCTGGCCTCGGCGATCGGCAGCGCGCCGCGCTGCTCTCCGCGCTCAGCTGACCCAAGCTCAGCGCATGTTCGCACGCCCAGTCCGGGGCCGGCCCGCGTCGCGGTGACCGGCCCCAGACTGCGGACACACCCAGATCTTTCTTGGCGCACAACGTTCTTGATCGTCGATCATGTTTCTTTTGGCTGACCTGTCGCCACTGAGCGCCGACTGACGGCTCGGTGGGGTTTACCCCACTCCGCCTTGGCAGGGTCGCACCATGGTTCGCCTCGCCCCTTGTTCCTACCGTCGTCGGTATGGATGGCGAGATCGTGCGACTGCACGACGTGGTGAAGATCTATGGCAACCAGCGCAACGGCGTGCGGGCGCTCGACGGGGTGACGATCGGCTTCCGACAGGGCAGTTTCACCGCGGTGATGGGTCCGTCCGGGTCCGGCAAGTCCACCTTCCTGCATTGCGCCGCGGGCCTTGACCGACCCAGTTCCGGTTCGGTGCTGCTCGATGGGCAGGACCTGACCGGCCTGTCCGAGCGCAAGCTGACCGAGCTGCGGCGCGAGCGCATCGGGTTCGTGTTCCAGTCGTTCAACCTGCTGCCCGCGCTGACCGTGCTGGAAAACGTGACGCTGCCGCTGCGGCTTGCCGGGCGCAGGCCCAAACGTCTTGCCGTGTTCGACGTCCTCGCGCGGGTCGGGTTGGACGGCAAGCTGAACCGGCGGCCGGGTGAGCTCTCCGGCGGTCAACAGCAGCGGGTGGCGATCGCCCGCGCGTTGATCACCCGGCCTGCCGTGGTGTTCGGCGACGAGCCGACCGGCGCGCTGGACACCGGCACCTCGCGCGAGGTGCTGAGCCTGCTGCGGGAAACCGTGCGCCAGGCCGGACTGACCGTCGTCATGGTCACCCACGATCCGGTCGCGGCCGCGTACGCGGACCGCGTTGTGTTCCTTGCCGACGGCCGTTTCGTCGATGAACTCGAAGCGCCGACCGTGGCCGCGGTCGCGGAACGCATGACGCACCTTGGTTCGCTGGCCGAGCGGCGCAACCCACTGGCACCGAGCGGGGTGGCGTGATGATCCGGCTGGCCCTGCGCACCTTGCGCACACGGACCGGCGGGTTCGTCGCGTCGTTCATCGCGCTGTTGTTCGGTGCGACCATCGTGATGGCCTGCGGCGGGTTGATGGAGACCGGGATCCGCACCGCCATTCCGCCCCAACGCCTTGCCGCGGCGCCGATCGTGGTGACCGGCGACCAGTCCTCCGGCGCCAAGGGCGCAGGCTCGGACCTGCCCGAGCGGGTGCGCGTCGACGCCGGTCTGCTCGGCACGATCCGGGCCGTGCCAGGGGTCATGGCGGCGATTCCGGATGTGTCGTTTCCAGCCACGTTGCTGCACAACGGGAAGCCAGGCGCACCGTCCACAGGACACGGTTGGGATTCCGCGCGGCTTGCGCCGTACACGCTGACCGCCGGGACCGCGCCGAGTGCGGCCGATGACGTGGTGGCCGATGCGAGCCTTGGCGTCAAGGTCGGCGACGAGGTCCGGTTGGCGGTCGCGGGCGGCGCGCAGAGCTTCCGGGTGGTCGGGTTGGCGCATGCGAAAACCGCCGACGCGGCAACGGTGTTCTTCACCGACACGGAGGCTGACACCCTGCTCAACAGCCCCGGCAAGATCGACTCGATCGCGGTGTTGCCCAGCGGCGGCACGGACGTCGACGGGTTGGCGCAACGGCTGACTGATGTCCTCAATGGACACAATGCGGTCGCGTTGACCGGGGACGACCGCGGGCAGGCGGAGATCGCCGGAGCGGTGAACGGGGGCGACAACCTGGTCGCCCTGGCCGGCGTGTTCGGTGGGTTGGGCATCGCGATCGCGATCTTCGTGGTCGGCGCGACCCTCGGGTTGTCCATCCAACAGCGGCAACGGGAACTCGCGCTGCTGCGCGCGATCGGCGGCACACCGAACCAGCTGCGCCGGATGATCATGGCCGAGGTGATCGTGGTCGCCGCGCTGGCCACCGGCATCGCCTACTTCCCCGGCCAGGCCGCGGGCCGTTGGCTGACCGGACAGATGGGCGCCAACGGGGTCATCTCTCCAGCGATCCAGTTCCACCAGGGCTGGATACCGACGGTCAGCGCGGTCGGCATCGGCTTGTTCACCGCGGTGCTGGCCGGGTTCATCGCGGCCAATCGCGCGGCACGGGCCAAACCGACCGAGGCGCTGACCGAGGCGTCCCTGCCGACGCACTGGGTGAGCTGGTTCAGGTTGACGGCGGCGATCGCCTGCCTCGGCGGCGGAACCGCGTTGGCGATCGTCACCGCGACGGTGATGGCGGGCCCGGTGGCCGCGAGTACGGCCGGACCGTCGGCGATCCTGTGGGCGTGCGCGTTGGCCCTGCTCGGGCCGGGCCTGTGTCGGTTGTGCACCGCGGTGTTGCGCTGGCCGCTGCGCACGTTCACCGGACTTGCCGGGTATCTCGCGGTGCTCAACGCGAAGGCGGCGAAGATCCGGATGGCCGGGGCGGTCGTGCCGATCATGCTGGCCAGCGGCATGGCCATCGCCATGGTGTACCTGCAGACCACGTCGGTCGCCGACGCCGAGGCCGCGTATGCGGCGAGCCTGCGCGCGGACGCCGTCGTGGCCAGCAGCACCGGCGGCCTGCCGCTGAACTTCGTGAACACGGTCCGCGACACGCAGGGCGTCGCCGCCGCGTCGGCTTTCGCCAGCACCACCGGCTACCTGACCGATCCGGGCAGCGCGGATCCCAGCAGCAAGCACCACAACACACCCGATGTGAGCGACTATCCGGTGCAGGGTCTCAGCGCGGACGCGGCAACGCGGACCACGGTGACCAAGGTCGCGCAGGGCAGCCTGGCGAATCTGACCGGCAACACGATCGCGCTGCCGGCCAACATCGCCGCCGACCAGTCGGTCACGCTGGGGCAGACGCTGCCGATCCGGCTCGGCGACGGCACGCTGGTCAACCCGCGAGTGGTCGCGCTACTGGCCGAACAACGCGGCTACGACACGATCCTGATGCCGGCTGACCTCGTCGTACCGCACCTGACCGCCGGGCTCCTGCCGCAGATCCTGGTCACGGCCGCGCCGGGCACCAGTACCGCGCAGCTGACCGCGAACCTCGCTGCGCTGGCCGCGACGCAGCCCGGACTGGTGGTCGAGGACCGTTCCGCGCTCGCCGCGCAGTTCGCCGATCACCAGCAGACCAGCGAGTGGATCAACTACATTCTGGTCGCCATGATCGTCGGCTACGCGGTGATCGCGCTGATCAACACGTTGGTGATGGCCACCAACCGGCGCAAGGGCGAGTTCGCGCTGCACCGCCTTGTCGGGTCGACCAACCGCCAGATCCTGCGCATGATGAGCGTCGAGGGGCTGCTGGTGGCGTTGAGCGGGCTCGCGCTGGGCACCGCGATCGGGGCGGCCGTGTTGGTGCCGTTCGGCCTGGCGGCCGGTGGATCGGTGGTGCCGCACGGACCGTGGTGGGTGTTCTTCGCTGTGGCGGTGGGCGCGATCGTGTTGAGCCTCGGTGCGACCCTGGTGCCGACCTGGGCCGCGTTGCGCACGCCGGCGATCGCCGCGGTGGCGTCGGGCGACTAAGCCGCGACGCAGCCGGGAATGTCCTCGATGCGGTGGTAGACGGGTAGGCCGCGCTGCTCGGCGATGGCGACGTCGTTGTCGGCGCCGGTCGACTCGCCGGGCAGCCGCAGCACCGCATCGCAATGTGCGAGCAGCCGTGCCGCGGTCGGGTACATGACCTGCGCGGCAAGGGGATCGTCCAGTCCGATGGCGCCGGCACCGCGCAGGACGGGCAGGGCGACCCATTCACCGATCATCGGCACGTGCCCGGCCCGGAACAGCGGCCACGCCGCCTCCTCCAGTCGGGCCAGGTTGGCGGCGAGCTTGTCCGGGTCGTCCCCGGTGCCGGACCGGTAGGGGCCGGCGATCAGGATCAGCATGCGACCAACTGTAAACGGAATGTGCGATACTCGGCAAGAACACGTGCAAACATGGAGGAACGCGGATGCTGGTCAGCGAACGGCGTGACCTGTTGCTGAGCAGGCTGCGCACGGACGGGAAGGTGCTGGCCAAGCAGATCGCCGCCGAACTTGGCGTCGCCGAGGACAGCATCCGCCGCGACCTGCGCGAACTCGCCGCAGCCGGCCTGTGCCAACGGGTCTACGGCGGCGCGCTGCCGGTCTCCCCCGCGATCGCCGACTACGCGACAAGGCAGGCAGTCGCCACCGACAGCAAGCAACGCGTCGCCGTCGCTGCCGTCGCCCTGATCAACCAGGGCAGCACGGTCCTGCTCGACGGCGGCACCACCGCCCTGGCCGTCGCCAGGGCACTGCCGGCCGACCTGGCCGCGACCGTGATCACGCACAGTCCGACGGTCGCGGCCGCGCTGGTCGAACACCCGACGGTCGAGGTTTTCATCCTGGGCGGTCGGCTGTTCAAGCATTCGGCCGTCGCCTGCGGGGCGGCCACGGTCGAGGCGGCGCGGGCGGTGAGCGCGGAGATCTTCCTGCTGGGCGTCACCGGAGTGCACCCCGACGCCGGCCTGACCACCGGCGACCCGGACGAGGCCGCGATGAAACGCGCGCTGGCCGCCCGCGCCGCCGACACCTACGTGCTGGCCAGCAGCGAGAAGATCGGCGCGGCATCGCCGTTCACGGTGCTGCCGCTGGCCGAGGTCAGCGGCATCGTCACCGATGCGACCGACGAGGACCCGGTGCTGCCGGAACTGCGCGAAGCGGGCGTGCCGATCATCTCGGCGCGTTGACCGAGGGAAGATCAGGGCTGGCTGTAGACGTAGGCCGAGCTGAGCTTGCCCGTCTTCGGGTCCTTGCCGACCTGCTGCACCACGATCAGCTTGTCTGCGTCGAACCCGCCCTTGTTCAGCGGTGTCGGGTCGGTGGTCTGGAAGTCGATCGGCCCGCTCACGCCCGGGTACGCGTGCGGACCGGTGGTGGCGCGCAGCGCGTCGTAGACCTGTTCGCGGGTGGGCAGCTGGTTGCCGGACACACCGTTCTGGATCGCCGACACCGCAAGGTTGACCGAGTCGTAGGCGAGCATGATGTGCCCGTTGGCCGGCGTCTGGTACGCGTTGCTGCCTGCCTTCTGCTCGTCGCGGGCCACCTGGGCGTAGGCGTTGAAGAAGGTGGTCTCGGCGCTCTGCTCCCCCGTCCGCAGGTCGGCCGGGATGTCGCCGTTGGCCAGGATCTGTTGCCAGCCGGCCTTGGTCGGCCCGAACGAGGTGAAGTACAGCCTGCTGTCCACGAAGTTCGCGATCCCGTCGAGGTCCGCGTAGCCGTTGGTCTCCTCCTGGGTCAGGTCGTCGCCGCCGAGCACGACCGCCCGCTGGTCGCAGGCGTCACCCTGCAACAGGTCCATGAACGTGGGGAGCTCGTTGGCCCGCCCGGCATAGAGGATCAGCGGCGCCTGGGTCGAGGAACCGCTGTGCGCGCAGATGTCGCCGACGATGCCGCTGAGCGACTGCCGGGTGCCGTTGGAGTTGGCGTCGTAGACCTCCGGGATCGCCGGCGGCAAACCGGCGTTGGCCAGCGACCGCGTGTAGCTCAGATCGAGGTCGTTGGAGTAGAGGTCGTTCGGGTCGTAGATCACGTACAGCTTGCGGTTCGGAAAGTGGCTCTGCACGAACGCGGTGCCCACATCGGCCTGGCGGTCGTTGGTCGCCGCGGTCATGAACACGTAGTCCTTGCCGGCCAACGCGTTCCCGCTCGGCGCTGAGGTGACCACCGGAATACCGGACCAGCTGTTGGTCGCGGTGCCGAGCACGGTCGCCGCGCTGACCGTCTGCTCCCGGGTCTGACCCATACCGGTCACCGCGAGCACCGACGAGTCGTGCTCGGCCAACTGCTGGATCTGGGCAGCGGCCTGGGCGGCGTAGGCCGAGTCGCCGCCGAAGTTGGACAGCAGGATGCGCAGCAGGAACGGGGGTTTGCGCTGCCCGGTGTCCAGTTGGTTCCACATCTCCTGCGCCAGATACGCGCCGCGCAACTCGTTCACGCCGACCGAGAGGTCCAGGAACGGTTGCTGGTTGGCCGAACTGAACATGGTCGCCACCACGATGGTGACGTAGGGCAGGGTGATGCCGGTCTGGTCGACCACCCGCTGGTTCTGGGCGTAGATCAACGAGCTGAGCGTGTTGATCTCGTCGACCTCGGCGGCTTCGGTCGAGTCGGTCGGATCGCTGCTGGCATAGGCGAAGGTGCCGACGCTGTCGGTCACGCCGACGCACTCACCGGTCGCGGTCTTGCTCAGCGTGGTGCTCGGGTTCAGCACGGACGAGCCAAGGCTGATCGCGTCGAACGGGTTGCCGGAGATGCAGTCGCGGCTGCTCTGCACGCCGAACACGGTGAAATAGCCGGCCAGCAGCAGCACGACGACGGCCAGCGCGACGCGGTGCACGGTGCGCGGCTTGAACAGCACGCTCGGATACGGGAACTTCTCCTCGGCCAGCACGTAGTTCGGCAGCGCTTCGGCGTTGCGCGGCAACGCCCGGTCGGTCGCGGCCTCGGCGAGGCGCTGATAGTTGTCCCGCTCGTCCATGGCGGTGGTGTCGCCGTTGGGCGCGAGGAGTTCGCGCAGTTCCAGGTAGTCCTTGGCGATCCGTTCGAACGCCTCGGCCGACTGCTGCACGGTGCTGGTCGCCGAGCGCAGCCGCCACATGTCCTCGACCAGGTCCCGGACCGTGCCGGCCTCCCGGCGCACGGTCGCGCCGAAGCGGTGCCGCAGGCGGTCCAGCCGTTCGATGCGGTGCGGATGGACGCGGTCCGGGGTGGGCGCCTCGGCGATCTGCTCCAGCATCGCGGGCCAGCCCACCCTGCCGGTCTGGATGTCCTGCTTGATCTGCGCGGCCACGGTGCCGACGTCGCCGAGCGCCAACGTGTGGTAAAGCTCGGCGGTGCGGTTGCGGTCGGCGTGGAAGCGCTGCCGGAGCAGCGTGTGCACCTCGGAGTAGGACAGCAGGTCCTGCGCCGTTTCGCGCAGCAGCGTGCTGGCCAGCAGATCGCGCAGCAGCGGATGCAAGGTCAGGAAATGATCGTTGTCACGTTCGAAGACTTCCGCGAAGCTGTAGTGCCGCAACCGGCGGAACGTGTCGCGCGGATCGAGTTCCGGGGTGAGCAGCGCGATGATCTGCTCGTCGATCAGCAGCGGCGCGGCCAGCCTGGCCAGCACCGCCCTGGTCTTGGCCCGTTCCTCGACATCCTCACCGACCCGGAACCGTTGCAGGAACCGCGCCAGCAGGTACTCGCCGATCTCCCGGCCCGCATCGCCGGAGCGTTCCCCGCCCGGAATGCGCTGGCCGAACACGGTGCGCACGGAGGGCTGCACCATGGTGTGCTGGTAGTCGAGGTTGATCGCCTCTATCGCCAGCCGCACCGCGAGCGGATGCCCCTTGGTGACCTCGTGCAGTTCGGCCAGCAGGACGCGGGACGCACCGGTGCTGCCCTGCCGCCGGTTCCACTCGACCACGAACTGCTCGGTCTGAGCGAGGGTGAAAGGCCGCAGCCGCACCGGAAAGTACGAGTTGGTGACGACCCTGGACGCGGCGAACCGATGCGCCCAGCCCTCGTAGCGGGCGGCCGCGATCTCCGACGCGGTCGGCTCGAACCCGTTGGCCGGCACCACCTTCTCCTGCGGTTCGATCTCGGTGAGGTCCGAAGAGGACTGTTTGGTCGCGATCACCAGCAGCGGCGCGTTCGGTTCGGCCAGCCGTGCCTGCGCGAGCAGCTGTAGGAAGTCCGTTTCCGGCGCGGGAAAAACGCCACGGCTGGACTCGAACATGCTGTACTCGAACGGTTCCAGCAGGTCCGCGCCGTCGAGCAGCAGCACGCAGTTCGTGCGCCGCCTTCGCCTGCCCCGGAACGCCTCGGCGATGTCCGCGACGAACGCGGCCACCAGCAGCCGGTCGACGCGTTCGCGGTCGTCCCTGGTCCGGTCGGTGAAGTCGTTGCCGTGCACCAACCTGCGCAACCGGACGAACACCGCGTCCACCCGGTTGCCGGCGGCGAGGTCGAGCAGATTCGGCTTGGTCGCGGTGCGTTCGAACCAGTTCAGCGCCCGCGCCATCGTCGGGCCGACCAGCAACCGACGCAACAGCGCCGGGGCGAGCACGCCCATCGCGGCCAGCCAACCATGAAAGGGCCGCAACAGCCTGGTCAACCGGTGTTGTGCCGGGATGAGCCCGGCGACCTCGGCGAAGGACCGCGCGGCGGGCGGAAGGCTGTCCGGGCGGCGGGCCAACAAGTGCCGGGTCGACTCGTACAGGTCGCCCTCCTCGGCCAACGGCGACTCGCACATCATCGCCAGCCGCGCCAACGCGTAGCGCGGCAACTGGATCCGGCCGAACTCGGGATGGGTGAACGAACGCAGGTCGTCGAAGATCGCGGTGAGAATATCCTCGCAGCGCAGCGATCCCGCCTCGTCCAGGTTCACCCTGGCGATGGGCAGATCCCGATAGCGCCGTTGCACGTGATCGAGCAGCGCGCTCTTGCCGCTGCCACCTGGCCCGAACGCCACCAGCACCGGCAGCGGACGCCGGGGGCGCCATTTCATCAGCAGTTCGATCAGCGCGGCGGTGTCGTCCCGACCGACGAGCCCGATCTGCGAATCCAGCGCCACCTGCAACCCCACCCCGTCGACAAACCGCGACCAGCCACGATACCGATCTTCGATCGGCGAGCAAACCGGTGAGAGGGGTTTGTTACCCACGGGAAGGCCGGCCGAAACACGGCCGGCCTTCCCGTGGTGCGGGTCAGAACGCGGCGATCCCGTTGGGGGTGCCGTTGCCGGTCGGGCCGTCGTAGCCCGGCACCGCGTTGCACTGGTAGTCGCCACCGCAGTCGGCGGAGGCGCTGTTGTTTCCGCTGGTCACGTCATTCAACGCGGCCGCGTGCGAGTAGAAGTAGGACGCGTTCGAGTACTGGCCGGGGTTGCCGGCCAGACCGATCACGCCGGCGATGAACGGCGAGGACGCACTCGTGCCACCGACCACCGTCCAGTTCGCGCCGTCGAACGTGTCGTAGATGGCAGGCCCGGTCTGCGGGTCGGCGTCGGCGGCCACGTCCGCGACCATCCGGCCGGGACAGTTCTTGTCGCTCTGCCAGGCCGGCTTGTCGATCCAGGCCGAACAGCCGCTGGACGCGCCGGCCCAGGCGGTCTCGCTCCAGCCACGCGCGTTGCTGGCCTTGGTCAGCGAGGTGCCGCCGACCGCGACCACGCTCTGGAAGGCGGCCGGGACGTTCGGCACGCCGTACCCCCCATCGCCGGAGGAGGCCACGATCGCGACGCCGGGATGGGTGTAGTCGGGGGCAAGGGCGTTGATGCCGTTCTGCTCGGTGCCGCCGTAGCTGTTGGACACCTCGGTGGCGCCAAGCGCGACCGCGGTGTTCTCGGATGCGCCGAGGTCGTCGAAGGACGACGAATCGCCCTCGACCAACAGGATGTGGCAGCCGGGGCAGGCGGCCGACACCATGTCCAGGTCGAGCGAGATCTCGATGCCCCAGCCCTGGTTGCTGGGCAGTGGACTTGCTTTGCCCTGCTCGTCGACCTTGCGGAAGCAGCCGTTGGCCGTTGTGCACGCGGACAGGCCGTAGGTGCTGCGGTAGACGCCGAGATCGGCCTCGGCGTTGGCGTCGTCGCCCGCGTCCACGATGGCCACGGTCTGGTTGGCGCCGCCCGCGGTCGGCAGGTTGTAGGCCGAGCGGAAGTCGGCCGGGCCAAAGCCGGCAGGCAAGGCGTGTGCGGCCAACGAACGCTGATGGACGTCGGTGCGGATCTCGGCCAAGCAGCGGGCGAATCCCGGTGCCGCCGCCCGGCACACCGCACGGACGTTGCTCGGATGAGCGGCTGCCGAATTCGCGGGTAATGCGGGTAACACGGCGAGCGCGAGGGCCGCCGCGCCGGCCAACACACCGGCAAGACGAATGGGTTGCATGATGACGTATCCCCTCGGGATCAGTGGCTGGAGGCGCCGACGGTGTAGGCGTTGGTCACGGTCTGGGTGATCGAGCCGCCGTTCGCGTCGGTCGCGGTCACCTTGATCGACGGGTTGGTGCCCGCCGCCGGGTTCGCCCACAGCGCGACGTAGTTGCCGGCGAAACCGAACACCGGCACCGACTTCCAGGTGGCGCCGTTGTCGAAGGACACCTGCACGGACGCGCTCCTGATCGGCGCGCGCGAACCGGCGCCGTCATAGCTGACGTGCCCGACCCGAAGCTGGAGCACCTGCACCGGAGAGGTGCTGGTGTTGTTCTGGTCGGTGGCCAACTGGTAGTTCAGGTCCAACGCGGGCAGCACGACGCACGGCGTTGTCGCCGACGCGCCGGCGCAGGTCGACGCCGAGGGCAGCGTGGCCCCGCCGTCGGGGTTGTAGGGCACGGTCAGGTCGGTGTGCGTGACCGTCGACTGGCTGACCCCGGCCACACCGGCCAGGCTCAGGTCGAACACCGCGCGATAGGTGGCCGGGGTGGTCGGCACGTTCTGCAGCACGGTGCCGTCGTAGCCGTCCTGGTCGAAGACCTTGGTGCCGTCGCGGTAGAGGGTAAAGTGCGCACTGGTCGGGTTGGTGAACAGCTGACCGGTGTGCGTCGGGTCGCTGTCGCCGATCGCGTTGACGCCGATCCCCAGCGTGCTGCCGGCCGCGCAGTCAAGGCAGTACTGCGCGCCGGTGTGCTGGCCGAGGTTGGCCGCGATCGGCCCGTGCGCCCAGTCGACGCCGTACTCGTGGCCTGCCACGTAGGTGCTCGGGTCGCCGTTGAACACGAGGTTGTTGGCGCCGAAGACGCTCTGTTCCCAGGTGTCGCCGACGGTCGAGGCGAGGTAGTCGGTCGTCTCGCCCGGCATGGCCGACAGACCGCCGATGAGCCAGCCGCCCAGCGGATCGATCAGGCCGGTGAGCAGCGAACCCTGCGCACCCTTGGTCGCCGGGTCGGCCGAGAATCGGTCGTGCACGGTCGAGACCTGGCTCTGCGTCACGTTGTCCTGCTCCTGGGCCGGAATGCCGTTGGCCGAACCGAACGTGACGTCGAAGCGGTAGTGCTGGCTCGGGTCAGGCGAAGTGCCGACCCAGTCGACCAGGTAGCCGAGCTTGCCGATGGCCGGGGCGGCGATCGGGCTGAGGTAGGTGGGTGGCGGCGCGCCGAAGTCGAGCAGCGCGAAGGAACTGGCGTTGCCGGCCGGATCCGACCGCGTGTAGTTGACCACCATGAACGAGGGCGTCGTCGGCTTCGGGGTGGTCACGCCGATCTGCGCCGTCGCCGCGCTTTCGTTGACGGTGGCGCTCGAGTTACCGCTGTCGGGCACGGTCATGTCCTGCACGACCGTGCGGCTGGCGATGAAGTTGCCACTGGCGTCGATGTCGGAGAACAGGACGATCGCGGTGTAGTGCCCTGCCGGCACCTCGACCTTGTCGAGGCCCTCGTTGATCGGCAGCAACCCGTTGAACGTGTGCACGTTGTCCGCGTCGACGAGCAGGGCGCTCGCGAAGGCGGCCGGTTTGCCGGTCAGGTCGTTGACGTTGAGCTGCAGGGTGTGCAACGGGTAGTGCGGGGTGGCGACCGGCGGGATTGCCGGCCCAGCCAGGCTGATGGTGGTCAGACCGGGCGCCAGTGGCGTGCTGCCGACCGGTCGGCCCGCAGCGTGGTCCGCGCCGACCTTGGCCCGCAGTGCCGCCGCGAACGCGGGACCGGAGGTCGGGGTGAGGTAACCGGTCGCGGTGTTGCCACTGGTGGACGTGAGCGTGATGCCGGCAGGCGCGGTGGGTGTGGCGCCCGCCGCGAAGGTCAACCGCAGCGGCACCTGGTCGGTGGCGCCGGCCGCGGTGAGCGCGGCGGCGTCGAACAGGGACGGGTCGAGTTCGCCCGAGAAGTAGGGCAGCGCGGCGGTCGGCACGAAGTACCGGTCACCGTTGGTGCCCCGATAGGACTCGAACGAAGCGGTGCTGCCGGCCGCCGGTAACACGCTGTCCGAGCCATGATCGGGTAACAGCACGCGGTCGCCGGTGATCAGCGTGACGATGTGTCCCGCGCTGATCGGTGCGGCCGGGCTCGCGGACAAGTTAGGGCTCGCCTGCGCGACGCCCATACCGGACAGGCCGGCCGCGGCGCCGAGCGCGAGCGCGAGCGCACCGCGCCGAAGCCCACGCCCGCCGTGCCGGTCAGTGCTCCGAGATCTCACCTTGCAGCCTCCTCGAGGAGGGCACGTCGAACCGGGAGCGAACACCGATCAGGTACACGCCGACGTGCCGTCCGCGACCGACCGAGTGGCGGTCCGCGACTGATCGGGGACGCAAGGTAGCCACGTGATCCTTCTTAACCGGATCACGCCGCTTTGGGGAAGTTATGCCCGAAATTACCCTTGATGGCAGATATCCCGGCCCATTTGCGCACCGAGCGTCATCTCCGACTGGTCCGGTCGGGCGTCGGGGATCTACTCGAAATGGGCGAACGTGGACACGATCTCGTCGTGGCGCGCGTCGGCCGCGACCAGCAACTGCAACAGGATGCGCGCCTTGTACGGGTCGAGGAACCCGGCGCCGATCAGCCCGTGCTCGCGCAGATCGCGTTCGGAACCAGGAAAACCGTAGGTCCAGCGCAGCACAGGACCGGACCCGGTCCGCGAGGCCAGCACCACCGGCACCGACTTGACCTGCTCGAACAGTGTCGGCAGCACCGCGTCCGGCACGTGCCCGACCCCCATCGCGGCGATCACCAGCCCGGCGAACCCGCCCGAGGCGCGGCGCAGCAGTTCGCCGTCGTCGCCGAGTCCCATCGGGATGACCGCGACCTTGCGCTTGGCCAGTTTCGCGCCGATCGGCACGTTCGGCACCCGCTCGGTGGTCCGCAGCAGCCGAGGTTTGCCTTCCACCACAACGCCGAGCGGCCCGAACCCGCCCGAGACGAACGTGGCGGGTGAGGTGGCGTGCGTCTTGCGGACCAGCCGCGCGGCATGGATCTCGTCGCAGAACACCACCAGCGCCCCCTGCCCCGCGGCCTCGTCGCTCGCCGCGACGTGAATGGCCGCGAGCAGGTTCGCCGGACCGTCCGCGCCCGCATGCGAGGCCGCGCGCATCGCACCGGTCACCACGATCGGGATGTCGCAGCCGACGGTCATGTCCAGGAAGAACGCAGTCTCCTCGATCGTGTCAGTGCCCTGGGTGACCACGATGCCGTCCGCGCCCTCCTCGATCTGCGCGGTGATCAGTTCGGCCAGTTCGGCCAGGTCGTGGAAGGTCACGGCGGAGCCGGCCACCCCGCGCAGGCTCTGCGCGGTCAGCTTGACACCGACCTCCGACAGTCCCGGCACCGACGCGAGCAGGTCCTCGGCGCTCAGCTTCGGCACCACGCCGCCCTTGTCGTGCGGCGTCATGGAAATGGTGCCTCCGAGCGAGATCAGGCTGATCCTGCGCTTCCTGCTCATGTCCCCGTTCCTCCCAGCAGCAGTTCGTCGAGCACGTCCAGCAACGGTTCCCAGTCGTCGTCGGCGGGCCTGTCCTCGATCCGCGCGCCCGCGGCGGCGAGGGTGGCCAGATGCCCAGCGAACGCCGGATGGTCGCGTTGGGCCTGGCTCGCCTGCGGACGCAGCACCAACGGAAGGCGGGCGCCGAGCGCCTCGCCGAGATTGCTCAGGGCCTGGTTGTCCGCGATCCCCAGCGCGAGCTTGGCCAGCGAGTTGGCGGTCGCGGGCACAAAAAGAAACCCGTCGGGCAACGGGTAGGGCTTGGGCTGGCCTGGCAGCCGCGGCTCCCAGCGAACCGGCAGATCGCACACATCCTGGATCTTGCCCAGTTCACCGGTTGCTTCAAACCAGATCGCGGCCACTGGGGTGAAAACGACCGCGAGCCGCCAGCCGCGATCGAGCGCTGGCTCCACGAGTTCGCGTCGCAGCCGTGCGTCGACCCCGCCCGCCCCGGAGGCGACGAGCCCGACCAGCCTGGGTATTCGGGGTTTCACGAGGTGCGGCGCAGCAGCGCGCAGAACATCGCGTCGGTGCCGTGCAGGTGCGGCCACAGCTGGACGAACGGGCCGTCGCCGAGGTTCGGCACGCCGGGGAAGAACTCCCTGGTGTCCAACGCTTCCGCGCCGCTGCGCCGGACCACGTCGGTGACAAGGCCGGTGGTTTCGGACACGTGCGGCGAGCAGACCACGTAGCCGACCACGCCGCCCGGCCGGACCAGGCGCAGCGCCGAGAGGAGCAGTTCACGTTGCAGCTTGGCCAGTTCCGGCACATCGGTCGGCTGACGCCGCCAGCGCGCCTCGGGCCGCCGCCGCAACGCGCCGAGCCCGGTGCACGGCGCGTCGACCAGCACCCGGTCGAAGCTGCCGTGCTTGAGGTCGGGGTCGCGGCCGTCGTCGACGTGCACGGTGACCGGCAGTTCCAGGGTGGCAGCGCGGACCAGTTCGGCCCGGTGCGGCGCGCGTTCCACCGCGTCCAGCGAGCCGCCGTTGAACTTCACCAGCGCGGCCAGCAGCGCGGCCTTGCCGCCGGGGCCCGCGCACAGGTCCAGCCAGTGTTCGTCCGAACCTTCCAGCGGCGCGCGGGACAGCGCCAGCGCGCACAGTTGGCTGCCCTCGTCCTGCACGTTGGCCAGGTGCTCACGCACCGGATCGAGGTCGGCCGGGTCACCGGCGCCGGGCTCGAGGTGCACGCCGTAGGGCGAGTAGGGCGCGACCTCACCGCCGGTCATCGCGGCCAGTTCCTCCGCGCTGACCTCCCCTGGCCGGGCGAGCAGATGCACGATGGGGCGCTGGTCGTCGGCCTCCAGCGCGGCGGCCAAACCGTCCCCGGTGTCGCCGAGGGCGATGGCGAACG
>DASYBO010000133.1:0-7205 GCA_036500685.1 Pseudonocardiaceae bacterium | reverse complement strand
AACTCTCCTGATCCCACCACGAAACGCCTGAGGGCCCGGTCATCGACCGGGCCCTCAGGCGTTGGCTCAGGTCAACGGTTGGCCCGCCACTGGTAGGTGGCCCGAGCGCCGGGGGCGAGCGTGGCCACGAACGACTCGCTGCCATCGACAACGTCGACGGTCCGGGTCGTGGTGCCCGGGTTGTACGCGACCACGGTCGTGGTGTGGTCCGGGTTCAGGAAGGCCACGGCCGAGATCGGGTTGTCCGAGGTGTCAGCGACCGTCCCACCGATGTGCACCGACCCGTCCGGCACGAACTTCGAGAAGTGCTCGATGTCGCGGTACTGGTCGTTGTAGGTGACGGCCTCGGTCTGCGAGTTGATGGTGATCGTGCCGTTGCAGCCGCCGCAACCGCCCACGTGCGGGCCGTTGTTCTGGTTGAGCGCGATGTTCCAGTCGATCGAGCCGGTACCCCAGTTCTGCATGACGCCCAGGATCGTGGAGATGTCGCCGCCCTCGCACTCGTCCATCATCAGGGGCTTGTCCGGGAACGCCGCCTTGAGCGGGGTCTGTGCGGTCGAATCGCCTGCGTAACAGTGGTAGGCGGTGCCGTAGATCCACCGGTTGGCGCTGGATTCCAGCAGGTTGTACGGGTAGTTCAGCTCCGGGTCCTCGTTGGCCTGCTCGTGCGTCTTCACGTCGCCGGGGTGCTCGGACCAGTTATGGTCGTAGCCGAGGATCTTGGTGTCAAGGCCGGCGGCGCGGATCATCGGGCCGAGCGCGTCGATGACCTTGGCCTCCTGCTGCCAGTCCAGGTCGGTGCCGGGGTAGTTGTTGCGTTGCAGGGCCTGCGGCTCGTTCTGCACGGTGAGGTAGTCGACGTGCACGCCCGCTGCCTGGTACGCCTGGACGAACTTGACCAGGTATTCGGCGTAGGCGTGGTAGATGGCCGGAGAGTCGATGAGCTTGCCGTCGATCATGGAGTCGCCGGTCTTCATCCAGCCGGGCGGGCTCCACGGGGTTGCCACGATCTGCAGCGACGGGTTGAGTTGGCGGGCTTCGCGCAGTAGCGGCAGGATCTGCGCCTGGTCGTGCGCGATGGAGAAGTGGCTCAGCGAATAGTCCGTCTGGCCGGGCGGCACGTCGTCGAAGGAGTAGTCCTTGTCGGCGACGAAGTCCGAGGCGCCGATGGGTTGGCGCAGGAAGCTGATGCCGGCGCCGGTCCTGGCGCTGAACAGGTTGCTCATCACCGTGGCGCGGGTCGCGTCATCGAGTCCGTAGAGGACGTGCGCGGCGGAGTCGGTGATGGCGGCGCCGAAGCCGGAAACGGTCTGGTACTTGATGTTCGGGTCGACCTCGACCAGGGTCGGGCCGGGGGTGACGCCGTACTGCAGCGGGAGTTGCGCGGTGGTCGCGGTGTCCGAACCCGGAGTGGTAAGCCATTCCGCGACCGACGTCGACGGGGCCCGGGTGGGTGGCGCCTGGACGGCGAGGTGTGAACCTCCGGTTGCCGCTGCCGCGCTGCCCGCGGTCACGATCGCTGCGACAACACCGGTTGCGGCCCATAAGGCACGGATACGCGAACGCTTCGACATTCAGGGATCCTTCAGATCGAGTGCTGCGAACGGGGACGGCCGGTGCGCGGACAGCGCGATGCCCGGCAATGTTCGTGCTCGACCCATGGCGCTCGCCTCCCCAGCGTGCTGACCACGTGCTTCCGATGCTCCGGCACGTCGACCAAAGCAAACTTCAGCACTTAATGCAAGGCTTTGACAAAGACCCTCGGGATGGTCAGCATGCGCGACAACCGCTGTTCCACGTTGAACACGGGCTCAACCGGCGGCGCCGGAGGGATCGGGTAAAAAGGAACCATGATTTCCGGGCCGCCGTCCGCCGCGCGCAGGCCGTCGGCCGCAGGCGACGCCGACGCGGTCACCGATGCCGTGCTCACCGCGTCCCGGCTGCTGGTCGCGGTGTCCGCGCGGTCGATCGCGGCGGTCGACGAGTCGATCACGTTGGCCCAGTTCCGGCTGCTGGTGGTGCTCTCGACGGGTGGCGCCGTGAACCTGTCGATGCTGGCCGACCAGCTCGGTGTGAACCCGTCCACCGCGACCAGGATGATCGACCGGCTGATCGCCTCCGATCTGGTCAGCCGGGAGACCAATCCGGCCTCCCGTCGGGAGGTGGTGGTCGCGCTGACCGAGGCGGGCGCGACCGCGGTGCGGCAGGTGACCGCGCGGCGCCGCAAGGAGATCGCCAGGATCGTCAACCGGATGCCGGTCAAGCAGCGACACGGCCTCGTCGAGGCACTGGAGGCGTTCACCGAAGCGGGCGGCGAACCAGCGGTGTCCGCGCATGACAGCTCGACCGAATGGATCTGACCGATTCACATCGACCTGCCCCAGCCGTGGCCGACAACGGCGGACGAAGCGGTTGCCATGCAGGATCGCCTGCGCGCCAAGGTGATCCTCGACGACGACGCGCCAGACGACATCCGCGTCGTCGCCGGTCTTGACGTCGCCTACGCGCCCGACTCGGACCACGCCGCGGCCGCGGTGGTGCTGCTCGACGCGGATTCCGGCGAGGTCGTCGAATCCGCGACGGCGTTCACCCGCGTCGATTTCTCTTACCTGCCAGGGTTGTTCGCCTTCCGCGAGGTACCGCCGCTGGTCGCCGCGCTGCGCGAGTTGACGGCCGTGCCGGATCTGCTGGTCTGCGACGGGTACGGCCTCGCCCACCCGCGCCGGTTCGGCCTGGCCTGCCACCTGGGTGTGCTGACCGGGCTGCCCAGCATCGGGGTGGGCAAGACCGCGTTCATCGGCGAGTACCCCCCTGTCGGCGACGAACGCGGTGCGTGGGCGCCGCTGACCGATCGGGGCGAGGTCATCGGTCGCGTGCTGCGCACGAGGACCGGGGTGAAACCGGTGTTCGTGTCGGTCGGTCACCGGATCGGCCTCGAACGGGCGAGCGCGCAGGTTCTGCGGCTGTGCCGGCAATTCCGGCTGCCGGAGACTGTGCGCGCCGCCGATCACCTGTGCCGGGAAGTCCTGAAGACGCGCTCGGGCTCATCCTGACGGGGTCAGCCCGTGCCGGCGGTCCGCCAGCACCCGGTCGCACACCTCCCGTTCCATCTCGGGCGTGAACGGATACGCGGCGACCGCCCGCGCGGTGTCCTCGTCGACGAGGTCGAAGTTGATCTGCGCGCCGACCATGACGCCGTCCGCGGCCGACACGATGACCTGGGCGCGGTGATCACCCACGTTGCCGGCCACCCACACACCGGGCACCTCGGTCGCGCCGGACGGGCTCGCCTTGGGCAGGACGGTGCCGACCGGCGCTCCGGCCATCTGCTGCTCGACCGCGCGCAGGCCGAGTTCGGCTAGCGGACCGTCCTCGGCGTGCGCGACCGGCAGCACCACCGCGAAATCCATCGCGACGACGACGCCGTCACCGAGTTCGATGCCGGTGAGCGCGTCGTCCTCGACGACCAACCGCTCGACTTTCCCGGCCACGACGGTGATGCCGCGCGCGGCCAACTTGACGCGGTCCTCGTCGGTCGGTTCGACGACGTCGTTGGTCAACAGCGTGACCTCGTCCGTCCACTGTCGCCAGAGCAGGGCCTGGTGGATCGAGCCCGGCCCCACGCCGATGATGCCGACGGGCCGGTCGCGTGTCTCCCAGCCGTGGCAGTACGGGCAGTGCAGCACGTCCCGGCCCCACCGGTCGGCGATTCCGGGAATCGGCGGCAGATCGTCGACGAGTCCGGTGGCCAGCAGTACCCGTCGCGCGTCCACAGTGGATTGTCCGGCGATGTGCACGCGGAACCCGCCGGAGTCGAGCCGGGTCACCGAGGTGACGGTGCCCGCGCGTACCTCGCCGCCGTAGCCTGCGACCTCGTCGCGGCCGATGGCCAGCAGTTCCAGCGGTGGCACGCCTTCGCGGCCGAGGTAGTTGTGCGCGTGCGCGGCACTTCTGTTGCGCGGGCGGCCCGCGTCGACGACGAGCACGCGCCTGCGCGCCCGGCTCAAGGTCAGGCCCGCGCCGAGGCCGGCCGGGCCACCGCCGATGATCACCACGTCGTAGCTGTGCGAAGTCATGCCGCGATGGTGCGACCGGGGCCGTCCAACTGGCCAACAAAATTGCCGAACCGGCAAAATCCCGTCAGCCGTGCCGGGCCACAACGTGATGGTGGTGCTCGATCGGTTGCGTCACCCAGGACGTGGACACGCCGTAGATCAGCACCGCCGCCAGTGCCGCGATCACCGTGACGCCCAGCAGACCCGCGATCCGGGCCACCCCGCCGGGCACGGCCACGCGGCCGGTGACGATCCGGGTCGCGGGCACCAGCCGGCCGAGCGTGTGCAGTCCGGTCACCACCGCCCACACGACGAAACTCGCCTGGTGCACGGTCAGCGCGCTGACCTGGTAGCCGAGCACGGTCAGGAACGGGCGCAGGCTCGCGTCCTGACCCAACGCCACCAACGCGAGGCCGGATCCCAGTACGGCCAGCGTGCCGGCCACGACAAGCGGACCGAGCACGCGCAGCATCATCGGCGGCGGACCGGCCTGCCGATAGACCGGGGAACGCCGGTAGTAGCGGAAGATCCGCCAACCGGTCGTGCCGGTCTTGAACAGCGCGGGCGGTACCAGCAGCACGCCGACCACCACGTGCCAGCTGATCAGCCCGGTCACGTCCAGCAGCGTGGCCAGTTCGATCAGGAACAACACCAGCAGCACCGCACCGGTCCATGCTGTCAACCGCGCGTTGCCAGCCGGGCCACCGCTGCCGGGTAGTACTGGATCATCGCGATGCGACCGGCCGATCGCCGCGCCGATCGCCTCGGCGACATTGGCCCTTGTCCATTCGCGCACCGTCATGGCAGGTCAGTGTGGTCGCTGGAACTTGGCGGATCCTGGGAAGCGAAACCGGTTTGACCGGGGTGTTTGGCTGGTACCGACGAGTTGACGGCAGTGCGGGAGGGCAGCGCGTGGGCAGGATGCATGCCGATGAGGTCGACATCGACGCCGACCTGGTGCGCGGCCTGGTCGCCGCGCGTTTTCCGCACTGGGCCGACCTGCCGATCACGCCGGTGGCCTCGGCCGGCACCGACAACGCGATGTTCCGGCTCGGTCCCGATCTTGCCGTGCGGCTGCCCAGGATCCCCGGTGCCGCGGCCGACGTCGAGGCGGAACAGCGCTGGCTGCCCAAGCTGGCCCCGCACCTGCCGGTCGCGATACCCGTTGTGGTCGGAGCAGGCGAGCCCACCGGCGACTATCCGTGGCGCTGGTCGGTGTGTCGCTGGCTGACCGGCTGTAATCCTCAGGTTGACGCGCTCGACGAACCCGAGGACCTCGCCATCGACATCGCCGAGTTCATCGCCGCGCTACGCGCCGTCAACCCGGCCGGCGGACCGGTGCTGAGCCGCAGTGGTCGGCTGGCGCGGCGGGACGAGGCCACCAGAGCGGCGATCGACGCGTCCCGAGGTCTTGTCGACATCGATGCGCTGCACGGAATCTGGGCCGAGACGGTGACCATCGCGGGCTCGGCGCCGCATGCGTGGGCACACGGCGATCTCTCACCGGGCAATGTGCTGATCGATCAGGGCAGGCTCCGCGCGGTGATCGATTTCGGCGCGTTCGGCGTCGGCGATCCGACCGTCGACCTGATCGTCGCGTGGAACCTGCTGCCGGCCGCGGCCCGGCCGATCCTGCGCGCCGCACTCGACGTCGACGACGCGACCTGGGCCCGAGGCCGAGGCTGGGCCCTGTCCATCGCGGTGATCCAACTGCCCTACTACCGCGACACCAACCCGGCGCTCGCGGCCAACTCACGGCACGTTCTTGAGCAGATCATCGCCGACCAGCGGACGGTTGGTCGAGCCAACGTGAGGCCACTAGGTTGAAACCGGCCAAATGGTCGGGAATCACTCAGAGGGGATCGCGGCGTGACGCTCCAGCAGGAAGCCACCTCGCCCGCGCTACGCAGGGTCGCGTTCGCGGGGGCCATCGGCACCACCATCGAGCTCTACGACTTCCTGATCTTCGGCACCGCTTCGGCGATCGCGCTGAACAAGCTGTTCTTCCCGGCCGGCAACCCCACCGTCGGCACCCTGCTCGCCTTCGCGACGTTCGGTGCCGGCTTCCTGGTGCGTCCGCTCGGCGCGATCGTGATCGGCCACTTCGGCGACCGTATCGGCCGCAAACCCATGCTGGTGCTGACCCTCACCGTCACGGGCGTGTGCACTGCGTTGATCGGCGTCCTGCCCACGTTCGCCAGTGTCGGCGTGCTCGCGCCCGTCCTGCTCGTGGTTCTGCGGCTGTTGCAGGGTTTCTTCCTCGGCGGTGAGCAGAGCGGCGCGGCCGTGCTGGTCGTCGAGTCCGCGCCTGCCGATCGGCGCACCTTCTACGGTGGCTGGACAACCATTGGTTCACCCGCCGGCATCGTGCTCGGGGCGCTCGCGTTCAGCCTGGCCACCGCGGTGTCCGGCAACGCGTTCCTGGTCTGGGGCTGGCGGCTGCCGTTCCTGTTCAGCGTCATCCTGGTCGCGGTCGGCCTTTACGCGCGGTTGAGCATCGAGGAGAGCCCCGAGTTCACGCCGCTGCTGCGCGAACACGGCCGGGCCCGGCTGCCGATCGCCGAGGTGTTGCGCGGCAACACCCACACCGTGCTGCTCGGTGCAGGTGTAAACCTCGGGTTCAATGCGTTCGTCTTCATCCTGGCCAACTTCTTCCTCAGCTACGGCACCACCACCCTGCACCTGCCACGCCAGGCACTGCTGAACATCACCCTGATCGGCGGGGCCGCGCAGGTGATCGCCATTCCGCTGTTCACGTTGCTGTCCGACCGGGTCCGCCGCGAACCGGTGATGCTCGGCGGCGCCGTATTCCTGGCGGTGTTCGCGTTCCCGCTGTTCGCCTTGCTGGACACCAGGAATCTCGGCCTGGCCGGGGTCGCGATCGCGCTGGGCTTCGCCGGTTCGGCCGCGATCTTCGGCCCGATGGCCGCCTACTACGCCGACCTGTTCGACACCCGGATTCGCTACAGCGGCGGCGCGCTCAGCTACCAGTTGGGCGCCGTACTGGGCGGCGGGTTCTCGCCGCTGATCGCGACCGCGCTGCTCGGCGTCGACCACGGCCGGTCCTGGCCGATCGCGCTGTACCTGTTGGGCGCGGGACTGGTCAGCACCATCTGCCTGGTTGCGCTGACGGCGTTGCGCCGTCTGCGT
>DASYBO010000132.1:0-25232 GCA_036500685.1 Pseudonocardiaceae bacterium | reverse complement strand
CGCCGAGATCCGCCCTGACGCCAACTGCAACGCGGCGTCGACCTGGCGGGGCGCGTCGCCGAGGGTGGTGCGGTCGGCGGCGTCGATGGCCTGTCGGAACCAGGACTGCAGGTCGCGCATGTCCCGGCTGACCTCGTGCCCGGTCTCCATCCGGGCCCGCTGCATCTCCGCGCGTAGCCGCACCTGCCAGCCTCGGGTCGCCGACCGTCGTGCGGTCACCAGCTCGTCGCGCCGCTGCGTCAGCGTGGCGGCCTCCTCGGCACCTGAAGAGAACGCCCTGACCTTCGCGGCAAGCGCGGCTTCCTGTTCGGCCAGGGCGGTCGCGACCGTGCGCAGGCCGTTGGCCTCGGTCAGCATCACCGACCGGCCGATCAGCAGCTCCTGCATGCTGACCTGGAGTTCCACGATGCCGGAGCGCTCGCGCAGCATGGCGGCGGCCTGCTCGTTGGCCGACCGCCCTGCCAACTCGAACATCCGCGCCGAACAGGCGTAGAACGTCGATTCGGCGAAGCGTGGCGCGTGCTCGGCCAGCAGCGCGCGATCCGCGTCCAGGATCTCCCGCCAGCCGCGGAACGCGTCCACTTTGGTCAACGCGAACAGCACCGTCTCCACCCGCTCGCCGACCTCGGCCAGAAACGCCAGTTCCCCCGACGTGAACGGGCTCGACGCATCGACGACGAACAGCAGCGCGGTCGCGTCCCGCGCCGCCTCCTTGGCCAGTTCGCCGTGCACGGAGTTGAGTCCGCCAACCCCTGGAGTGTCCACAATGGTCAGCCGGTCGAGCAGTGGCACCGGCCCGTCGACCGTGACGAACCTCGGCGGCAGCGCACCGAGGGGCAGCTCGCCGCGCATGGTCACCCAGTTCGGCAACTCCGCGATCTCGAACGGAATCGACGCCATCGAGCCCGGATAATGGGCGCTGGCCTGCCAATGGTCCGCGTGGCCGAACACGAGATAGGTGCTGGTGGCCACGTCCGCGTCGACCGGCGACGCGTTCGGCGTGGCCAGCAACGCGTTGACCAGAGAACTCTTCCCCCGGTTGGTTTCGCCGACCACGACAACGCCCGGCTTGGCCTGCCGGCCCGACCGCTGCGCGTGCACCCAGGCCACGGCGGCCGGTTCGAGGTCGGCGAGCAGTTCCAGCAGCTTGTCTCTCGTCTGCCGAACCGCCTGCGGCAGCGTGTCCGTCACTCGCGCCCCGCGTAGACCAGGACAACCGGCGCACGCAGCACCCGTCCGTGATCGACGAACCCGACCGCCTCGGTCTCGGCGATCGTGCCGACCAGCTCGGGATCATCGGTGGGCACGGTGCCGGCCGCCTCGTGATGTGCCGGGTCGAACCGCTGCCCGTCCGGTCTGACCGCGAGGATGCCCACCTCGGCAAGTCCGCGTTCGAGCTGCGTGGCCACGCCGGTGCTCCGGGCGCGGTCCAGCGCGTAGAGGCACAGCAGGATCACCGCTCGCCGCTCGGCGAGCGCGGTTTCCAGCAAGCCGTACGGATCGATGGGATCCACGGCGGCCACCAGGTCCACGTCATCGGGCCTCACGCTCGTATGGGACGCGGGATCGGCTGGATCCGTTCCGTCGAACATCATGCCGATCCCGCTTCGCGCAGTTGCTGCCAGATCAGGAAATACGCTCGATGCACGACATGCGCCACCCGACTCTGCGCCGGGGTCGAACCGAACGAGGCGAACGAACGCCACCAGGCCGCCCGTTCCAGGGCATATCCGCTCAGTTCTGCCGGTTCGGCGCCGGCCCGGCCCAGTTGCTCGTCCACCCGCACCGCGCCGCCGACCCGCAGCACCTCTTCCGCCAACTCCTCGGGCAGGTCCAACGCCCCGGAGGCGATCAGGGTGAGCGCTTCGAGCAGCCGCAGTTGGTGCGCCTGCGGCCTGGCCAGCAGCACCTCGATCGCGTCGTGCACCCGCTGCCGGTCGGCCGACTCGCTCGACGCGGTGGCCATCGCCGCGATGGAAGCCAGCGCGGCCGCCGCTTTGATCCCGTCGGCCCTGGCCCGGAACACCGCGTCCAACCGGCCGCGCACCTCGGCCAACCCGGACAGGTCCAGCAGCAGCCTGCGCAGCGAACCGGTGGTGATGTTGGGTTGGTCACGGATGGCGGTGATCGCGCAGTCGATGCCGTAGAGGTCGAGGCAGGCCAGCAGCCGGGCCCGGGTCGCGGCCGGTACCGGCACCTCCCAGGTGGTGAACAGCTCGGCCGAGACCAGCATGGTCGCGGTGGTCGCCTCGTCCAGTTCGGCAAGACCGCGCAGCGCGTAGGCGTCGGCCGAGGTGAAGCGGCCGGTCTCGGCGGATTCGGCCAGCAGCCCGATCACCGGCACCACGTCCGCGACCCTGGTGCCCAACACCTCCGCCTGCCGGCGGGCCAGCAGGCTCGCGGCCTGCCACACGTTGCCATCCGACCCTGCCACCGACTCGGCCACCACCGTGTCCGCTTTGTTCAGCACCGCGAGCGCGTTGACCGGGCCCGCGTCGCGGCTCGCGGTCGCCGCGGTGAACGCGGCCAGCACCTCGTGATCGTCCGCGCGCACCGACTGGGTCAGTACGTAGAGCACGGCTTCGGCGCCGGCCACCGCGTTCGCCGACACCGGGTCGAGCACCTGCTCGCTTCTTGCCACCGACCCGGCGTCCAGCGAACCGAGGCCCGGGGTGTCGATCACGGTCAGCTCGCGCAGCACCGCGTTGGTCAGATACGCCTCGAGATGCGACACCTTGTCCAGATCGACGCCGAGCTCGGCCGGGATCATGCCTTCGTCGTCGAAGGGCAGCACCTGCTTGCCGCCGTCGGTGAAGATCACCTCGACCCGGTCCAGCGCGTCGTAGGAGAAGCGGGTCACGAGGCGGGTGCACTCGCCGATGTCGGTCGGCGCGACCCGCCTGCCGATCAGCGCATTGACCAAAGTGGACTTTCCCGACTTGATCCGGCCGGCCACCGCGACCTGCAACGGCGCGGCCAACCGGTGCAGCACGTCGTCGAACCCGGCCGAGGTGGCCGAGGACACCTGCGGGCGCAGCCGCTCGCACAGGTCGGCGACCGCGGCCGAGAGCGGGCCGGCGAAGGAGTCGGTTCCGGTACTCACGCGCACCCCCTGCTCGGCTTCCGGTCGGCTTCCGGTCGGCTTCCGGTCGGCGGGGCAATCGTGCCATGGAGCACCGTCAGCCCACGGCCGTAGGCACATGTCGTACCGGAGGGTGACGTCGGCCGGAAGCTGACTGCCTAACCTGGAACGGTGCGGCGGCTGAGCTTGTGGATGCGTGCGCATCCGATGTTCGGGGACACCATCATCGCGGTGTGCCTGGGCTTCTTCGACCTGCTCAGCGGCATCAGCAGCGATCCGTGGACCGAGAACAACCTGCAGTGGTACGTCCTGGCCGGCGCGTTCCTGCTGATCCCGATCATCTTCCGGCGCAAGTACCCTGAGCTGGCCAGCTACCTGATCATGTTCGGCGCCTGGATCCAGGTGTTCACCCACGGCTCGGCGACCGCTCACCCCAACCTGCTGATCCGCGGCGGCGACCTCGCCATCGGCGTCGCCCTCTACACGATGGTGACCTGTACGAACCGGCGCCGTTCGCTGGAATACGCGGGCCTGCTGGTGATCGGCACCACGATCTGGGGGTTCTGGCGCGTCGGCGGCGGCTCGTCCCAGATCGCCTTCGTCCTGTTCGGAGCGGGCGTGGTCTACGGGTTCTGCTGGGTGCTCGGCGAGTTCATCGGCGCCCGCCGCGCCTACCACGCCGAGTTGGAGAGCAGGCTGCGACTGCTGGAGACCGAACGGGGCCAGCAGGCCAGGATCGCGGTCGTCGAGGAACGCGCCAGGATCGCCCGCGAACTGCATGACGTGGTCGCGCACGCGGTCAGCGTGATCGTGGTGCAGGCGGACGGCGCCGCCTACGCCATCCACGACAACCCGGACCTTGCCGAGACCGCGGTGCACACCATCGCCGAGACCGGCCGCGGCGCCCTGCACGAACTGCGCAGGCTGCTGGAACTGCTGCGCAACGAATCGGACCAGCCGGACACCCGCACCCCGCAACCGGGCGTGTCGGCGCTGCCCGAACTGGCCGAGAAGGTCACGTCGGTCGGCCTGCCGGTGTGGCTGGTCTTCCGAGGCGACCTGGCCGGCCTGCCGGCCACCGTCGGCCTCGGCGTCTACCGGATCGTGCAGGAGGCGCTGACCAACACCCTCAAACACGCGGGCATCGGCGCCGAGGCGCACGTCCGGGTCGAACGGGTCGGCGGCCTGATCGAGGTCGAGATCCTCGACGGCGGACCCGAACCGAGGACCGACGATGACGGCGGCGCGGCTTTCCCACGGGCCCGCGAAGTGATCGGCGTGTCCGGCGGCAACGGGCTGATCGGCATGCGCGAGCGCGCCACCGTCCTCGGCGGCACGCTGTCCGCGGGCCCCCGGCCGGGCGGCGGTTGGCAGGTGCGCGCGACATTCCCGGTTCAAGGGGCGAAAACGCCCGCCCTACCCTGATCGTCCTAGGCTGGGCCGGTGATCCGGGTACTGCTTGTTGACGATCAGGAACTCATGCGGATGGGCTTTCGCATGGTGCTCGGCGCGCAGCCGGACATCGACGTGGTCGGCGAGGCGGGCGACGGCCGCCGCGCGGTCGAACTCGCCCGCGAACTCAACCCCGACGTCGTACTGATGGACGTGCGCATGCCGATCCTGGACGGTGTCGAGGCGACCAAGCTGATCACCGAGGCCGGCCTGGCCAAGGTGCTCGTGATGACCACGTTCGACCTCGACGAGTACGCGCTGTCCGCGCTGCGCAACGGTGCCAGCGGCTTTCTGCTCAAGGACACCCAGCCTGCCGAGCTCGTCTCCTCGCTGCGCGCGGTCGCCAGCGGTGACGCGGTCGTCGCGCCAAGCACCACCCGCAGGCTGCTGGACCGCTTCCTCGGCGACTCCGGCGGCGAACTGCGCGACGCGAGCATCCTCGACGCCCTGACCGAACGCGAACGCGAGGTCCTGGTTCTGATGGCGCGAGGCCTGTCCAACACCGAGGTCGCCGCCAAGCTTTTCCTGTCCGAGGCCACCGTCAAGACCCACGTCGGCCGCATCCTGGCCAAACTCGACGTCCGCGACCGCGTCCAGGCCGTCGTGCTCGCCTACGAAACCGGCCTTGTCCGCCCCGGCGACGGCTGAACTCCCGGAAAGTAGTCTGTGTCATCGTGACAACTCCAGTGCGGTGGCAGCCCCGACTGATCGCGATCGACATCGACGGCACCCTGGCGTTGGAGGGGACCGACATCCGCACCGCCGGGCCGGAAGGCATCAGCGAGCCGGTGCGCGCCGCGATCGGCGCCGCGGTGGCGGCGGGCGCGCAGGTCGTGCTGTGTTCCGGCCGCACCGTGATCGGGGTCCGGCCGTTCCTGGAAAGCCTGCACCTGTCCACCGGTTGGGCGATCTGTTCCAACGGCGCTGTGCTGCTGGACGCGGCCACCGGTGAGGTGGCCCGCTCGATCGACTTCGATCCGGCCGAACCGGTGCGCGTGCTGCACAAGCTCATCCCGGACGCGGTGTTCGTTTCCGAGCAGGTCGGCGTGGGCAACCGGTGCACCGAAGGCATCGACCTCGGCAGCTTCTTCGGCAAGACCACGGTCGTCGACGTCGACACGCTGGCCAGCCAGAGCACGCCCCGAATGAGCGTGCTCTGGCCCGGTCACACTTACGAGGACATGGCCGAGTTGCTCGCCGGGGTTGAGGTGCCCGGTGTGCACTACAGCCTCGACCACCACGACGCCTGCCTGATGGCCACCCCGCCGGGGGTCACCAAGGGGTCGGCGCTGGAGACGCTGCGGGTCGAGTTAGGGATCGCGGCGCAGGACACGATGGCGATCGGCGACAGCTTCAACGACGTGGAGATGCTGGCCTGGGCCGCGCACGGGGTGGCCATGGGCCAGGCCCCCGAGCCGGTGCGCGCGGTCGCCGACGAGGTCACCGCGCCGGTCACCGAGGACGGCCTCGCGCTGGCGCTGCGCCGCTGGTTCCCGGCGAGCTGATTCGGCAACCTGGCATCCTGTTGGCGCGTCTGATCAACGTCAGGGTGAATTCAGGGTTTTGCGGGATTCGTACGACCTCGGGATGAGTCACGCTCAGACCTCGGTAGGTCATGAACGCGGCAGGTCTGGACTGAAGGTCGACGCGAGGGCAGGGGCACTGCCGGCATGCTGAGTACCAACTTCAGCCGTGGTCGTTGCTCCTCGAAGAGGGCACGTGCGGAAGGACCGGATCCGTTGCTCACGGTTCCGACATCGACGAGGAGTTCACATGATTGAGGCGGTTGGGTTGACCAAACGCTACGGCCGCACCCTCGCGGTCAACAACCTCTCCTTCACCGTCCAACCCGGACGCGTCACCGGCTTCCTCGGACCCAACGGCGCCGGCAAATCCACCACCATGCGCATGATCCTCGGCCTCGACAAACCCGACACCGGCCACGTCCTCATCAACGGAACCCCCTACACCCAACTCCACCAACCCCTACGCACCGTCGGCGCCCTCCTCGACGCCAAATGGGTCCACCCCAACCGCTCCGCCCGAGCCCACCTCCACTGGCTCGCCCGCTCCAACAACATCCCCACCACCCGCATCGACGACGTCCTGGACATCGTCGGCCTCACCGCCGTCGCCAACCGCCGCGCAGGCGGCTTCTCCCTCGGCATGAGCCAACGCCTCGGCATCGCCGCAGCACTCCTCGGCGACCCCCAAGTCCTGCTCTTCGACGAACCCGTCAACGGACTCGACCCCGAAGGCATCCTCTGGATCCGCAAATTCATGCACAACCTCGCCAACCAAGGACGCACCGTCCTGGTCTCCAGCCACCTCCTCTCCGAAATGAGCCTCACCGCCACCGACCTCATCGTCATCGGCAAAGGCCAACTCATCACCCAAGCCACCACCACCGACTTCATCCAACAAGCCGGCGGATCGGTGACGAGGGTGCGTTCTCCGCAACTGGATGCGATGCGCGATGCGTTGGTCGGCGAGGGTGCCATGGTCACCGTCGACGGGGAGGCGCTGATCGTGTCCAATCTGGCCATCGGCGCGGTGGGTGAGCTGGCCGCGAGCATCGGCGCCGTGCTGCACGAGCTCAGTCCCCAATCAGGATCCCTCGAGGACGCGTTCCTCAGGATGACCGGCGAAAGCGTGGAATTCCGTGCGCCCTCGGCGGAAATCGATTCCGCATCGCGTTGATTCCTGAGCGATTCCGTGCACTTCCGCGCCGGGATTAACACTGATTCGATTCCAGGGCGGCGCTGAACCGCTCAAGCACATTTGCCGACATCAGTATTACGACGAGTAGTCGATGTCCTACTACTGCATACCGAGGCATGCCAGGAGTCAACCTGCGCATCTCACCCGTTCGGCGGAAGCGGCACCGGTCCAATAGGGACTACCCTCCGTGTTCGCTACCGCTGGTCGACGGGAGGCACCGAACAGACCGCGGATTGAGGTTGCCGACGTTGTCACCTCGCCAATGATTCGGCGGTGGGCGATGTAATTGTCCATTCCGGAATTGGGAAACACCGGCGGAACACAGAGTTAACCGACGCCAGGCGAAGTCGGTGAGTTCCGGCACACAAACGTGACAACCCGCTCTGCGGGGGATCAACTCGAAGTACAGCCACTCGACCAGCGTCGGTCAGGGCGAACAGCAGTCCCCACAACAGAGTCGGACCGAACGCCCGTGCACCGGGCGCGCATCGGAGGTGAGCGATGGCGGTTGCAGACCCTGACGCGCTGCTGCAACGTCCAACATCGAGAACGAGTCTGACCGACGTATCGGTATCCGCGGTGTTCAGGCCCATCCGCGTCGAACCACTGCTGGACCTGGAGTGGTCCCGCGCCGTCGAGCCGACCGGCCCGATCGGGGCCGCCCGCCGCCCCTCGCAGACCAGGCGCGCGTGGATCCACCGCGCGCCAGAGGCCGAAGTCGTCAGCCTCTACCAGCGGGTACTGGCCACCGGCGCCCAGGTCAACGCGCCCTGGTGGCTGCGGGCCCTTGCCGCCGGCAAACTGCAGTCCAGAATGGGCGGCTTCGCCATCGAGGACCAGGTCAGCGAACTGCTCGACCGGCGCGCCGGGTGGGCCTACATGCCATGGGCCGGACCGGGCGAGGACGGCTACTGGGAGTACGTACCGTCCGAACTGGACGCGGCCGATCTGCCGCTGGTGCCCACCACCGTGATGTTCACCGACCGTCACCAGGGCTGGCTGGACGTCGTGCTCGCGCACGCAGGCCACCCCCCCGTCGCACCGCTGCCCATCGCAGGCCCCGCCGACCTGCGCGGCAAGCTCCAACTGTGGGAAAACGGCTGATCTTTGCCTTGAGCGCGGCCGTCCACCGGTGATGCGCCGGCGGCCAGGTACCGTCACTGTTCGTGGCTCCCGAATCCCCCACCACCATCCCGGTCCGCAACGGCAACGTCAGCTTCGCCCGGCGGGGCGAGCGGATGACCGTGGGCCAGCAGCGCGCCTGGGACACCCACTGGGCCCGGCTGGGCCGGGAGGTCACCGCGCTGCCCGAGGGTCCGCTTGACCTGGCCGAGTGGTTCGGCCGCGAGGCGCCGGTGCTGTTGGAGATCGGCTCCGGCATGGGGGAGACCACCGCGGCGCTGGCCAAGGCCGCGCCCGAACTGAACTATCTCGCCGTCGAGGTGTACCGGCCCGGCCTTGCCCAGTTGATGATGCGGGCGCTGAGCATGGACATCGCCAACCTCCGACTGCTGCGCGGGGACGCGGTCGTGTTGCTCACCGAGCACATCCCGGCAGACTCCCTTGCCGGCGCGCGGATCTTCTTCCCCGACCCGTGGCCGAAGAAGCGCCACCACAAGCGCAGGCTCATCCAGCCCGCGTTCGTCGCCCTGCTCGCCGGCAAGCTCGCGCCGGGCGCCCGGCTGCACCTGGCTACCGACTGGGCCGAGTACGCGGACGAGATGATGGCCGCCTGCTCTGGCGAGCCGCTGCTGCGCAACGTGTACGCGGCGGAGCCGGAAGGCTGGGCGCCGCGCCCGGACTGGCGGCCGGTGACCAAGTTCGAGAACCGGGCCAGGGACGTCGGCCGGATCAGCCACGACCTGATCTTCGAGCGCATCACGCCCTGACCCCGAAACCACTCGACCGGGTACTCAAGCGGTCTCGGGAGCGCCTACCGGCCACGCTGTGTCGGTGTCCAACCCGTTCGGGCGAGGGCGATCCGACGGTCGTATTGACTCGTCTGGCAGTGACGGGTGACCGGCTTCGGTAGGTAGATTTCCGGCCCGTGACCGCCGTTCGTGATGAAATCGTGACCCCCATGGCCGAGCCGCTTGCCGCGTTCGATCCGGCCGGCCCGGTCGAACCCGTTGACGCCCAGGCCGCCGAGGACTTCATCCGAATGTTCCACGACGCCCATCCCGGCGCGGGCTCGCTCGCCCGCAGGCTGAGCAAGGTGCGCACGGACATCGCGAGCACCGGCACCTACCGGCACACCGCGGCCGAGCTCTCCTACGGTGCGCGGGTGGCGTTACGCGACTCCGGCTGGTGCACCAGCGGCGTGCCCTGGCGCCAGTTGAAGGTCCGCGACCTGCGCGGCCTGCGCAACGCCGCCGCGGTCGCCGGCGAATGCGTCGAACACCTCCGCCAGGCCGGGGCCAGCGGCAAGATCCGCCCGCTGATCACCGTGTTCGCCCCGGACGCGCCCGGCGCGCCCGGCCCGCACATCTGGAACGACCAACTGATTCGCTACGCCGGCTATCGAGGCTCCGGCGACACCGTCAACGGCGACCGCCGCTACGTCGGCTTCACCGACGCCATGCGCGCGATGGGCTGGAAGCCGCCGTCGCCGCGCAGCCGCTTCGACCACCTGCCGCTGGTGGTGGAAACCGCGCACGAGGGCGCCGCCCTGTTCACCGTGCCAGACGACGTGCTGTTCGAGGTCCGGCTCACCCATCCCGACCTGGCCTGGTTCGCCGACCTCGGCCTGCGCTGGCCCGCGGTGCCGGTGATCAGCAACATGCGGCTGAGCATCGGCGGCGTCAACTACCCGGCCGCGCCGTTCAACAGCTGGCACGTCGGCACCGAGATCGGGACGAGGGGCTTCGCCGACGAGACCGCCTACGGCGTGGCCGCCCAGGTCGCCGGCAAGCTCGGCCTTGACACGTCGGCGGAGCGGACCCTGTGGCGGGACCGGGTGACGGTCGAGTTGAACCGCGCGGTCCTGCACTCGTTCGACGCGGCAGGTGTCACGATCACCGATCACCACGCCGAAGCGCTGCATCGGTTGGCCTGGCTGCGATCCCGGCAGCGCCCCAACTCGCACCGTCCGGCGTTCCGGGTCGACGCCGACCGCACCCAACGGGCCCGGCACGGCGCCCCGGCCAAGTTCGCCGCTCGTACCGAGCCTGAGCACACGGCCGATCACCGGCCGGCCACTCGCCGCCGAATGAGCGCCTGATCCGCCGTCAGGGTGTTGTCGCGCCGGTCAGCGGGCGCGACGCGGTCGCGCGGCCGATAGTGGAGGAATGCGAAGATCAGCCCGCAACGCCCTGCTTCTTGCCGGTTGTCTGCTGGCGATCGGCGCGGCGGGAGTTTTCGCGGTCCTCGGCCTGAACAACGGCGCGGCAGGCGCCCAGCCGATCACCACCTCGCTGCGCGTCGTGCAGAACGACCCCGGCGGCATCGCCAAGCTGGCTACGGTCGGGCCGACGAAGCTCGCGTCCGGTCCGACGCTGCCGGCCGGCACGTCGGTCAGCGTCCCCGGCGTCACTCTCGCCGCCGCACTGGCTCCCGCGCCCGCTCCGGTGGTCGGCGCGACGCTGCGCTGCGAAATGTCGGTGAGCTGGAGTGCGAGCACTCAGGTGATCGACATCGTCAGGTGTGCGACGGGCGCAGGGTCAGCTCCGTGAGCTGGCCGTCGGGCGGGGTGCGCAGCGCGAAGAGGACGGCGTCGGCAACGGTTTCCGGGCGCAGGTACGCGTCCGGGTCGTAGTCGCCACCCTCGGCCGCGCGGACGTCGCGTTGCATGTCGGTGGCGGTGCGGCCGGGGTAGATCGTGGTCACCCGGACGCCGTTGGGTTCCTCCTCGACACGCAGCGCCTCGGCATAGCCGCGCAGGGCGAACTTGCTTGCGCCATAGGAACCCCAGTTCGGGCTGACCCGCTTGCCCGCGCCGGAATTGATCAGCACGACCCGGCCTCGCACGGCGCGCAACGCTGGCAGCAACACCCTGGTCAGTTCGGCCACCGCGATGACGTTGACGTCCATCGTCTGCCGCCACACCTCGACCGGGGTCGCGTGCAGCGGTGCGATGGTGACCACGCCCGCGCTGTGCACGAGAACGTCCAGCGTTTCAATGCCATCGGTGGCGGCGCGCAGCGATTGGGGGTCGGTCAGGTCGACCGGGAAGGGCTGCGCGTCGGGCAGCGATGCCGCGAGTTCGTCGAGGACGTCTCGGTCCCGGCCGCCGAGCAGGAGGCGGTGGGTCGGCCCGAGCGCGCGGGCGATGGCGGCACCGATGCCGCCACTGGCGCCGGTAACCAGCGCCAGCGGCGGATCTTGCTGTGTCATAGCCGCACGGTAGCCCGGCTCAGCGCTCGACCTCGCCTCGGATGAACTGCTCCACCGCGTCGTAGGCCTCGGAGTCGGAGTACTGCACCGGCGGGGACTTCATGAAGTAGGACGACGCCGAGTTGACCGGACCGGCGATACCGCGGTCCAGCGCGATCTTCGCGGCCCGCACCGCGTCGATGATGACGCCGGCCGAGTTCGGCGAGTCCCACACCTCCAGCTTGTACTCGAGGTTGAGCGGAACGTCGCCGAATGCCCTGCCCTCAAGGCGAACGAAGGCCAACTTGCGGTCGTTGAGCCACGGTACGTGGTCCGACGGTCCGATGTGGACATCGGCCTTGCCCATCTCGTGCGGAATCTGCGAGGTGACCGACTGGGTCTTGGAGATCTTCTTGGACACCAGGCGCTTGCGCTCCAGCATGTTCATGAAGTCCATGTTGCCGCCCACGTTCAGCTGATACGTGCGCAGCAACTCGACACCGCGGTCCTCGAACAGCTTGGCCATCACCCGGTGCGTGATGGTCGCGCCGACCTGGGACTTGATGTCGTCGCCGATGATCGGCAGGCCGGCCTCGGTGAACTTGGCCGCCCACACCGGATCCGATGCGATGAACACCGGCAGCGCGTTGACGAACGCGACACCCGCGTCGATGGCGCACTGCGCGTAGAAGCGGTCCGCCTCGTCGGAACCCACCGGCAGGTAGGACACCAGCACGTCGACCTGGGCCGCGCGCAGCGCGCCGACCACGTCGACCGGCTGCTCGTCGGACTCGGTGATCATCTCGGAGTAGTACTCGCCGAGACCGTCGAAGGTGTGCCCGCGCAGCACCGGCACGCCAAGCGGCGGCACGTCGCAGATCTTGATGGTGTTGTTCTCACTGGCCACGATGGCCTCGGAGAGGTCGACGCCGACCTTTTTCGCGTCGACGTCGAACGCGGTCACGAATTCGACGTCGCGCACGTGGTAGTCCCCGAACTGCACGTGCATCAGACCCGGCACCCGGGTTTCCGGGTCGGCGTCGCGGTAGTAGTGCACTCCCTGCACCAGAGACGCAGCGCAGTTACCGACGCCGACAATTGCCACCCGAATGCTTCGGCGGTGCTCGCCCATGTGTCGGGGCCTCCTTCGTTCTCGTACTTCGTTTTGTTGGTGCGCTCAGGAATCGGACTCGTGGTCGGTTTCCTGAGCTTCGGCACGTTCGTGCTCGATCAACTCGTTGAGCCAGCGCACTTCGCGCTCGCTCGACTCCAGGCCCATCCGGTGCAACTCCCGCGTATAGCGGTCGATCTGCTCACCGGCCCTTGCCAACGTGGCCCGCAGGCCCTCCCTGCGCTCCTCGACCCTGCGCCTCCTGCCCTCCAGGATCCGCATCCTGGCCTCGGCCGGGGTACGGGAGAAGAAGGCGAGGTGCACGCCGAACCCATCGTCGTCCCAGGCTTCCGGGCCGCCCTCGGTGACCAGCGTCGCGAACCGCTCCTTGCCCTCCGCGGTCAGCTTGTAGACGCGTTTGGCTCTGCGGCCCCACGACGCCCGGTCACCGTTGGGTTCGACGTCCTCCTCGGCGATCAGCCCGGCCCGCAGCAGCCTGCGCAGCGCCGGGTAGAGCGAGCCGTAGGAGAACGCCTGGAAGGCGCCGAGTCGACTCGCCAAACGCTTGCGGAGCTCGTAACCGTGCATCGGTGCCTCGTGCAACAGGCCGAGGACGGCGAATTCGATCACGAGTCACCTCCACGCAACGCCGACTGAACACGCCCTGTGCGACCTTCGTTCCTGTCGCTCGATGCTCCACCTCACTATATCGCCGCGATACATCGACGCATCGAATTATGCTCGCGGATTGTGGCGCTGAACACGGCGCGTGCCGGGATCACGTCGAGGCTGACCCAAACGGACGATCGGTGAGCCGAGCGCGCCACGTACGCTGTTGTGCGTGCGAACCCAACGGCAGGTGGTGGACTACGCGTTGCAGCGTCGAGCGCTGCTCGCGGAGGTCTACTCGGGCCGGGTCGGGACCTCCGAGGTCTGCGACGCCAGCCCGTACCTGCTCCGCGCGGCCAAGTTCCACGGTCGACCGAGCGAAGTGACCTGCCCGGTGTGCCGCAAGGAGCCGTTGACGCTGGTCTCCTGGGTGTACGGGGACGAGTTGAAGCACGCTTCGGGCTCGGCGCGCACACCGGACGAACTGGGCAGGATGGCCACGCTTTACGGCGAGTTCAACGTCTACGTGGTTGAAGTTTGTCGTACATGTAGTTGGAACCACCTGGTGCAGTCATACGTCCTGGGAACACGGGACGTGGATGTCAACGGCCCGCGCAGGAGGACGGCGTCGGAGTGATGACGTCGTTCTGACACCGCGCCGGGAAGAGTACGACCACCGAACGCCGCATACCCGAGTGCGGCGATCTGGGAGGCCATGTAGCTGTGAATGACCACCGTGACGATGAGCCACGTCGTCAGCCGCCACCGGCGCGACGTCCGGCGCAGGGTCGTACCCCCGGCCGGGGCACGCCACCCGGCGACCCGAGGGGCCGCGGTCAACAGCCGGGTCAACAGCCAGGTCAGCAACCGGGCCAACAGCCTGGTCAGCAGCCGCCGAACCAGCCTGGGCAGCCGCCGCAGCAGGGCCAGCGCCCGGCGCCCCGGCAGCCGCAGCAGGGCACGCCGCCCGGTGGGCCGCGCAATCCGCAGGGTCCGCCGCCAACCTCCAGGGTGCCGAATGGGCGTCCTCCGGCCGGCCAGCGACCGCAGCAGGGCCCGCCCGGCGGACCGAACGCCGGCCGTCCCGGCGGACCGAGCCGCAGCGGCAGACCGGCGGGGCCGTTCGAGCCGTCCACCGAGAACCTGCCCCCGGTCAGCGAGCAGTCCTACGACCGCGAACCCGACCTGCTGACCCACCGTGACGATGATCACGCCACCGAATGGGCGGCCAACGCGGCCGAGGCACACGACCGGGACCGCGACGGCCGCCGTGGCAGCCGGGTGGGAAGCGCGATGCTCAGCGACGAGGCCCGCAAGACGATCCTCAAGCAGAAGATCTTCCGCCGCTCCCGGCGCACCCTCTACGTTCTGGTCGGTCTGGGCATCGTCGCGCCGATCGTCGCGTTCTTCGTCATGTACCAGATCGTCAATGTGCCGGACCCGAAGGTCGTCGCGCAGACGCTCAACCAGCCGATCACGATCTACTACGCCGACAACAGCGTGATGGACACCATCGGCACCGACCAGAACAACCACAAGCTGATCCAGGTCAGCGACCTGCCCAAGCTGCAGAACATCCAGCACGCGGTCGAGGCGGCCGAGGACGCGACGTTCCAGACCAACGCGGGCGTCGACCTCAAGGCCATCCTGCGCACCGCGTACAACCAGGCGACCGGCGGCTCCGGTGGTGCCTCCACGATCACCCAGGAGTACATCAAGCAGGCCACGAATCCCGGGTTCCTCGGTTCGCTGCCGCTCTCGACGAAACTCGCCGAGATGGTCAAGGCGTACAAGATGAGCCGGACCGTGGACAAGCCGGAGATCATGGCCTCGTACCTGAACATCGTCTACTTCGGACGGCACTCCTACGGCATCGGCGCAGCCGCCAAGAATTTCTTCAACACGACGCCGGACCAGCTGACCGATCCGCAGGCAGCATTGCTGGCCGGGCTGATCCAGTCGCCGGGCCGGGCGAACAGCCACACCTACCAGAACACCCGGTTCACCTACGTGATGGCCCAGATGGCCAAGGACGGCTGGCTCCAGCCGGGTGAGCAGAGCGCGCAACTGCCGCAGGTCCTGCCGGCAACGACCGCGGACGGCAACCTGCCGTGGGAAACGCGGCTGATCGTCCAGCAGGTCCAGGGTGAGCTCAACGCCAACAAACTGGACTCGGAGACCCTGCAGCGGCTGGGCGCGAAGGTCTACACCACGATCCAGCCCGCCGCGCAGCAGGCCGCGCAGAGCGCCGTGCAGACGGTGATGGCCAAGGATTCGGCTTACACCAACGGCGGTCCGCTGATCTTCAACGGTAAACCCGTGACGGTGGACGGCAGACAGATCAAGGCGACCGAGGCCGCCGCACTGGTCTCGATCGATCCCACCAACGGCGGAATCATCGCCTGGTACGGCGGGAACGATCCGACCGCCACCCAGTACGACATGGCCGACACCCCGCACCAGCCGGGTTCGTCGTTCAAGCCCTACGTGTTCGCCTCCGCGTTGGAGAACGATCCGACCCAGGAGGGCCTGAACACGATCTACAACGGCAGCGGCACGCTGACCATCGCCGGGCACGTCGTGCACAACTCCGAGGGCGAGGCCAATCCGGCGGCCACGGTCAAGGACGCGATGACCCAGTCGCTCAACACCGTGTTCTACGCGATGGGCGTCAACACGGGCGTGCAGAAGGTGCGGAAAACGGCCTTCGAGGCCGGCATCCCACAGACGATGAAGAACACCTCGGGCAATGGGCCCAGCGTCGTGCCGAGCCTGCAGGACACCAACGGCGTCGTCGAGGGTGGTATCTCGATCGGCCAGTACCCGGTCACGCCGAGGGATCAGGCGCAGGGTTACGCGACGCTGGCCAACTACGGCAACTACATCCCGAGCCACTTCATCACCAAGGTGGTCGACCAGGGCGGCAACACGATCTACACGTTCAACACCCCTGCCGTCCCGGCCTTCGGCGACGAGGCGACCAGCAACTCCATCGCCCACACCGTGATCGACTCGATGAACCAGGTGGCGTCGACGGACAAGCTCGGGCTCTCCTCCAACCGGCCGGTGGCCGCGAAGACCGGCACCCAGGGTTACAATGACCCCAAGACCGGTGCCGCGCTGAACAACTACGACTCGGACGCCTGGATGGCCGGGTTCACCCCGAGTGTGGTCAGCGCCGTGTGGATGGGGCACTACGACGGCACCGCACCGATCTTCGGTGTCAGCAACAACACCGAGGCCGCCGGCAGCAAAACACCCTATGTGGTGTTCGGCCACGACGACCCCGGGCTGATGTGGCAGACCTACATGAACGCGGTGCTGGGCAACCAGCCCGTCCAGCAGTTCGCCACCTACACCGACATCAACGGCACCTGGAACTTCGCCAACAACACACCGCTGAACCAGACCCCGGCGAGCCAGAGCAGCCAGCCGAACAACCCGGGCGGCGGAGGCGGTAACAACACCTCGACCACCAACTCGACCACCACGAATCAAACGCCCACCGATACGACGGGGCAGGGTGGTGGCCATTGCGGCTTGATCTGTCAACCGTCGACGGGCGGCGGAGGTCCCGGCGGCGGCAACGGCAACGGCCACGGGGGCGGCAATACCGGCGGACCGCTGCCAGGCGGTTAGCACGACTGATCACGAACTTGTGGGCCGGCAGCATCGCTGCCGGCCCACACTCGTTGTCCGGTCCCGACACGGTTCAGACATCGGGCCCCGTACGATCCGGCAGGTGGTGAGCAGCTCGTCGCAAGCGCAGGAGCCAGGGACGACCACGCCGGCCAAGGCGTCGTCGTCCGACGACGACGTCGACACGCTCGAACCGGATGAACGCGTCATCCCGAGCTGGACCGAGTCGATCGGCAAGCAGGTCAGCAAGACCTTCGGCGGGCCGCTGGGGCGCCACGCCACCATCGGCCGGCACTGGTACTGGTCGCCGCTGCGCGTTGTGCTGGTGATCGCCTGCGTGACGCTGATGTTCTCCTGGCTGGACAAGTCGCCGTGCGTCCAGGAGTACCGCGACTCGAGCGGGCAGATACAGCTCAACTGGCAGGCCGACCGGCAGTACGTGTCGTTCTGCTACTCCGACATCGTGCCGCTCTACACCGCGGAGCGGCTCGACCAGCCGGGCATGTTCCCGTACAGGACGTCCTGGATCGACAACCCCGGCACGCCGCAGGCCGAGGTCCGGTACATGGAGTACCCGGTGCTGACCGGGCTGTTCCAGTGGATCAACGCCAAGCTGGCGCAGGGCTGGGTACAGCTGGCCAGTACCACCGGGTTTCTGCCGACCGCGTTGACCGTGATCGTCTACTTCGACTTCAGCGCGCTGTTCCTCGGCCTGTTCTGGCTGGTCACCGTGTGGGCGGTGACGCGAACAGCTCGGCGGCGGCCGTGGGACGCGGTGTTGATGGCCGCATCGCCTCTGGTGATCGTGCAGGCGTTCACCAACTTCGACGCGATCGCGACCGCGTTCGCGGCGGTCGGCCTGCTCGCCTGGGCCCGAAAACGGCCGGCACTGGCCGGCATCATGCTCGGGCTCGGTGCCGCGGCGAAGCTCTATCCGGCGTTCCTGCTGTTGCCGTTGCTACTGCTGTGCCTGCGCACCGGCAAACTGCGCGAGGGCGGCAGAGCGGTGCTGGCCACCGTGCTCACCTGGGTGGCGGTGAACGCGCCGTTCGCGCTGCTCTACCCATCGGGCTGGTGGGAGTTCTTCCGGCTCAACACCACGAGGGGCGCTGACCCCGACACGGTCTACAACGCGATCTCCTACTTCACCGGCTGGACCGGGTTCGACCCGAACCTGCCGCCGAACGCGGCGCCCTCGGTACTGAACACGGTCACCCTGGTGCTGTTCCTGGCCTGCTGCATCGGCATCGGTTACCTGGCACTGGCCGCGCCGCGCAGGCCTCGGCTGGCCCAGTTGTGCTTCCTGCTGGTCGCGGCATTCCTGCTGACCAACAAGGTGTGGAGTCCGCAGTACTCGTTGTGGCTTGTCCCGTTGGCCGTGCTCGCGGTGCCGCGTTGGCGCGCGGTGATCACCTGGATGGTGCTGGACGCGCTGGTCTGGTTCCCGAGGATGGCCTACTACCTGGAGACCACGCTGGCCAGCCAGCACATGCCCGACCGTGGTCTGCCGCAGGGCTGGTTCCTCGGCATGGTGATCATCCGCGATCTTGCCGTCCTCGGGTTGTGCGCCTCGATCGTCAGAGACATCTACAAACCGTCGAAGGATCTGGTGCGGATCGCCGGGGACGACGACCCATGCGGCGGCTTCCTCGAGGACGCGCCGGACGTGTTCACGCTGGGGCGGGCCCGCCGATACGCGGTGGCCGGCTGAGTTCGGCTCGCTCGTCCAGTTCGTCCACTGTGGACTTCGATCTCGCGAACACGAAGAAAAGGCATACCAGCAGCGCGGCCTGACCCCAGATGCCGATCGTGGTGGCCTGCTCGGCGAAACCGCTGTAGATGCCGTAGCTGTGCAGGTACTCGATGGAGTAGTAGTACCGGAAGATGCCGACGCCCAGCGCGATGTCGGCGATGCCGTAGGCCAGCACCCAGGTCCAGCGCACCCGCATCAGCACGAACATCGGCACCAGCCACAGGGTGTACTGCGGCGAGTGCACCTTGTGGAACAGCAGGAACCCGCACAGCATCGCCGCGGACACCGCCATCCACGGATAGGTGCCCTCCTTGCGGAAGCGCGACCAGCCGATCAGGCAGGCCGCCGCGAAGGCCAACAGGATGGTCAGCGGGGACAGCACGCTGACCAGGTTCTGGAACGTGACGTCGGACGGGTCGGACTCCGGCCGGAAACCCCAGAACCAGATCGAGTTCGTGGTGATGTCGACCTGGCGCAGTTCCTGGAAGGTGAACGAGGCTTTCCAGCCGCGGAAGCCGGCCAGCATGAACGGCACGTTGACCACGAGCGCGGCGCCGATCGCGGCGAGTCCGACCCGGATCATGCCGACCACGTTCCAGCGTTTGCCGGTCGGCAGTTCGTGACCGTTCAACCCGCCGGTGAGCACGTAGAACATCAGTGGGAGCACGAAGATCGCCGGATAGAGCTTGAACGCGAAACCCAAGCCGAGCAGCACCGACGCGAACGTGGCCCGCTGCGCCAGTGGCCGGTCCCGCCCGGCCCGGCCCCAGCCGCGGTGCAGCACATAGACCGCGCCGACCGCGCAGGCGACCGCGGCAAGGTCCCAGTTGTGGAAGGCGTAGAGCACCAGCGGTGGGCCCAGCGCCCAGATCAGCGCGCGCCAGCGGGCCAGCCGGCCCAACGCCCAGGCCGCGAACAGCGCGAACGGGGCCAGCAGCAGGGCGGAGTAGATCAGGAACTGGTGGTCGTTGTGCGCGTAGTAGGCGCCGAGCCACATCAGCAGGCCGGTGAGCACCGGGTACTCGACGGTCCCGCCGGTGAGCTGGCCGTCCTTGGTGATGTCGCCGTCCACGTACGGGAAAACGTGCTGGTCGATGTCGCGGCCGACCCACAGGTACTGGACGTCGGAGTAGCAGACCTCCTGGTAGGCGGTCTTGAGGAAGTTCTCGGTGCGGCCGAGCGAGTCGAAGACCGGGCCGGTGCAGCGGTTCTTGTTCAGGAAACCGAAGATCAGCGTGAGCCCGCAGAGCAGCACGACGGCGACCAGCGCCAGTGCGCCGAGGTCGCGGAAGCGTGATCGTTTCGGCGCGTCGGCGGGCAGTTCGGTGGTGTCGGTCGATGGCGAGCCAGAGGGCTGACCGTCGGCGCGCACGCTCACCGCTCCAGCACCGACCGCAGGTAGCGGATGTCCTCGGCCTGCCCCTCGGCCGGTGTCTCCACCACGACCGGCGCGTTCGCACCGGCCACCACCGCGGCCAGCAGTTCGGGTTCGATGGTGCCGTCGGCGATGTTGGCGTGCCGGTCGCGGGCCGAGCCGAACTCGTCCCGTGAGTTGTTCAGGTGCACCAGGTCGATGCGGCCGGTGATGGCCTTGGCCCGGTCCACGATGTCGGTGAGGTCCTCGCCGGCGGCGAACGCATGGCAGGTGTCAAGGCAGAACCCGGCACCCAACTCGCCGACCGCGTCCCAGAGTCTGGCCAGCGTGTCCCAACTGCGCGCCATGGCGTTGTCGCCGCCCGCGGTGTTCTCGATCAGGATCGGTACCGCGAACCCGCCCTCGTCGGCCTGGCGCTCGAACAGTTTGCGCCAGTTCGCGAAGCCGATCCCGGCATCCTCGTCCTTGTTCAGGTGGCCGCCGTGCACGACGAGGCCGAGCGCACCGAGCGCGGCCGCGCCAGCGGCGTGCTGCACGACGAGCTTGCGGCTCGGAATCCGGATCCGGTTGTTGGTCGAGGCGACGTTGAGGACGTAGGGCGAGTGGATGAAGATGGTCAGCCCGCTCGCGCGCAGACCATCAGCCTGCGGGTGCGGCTTGGGCGACTTCCAGCCTTGCGGGTCGGCCAGGAAGAACTGCACGACCTCGGCTTCTCGCTGCGCCGCCGCGCCGAGTGGATCTTCATCCCGGACGTGGGCACCGATGCGCATTCTCCACAGGGTAGTGGGCAGGTCAGCCGGCTGCGTTGCGGCGTCCGTGCCGGACTCGCCACTACGACGATCGGCGGAAATCGCTGTTGAGGGTGATTGTTTGGCACCGATCCGGGTATCCCGCGTCACCAGAGCGGGATACGGTCGTTGCACATCACGACACTACCGGCCGGTAGCGACCGGAGGGACCAAGGCATGCACGCACGGTGGACTCGTTTCGTCGCCGCGTCGACACTGACCGTCGCCGTGGCGGCTACCGGGCTGTTCGCCGCGACGCCTGCGCAGGCCGCAACGCCGATCGTCGTCGGCAGTTGCGCGAGCACCATCCAGGGCGCGCCGGGCACCCCGGTCGAACTGAGTCCTGGTGCGGTGGTGCAGCCGCTGGTCAACATCGTGAACGCGGTCTCACTCGGCCTGCTCGGCTCGGCCTTCCAGTCCGCGTTCGACGCGCTGCCGCCGATCCCGATCGGCGCGATTCCGACCGGCACCGGCTTCATCACCGGCGGCCAGATCGCCAACGCGGTGGTCGCCGCGATCAAGCCGATCCCGCTGCTCGGCCCGATCCTCGGCACCGTCGTCGGCGACGTGCAGTCCAGCCTCGCCGCAGGCTGCGGCGTCACCGTGCAGGGCGTGAACGCGGCCGTCGCGCCGGTCCAGGACGGCACCCAGACGCTGTCGAACCTGGGCGCGCAGGCCGGCCAGAGCCTCGGCTTGCCCTCGAAGACCACTTCCCCTGGTAACCCGAGCGGTCCCGGCGGCACCCAGACCCCGCCCGGTGACCCGAACGGCACCGGCGGCGGCCAGGGCCAAGGCCCGACCAGCAACGAACCGGTGCCCAACTTCCCCGGCCTCGGCGGCACCGATCTGCTCGGCAACCCAGCCTTCGGCGCGGCCCAACTGCTCGACAACGGCCTCGCCGAGTCGCCACTGGCCCGCTACTCGGGCATCCCGTTCGCCAGCGCCGGCTTGTTCGCGCCGTCACCGGGGGTCCGCTACGGCGGCAGCGTGCCCGGGTACTCGCCAAGCTACGGCGTGCTGAACAACGGCAACAACACCGTGCCCGACGGCATCCAGACCGCGGGCGAGGCGCAGGCACTCGGCTCCCTGTCCACTCCGGGCGGCAACGGCATCGGCCTGCCGATGTTGCTCGCCGTGCTCGCCTTGTCCGGCGCGACCGCCGCTCTGGTGCGCACCTGGGTGCTGCGCAAGGTCAAGCCCGTCTAACCTGCCCGGTTCACGGACCGCGTTCGCGCTGCTGGTAGCCTTGACGGGTTGCTGACGCAACGGCCCTCCTGCCACGGACCGTCCGTGGCCGTACCAGTCCACAGGAGGTGAGTGGTCTCAATGCGTCACTACGAGGTAATGATCATCCTCGACCCCAGTCTCGACGAGCGCACTGTGTCGCCGTCGCTGGAGACCTTCCTCAACGTCATCCGTACTTCCGGTGGAAGTGTGGAAAAGGTCGACGTGTGGGGTAAGCGCCGGCTCGCCTACGAGATCCTCAAGCACGCGGAGGGCATCTACGCCCTTGTCGACGTGAACTCGGAGCCGGACGCGGTCAAGGAACTGGACCGCCAGCTGTCGCTGAACGAGACCGTCCTGCGGACCAAGGTCCTGCGGCGTGATCCCGCCAAGGCCACCAAGGCCAAGGCCAAGGCCTGAACAACAGCGGAGGTCGAGCGACATGGCTGGTGAAACGACGATAACGGTGGTCGGGAACCTGACCGCCGATCCGGAACTGCGCTTCACGCAAGCGGGTGCCGCGGTGGCCAGCTTCACGGTCGCTTCGACCCCACGCACCTTCGACAGGGCCAGTGGCGAGTGGAAGGACGGCGAAGCGCTGTTCCTCCGCTGCAGCATCTGGCGGCATGCCGCGGAGAACGTGGCCGAGTCGCTGACCCGAGGCATGCGCGTCATCGTGCAGGGCCGGTTGCGCCAACGCACCTTCGACACGAAGGAAGGCGAGAAGCGCACCGTCATCGAGATGGAGGTCGACGAGGTCGGCCCGTCCCTGCGCTACGCGACCGCCAAGGTCAACAAAGCCTCCCGGGGTACCGGTGGTGGCGGCGGTGGCTTCGGCGGTGGCGGCGGTGGCGGCGGTGGTGCACCCGCTGACGACCCGTGGGGCTCCGCGCCCGCTGCCTCTTCCGGCGGCGGTGGCGGCTTCGCCGAGGAACCGCCGTTCTGACCGGCAGGTCCTCTCTTCGTCCAGTCTTTCCTTTCCAGCGTTGAAACACAGGAGTTCTCACCGTGGCAAAGCCACCCGTTCGTAAGCCCAAGAAGAAGGTCTGCGTCTTCTGCAAGGACAAGAGCGCGAACCTCATCGACTACAAGGACACCGGGCTGCTCCGCAAGTACATCTCCGACCGGGGCAAGATCCGCGCCCGTCGGGTGACCGGCAACTGCAGCCAGCACCAGCGCGACGTCGCGATCGCCGTGAAGAACGCGCGCGAAATGGCGCTGCTGCCCTACACCTCGACCGCCCGCTGATCGCGGCTACGCCAGGAGCAAGGTAACCATGAAGCTGATTCTCACCGCTGACGTGAGCGGCCTCGGCGGTCCGGGCGACGTCGTCGAGGTCAAGGACGGCTACGGCCGCAACTTCCTGCTGCCCCGCGGCATGGCCATGGTGGCCACCCGCGGCGCCGAGAAGCAGGTCGCCACCATCCGTCGCGCGCAGGAGGGTCGCCGAGTCCGCGACCTCGACCACGCCAAGGAGATCAAGGCCACCATCGAGGGCCTTGGCAACGTGAAGCTGCCGGCCAAGGCGGCCGGCGGCAGCGGCAAGCTGTTCGGCTCGGTCACCACCGGCGACATCGTCGCCGCGGTCAAGGCGGCCGGCGGTCCGAACCTGGACAAGCGCGCCGTCGAACTCAAGGGTCACATCAAGACCGTCGGCAAGCACCCGGTCAACGTCCGGCTGCACCCCGATGTGTCCGTTTCCTTCAACCTCGAGGTCACCGCGACCGACTGAACGACATCGACCGCACGGCGCCGGCCACTCCGGGAGTCACCCGGATGGCCGGCGCTGTCGCTCGTTCGTCGCAATGCGGTCCTCGCGCAGCGCACCCTCGGCGTTGTGGGTAACTCACTCGTTCCGGCCGCGCCGACACGCCGAGCACGAGCTTTCCCGCGACACGCCGACGTAGTTTCCGGGTATTTTTTCCACACCCAGTACACAGGCCTGGAACTGCGGGTTTATCAGGTGCCCGGCGAGTTGTCCCCAGGTTGTCCCCAGCATGATTCGCGCCTGTGGTCAGGGTGGTGTTGGCTGTCCCCAAGCTGTCCACAGCGGCGTCCACAACGCGGTTTGTGTGGGCCATGTGGGTGTTCTAGCGTCGCCTGGCGGCCTGCCCCGAAATGTCACCGGGCAGCGGTACGATTCGAACACCTGATCGAAGGGATGCTGCGCGGTGGCACTGACGGACGACCGGACAACCTCGGCCGGTGGGTTCGACAAACAACCGCCGCAGGATCTCGCCGCGGAGCAGTCGGTCCTCGGCGGCATGATGCTGAGCAAGGACGCGATCGCCGACGTGATCGAGGTCCTCGGCCCCGGCGACTTCTACCGCCCCGCGCACCAGGCCGTCTATGACTGCGTCCTTGACCTCTACGGCCGAGGCGAACCGGCCGACCCGGTCACCGTGTCCGCCGAACTCGAACGCCGAGGCGAACTCGGCCGCGTCGGCGGCGCCCCCTACCTGCACACGTTGATCGCCACCGTGCCCACGGCGGCCAACGCCGGCTACTACGCCGAGATCGTGGCGGAAAAGGCGATCCTGCGCAGGCTCGTCGAGGCCGGCACCCGCATCGTGCAGCTGGGCTACAACGGCGCCGAGGGCGACGAGATCGACCAGGTCGTCGACCGCGCCCAGGCCGCGATCTACGAGGTCACCGAGCGGCGCACCAGCGAGGACTACACCTCGCTGGAAGAGCTGTTGCAGCCCACCATGGACGAGATCGACGCCATCGCCTCGCGCGGCGGCTCCTCGCTCGGCGTGCCAACCGGCTTCGTCGACCTCGACGAGGTCACCAACGGCCTGCACCCCGGCCAGATGATCATCGTCGCGGCCCGGCCAGGTGTCGGCAAGGCGCTCGCCCTGGACACTCCGCTGCCCAGCCCGACCGGCTGGACCACGATGGGCGAGGTCCGGGTCGGCGACGAACTGCTCGGCGCGGACGGCCGCTCGACGCGAGTGGTCGCGGCGACCGAGATCATGCACGGCCGCCCTTGCTACGAGGTGGAGTTCTCGGACGGCACCGTGCTGGTCGCCGACGCCGAACGGCTGGACCACCATGGGCGCCGTCGCGGTCGGCGACGAGCTGATCGGCGCGGACGGCCGCCCGACCATGGTGGTCGCCGCGACGGACGTGCTGGCCGACCGCCCCTGCTACGATGTCGAGTTCTC